>CANIGN010000089.1 GCA_947467125.1 Bacteriovoracaceae bacterium | reverse complement strand
TGGGAGTCAGTCACGGATCAAGTGTCGATGCTGATGGCATTTTGATCAACGTTGTTGTGCATTATGATGCAGACGCTAATGTGAAGGGAGTCGAGATTTTAGATGCTCCCGAAGAAGTTGCAGCGGCTGTTAAATCCCATAAGTTTTTAGATCAGTTTAAAGGATATGCGACTGAAGATTTTCAGGTTAAGTATGAGAAACATCGTCGACGTCTCATTAGTCATCAGGGTCGAGCTTTAAAAGAAATTAAAACTCCTTCTACTGGGATTGTTAAAAATTATTTTGATCGAATTCTTCGATCTGTTCGTTACAATGTCGCTTTTGTAGATGTGGCTTATTTTATCAGTCGCTTACCAATGATGGATACACAAAGTCGTCGTATCAGTTCTGTTTCAAAAGGAGCGGGAAGTCCTGAGGCGATGGTCGAATCTGCTAGGATGACAAGTCCTTCTGGCGATCGTAGTAAGAACTTTATTGCTCAGCCTGCTTCTATAAAAAATTAAATAAAAGATTAAAACTATTTTTTAAAAAGAATCGCGTCGAGTTTTTTTGCCGTATCCAACGCTTTTAGATCATCAAAGCCGCCAATATGTTGAGGCCCGATAAAAATTTGAGGAACTGTTGTGCGTCCCCCTGCTTTTTTGATCATCTCATCTCGAAGTTCAGGCTTTTGTGAGAGGTCAATTTCATCAAAGCCCACACCCTTTTGAGTGAGTAAATTTTTAGCAGCAACGCAGTAGGGGCAGTAGTCTTTTGAGTAAATTAAAATATCTGCTTGTTGAGGGTGCTTGGGTAAAGAATGACTCATGAAAGTTTTCTATCGAAGTTAGCTTGGAATGAAAATATAAAAACTACTGAAACTTCACAATGAGGGGCTTAATGAGGCCGCTTGTGACGTATTCCGTTTTACTAATGTTGAGAGTTCCTGGGTAAATTCTGTGATACCAGTAAGCATTTCGCAAAATTGTAGGAACGTAGTCACGTGTTTCTCTATAGGGAATAAGATCCATAAAAATTTCTGGATCTTTTATCCATGAGTAGTTTTTTTCCCATTCCTCAACTCGTACAGGGCCTGCATTATAGGCAGCAAGGGAGCGCTCAATGCTATTGTTAAATCGCTTTGCAAGACGAATAAGATATTTAGAGGCATATCGAATATTTTCAGATGGGCTCCAGAGCTTTTGGCTATTCTTGGAACCCATTTGACGAGCTGTCGAAGGAAGCATTTGGAGTAATCCCCACGCATTTGCACCTGATTTTGCGTGAATATCAAAAGAACTTTCTTGTCGTGCAAGACCTAAGAGAAGGGCTGTGTCGAGTTCTACTCCGTGGAGGTTAAAAAGCTCGAGGTAAGGAGCTGGGTAAAGATACTCCATGATTTCTTTTGTAACAGGAGGATTTGAAAGCGTGAGGTATTTAGTGAGAATTCCAATTTGCGCTTTGTACAGGTCTGCAGAATGAAGAAGGCGAGCTAAGTGTTGAACGTAACCAAATTCAAGATGCGGAGGAATTTGATCAGATAGATATTCTGCGTATTTTTTGAGTTTATAGGGATCGGATTCAAGAAGAAGGCCCATCTTGAGCCATGTAAACTTTGAATCTAATCGAGCATCAGGAATGGAGTAGAGATCGCTTGCAACGCTTGCTCTTAAATTCATTTTGAGAGGATCTATGTTTTTTTCGTGTAAAAGTTTGATCGTGTACCAGGAGCGTGGATATTTTTCGATCAAAGAACTTGTGTATTCTTCGCTCTCATCGGGGTTGGTTTTTTTTAGTAAATGACCAAGCCAGTAGAGACTTCTATAATCTTCTCTAGGGAATTCGGCTAGAAGTGCTTTTTTGAAATAAGTAACGGCTTCTGCGTTTTTGTCGAGAGCCGCATAAATTAAAGCAAAGCGTAAATTTCCTAACTCGTAGGCTGGTTCGGATGGCTTTGCGCAAGCAAGTCCACGAGAATAAAGTTTTTCAATAAGGGGAAAGTAATTTGGATTTCCAGCAAAAGGTTCCAGGTTGTAGGCAAGTGCGAGGCTTAAATTTTGCGGACAAGTAGTATTTTTAATCGCTTCACGTGCAAACTCTATAAGAAGATTTTTGTTTTTGGATGGGAGAGCATGGAGAAGGCCCTGGAAGTTCCCACTTTGCATTTTTTGAATATTTTTTTTAGTAATTTTTCCAACACTGGCGAAAAATCTTTTTCCTTTTTCTTTTTTGTTGTCTCGCTTAATGAAGTCGAAATAATCTTCGATCACATCACACAGCGCTTTGTTTTTTGTTTTTTTACAATCTGTGATCCACTCTTCTTTCACGAAGCCGGCTTGGATTCTCTCATTGAAAAGCATGTAGTCTTCAATCGCAGCTTCTTTTACTTTGTATCCTAGTTTGCGACTGAGTTGATCGAGGGTTTCAGGTTTAAGAAAAGAAACAGGAGAGGTGGATGCACTTAAAGCCAGGAGAGGAGTGAGAGTTAAAAGGGAAAGAACTTTTTTCATATGTATTCACCTTTCTCGATGATTTCCAGCGCTCGTGTGTGACAGGTGGAAAGCTTTTTTTCTTCTCCACTTACAGAACATCCAGCGGCTAAGCGATGGCCGCCTCCATTGGGATCAAGAGATTTTGCAAGTTGAGCCACATCTAGGCGTCGAGCTCTGAGAGAAATCTTCCATGTGTTCGATTCAACTTCGCTAAAGAGTGCTGCGATTTCGCATTTATCAGTTAAAAACAAAAGGTCGATAAGGCCTTCGCGATCTTCGAGCTTTGCTTCCGCGTCGAGAAAATCTTTTTGAGTGATTTTAGCCCAAACGTAGCGGTTATTAGATTCCATCTTCATGTTTGATAAAAGTTTTTGTGCAAGTTTGAGGTTTGCTGCGTTTCGAATAAACAAAACTTTTTCAGCTGTTTGTGTGTGGTTGAATTTAAATTCTAGAAGATGAGCTCCTATGCGCATCACTTTTGGAGTGGTGTTTGAGTGTTTGAAGAGTCCCGTATCATAAATCAGCCCCACGTAAATATTTTGAGCGAGAGTGGGAGTGAAGGTGATTTTGTGATGCATGCAAAAATCGTAAACGATTTCTGTTG
>CANIGN010000088.1 GCA_947467125.1 Bacteriovoracaceae bacterium | reverse complement strand
TTCTTCAGGCTGATAAGCAAATTGAATTTATGTACGTAAAGCGTGTACTCTTTACGCTCACTAAAATGGGTTTTTCAAACGTGAATCTTGCCGTTCGTGGTAAAGCAAACGTTATGAGTGATGCTTCTAAAGATTCTGGAACTAAGTAATTTTATTTTCTAAGATTGAGTAGTGGTTTTCGACTAGGTTTCTTATTCTTTTCTTTATCTAAACTCGGATCAGTATAAAGAGGTAACATGGAAGCAATAGCTTCGTTGTTGAGTGTGTTTTGCGCACAAAGCCTGATTTGATCTGCGAGTTCTTTTTCGTAAGAATCGTATAGGTCGTTGAGCGCTTCAAATCGATCTTTTAAATGGTAGAAGGAATCATCAAATTGATTCGCAAAGTTTCCTTTAAATGAGTTTTTGCGTTCGTGAAGCCATGTGTTGAGTTGATTAAGGCTTCGTTTTCTTCGTTCTTGTTGTGCATTGAGAAGTTCTTCTTTTCGATTTGTGTGATTAGATCCATCACTTAAAGCATAATCTTCTAGAACTTTCTTTAAGTTTGGTCCTGTTTCTATTGTTTCGTTATCTTTCCATCCGAGGAGTGTGTTTGACAAGCTAAGCATCTTCCATGCTTCTTTAATTGAGGCTTCTTGAGATCTTTTTAAGTAGTGAGTCATGACAGCGTCTTCTTTTAGATTTTCAAAAAGTTCCTGATTTTTTTCAGCTTCCTTTTCTTTTAATTCAAGAGTTGTGTAAGTTTGTTTCATTTTTTTTATTTCTTCTGGTGTTATATTTGCGTTTGCAAGTTGTTCAGATGAGGATGCGTTTTTATGATTTGATTTTAGAATTCCGAGTACGTAATTATTCACGTCGTTCAATATGAAGTTTGTAGATTGGTCTATGTCTCCTACGGAACTACATTCTTTCCTTCGACCTTTTTCAGGAGCAAGGCTTCCAAAATATTTGGGATTGTTTTTATAAACTTGATAAGCAAAATTTAGATGAAGTGGAAGACAAAATTGCTGAATATAGGCAAAGTCTTCAAGGGCTGTATTTTTTGAGCTTTGGCTTGTATTGTTCCAACTCAAGGATGAAAATTTATATCCTGAGTCAGATCTTTTCATTCTTTTAAGAAGTTCGTTGGAAACTTTATTAATTTCTTCTTCACTTGATTTTGGCAGAAGTGAGTGAAGCTGGCATTCGTTAATGACTTTAGAGAAGGCTTGTTCAGAATTATTGGATGAATTTTTATTTTTAGCTGATGAGTAGACAATGTTGGAGATGCTTTGGTGGTAGTATCTTCCAGCGGGACTAGATAGTGAGCTCTGATCGAAAGAGATTTGAGCTGTTCCCCAGTTTGTTTGTTGGTCAAAGTGATGAGCGCTGGAGTTCTTACTTTGTTTTTGTCGTCGTTCTTGAATTTTATCTAAAACATTTTTTGAGTCTTCTTTTCCTGGAGAAAGATAAGTTGTGTTTTGTGTTTCGCTACCGTGTGAGGTGTGAAAGTAGATTTTACCATTCGATTCAAAGCAAGAAAGAAGCATCTTTGAGTTCGATGCTTTGTTGCTTTTATTGAGATAGTTGGAAAGAAGCTTCTGACCTTCAGCTGAAGTAGGGGATGTGTCGTTCAGTATGAAGTTTTTTGTCCAAAACGAAACCAATTCGTCTATGTGTGCTTGTATTACGATTCCACTTAATCGGGATTCTGTGAGTGGAGTTAGTTTTGATGAATGTTTTTTTGTAAAATTTTGAGCGAGGTTATATGATTTAGTAAGTTCTTTTCCCTTAAGGGCGCTTGTTGCTTTGGAGATTATTTCGTTGATTTCTTCTTTTTCTTTTCTGATGGCGTTTGGATCATCTTCTGGTGAAAAGTTAGGTTCTGCTCGATAAAAAACTGTTTCAATTTGTTCTTTAATTTTTGTGAGTTGATCTTCGTACTTCTTTTCAAGATTTTTTCCAACAGCTTGGCAACTGTTTTTAACAATGTCTTTAGTTTGACCCTCTTGAGGTGGATCAAACGCATAGTGAACTTGATCGATGAGTCCTCTCCCCTCGATAATCTTTCGAGGATCACAAGGGAAATTCTCTTTCTCTATTAATCTTTTAGAAAGGATCCACTGTTGAAGTCGGATGTCTTCGTTTCGGATGTTTCTGTAGTCATTGATGAGTTCTGCGTCTTTGTTAAAAGTTGTCCCTTTTGCAAGGGGTAGGTTATCTGTTACTTCCGCTTTTTCGAAACGACTCAGTAATTCGTTAAATCGATTTTCGTATTCGGTCCTATTTTCTTTATTGAGGGTTCTTTTTTTTACAGATTGATCAAGTTCTTTTTTAAAAGCCCCTTTCCATTCTTCAAGGCTAAACTCTCCACTTTGTATTCGATCTCCCACATACCAAAGGGGGAGGGGGGTTGCTTTTCTTTCTTTTTCTTCACATCCCGTAGAGTTCACAATGTGATTTGCGAGTACGTCTAATGGAGGATGTTGTTTGTCGTTAAAGTTTTCACCAAGAGCATCTTTTTCGTAATTTAGAAAAGCATTTTCTGGATTGTCAGGATTTTCGGGACAAAGAATTTTTATCTTATGAGGGTATTTTTCTTTCCATTTGTTTAATCTTTCAATTCGCTCTTTGTAGAGCGAGTAAGATTTTCTATAGGCATTAGGTGCTAGAGGAGAAATGTGACTTTTTTTGCCTTCTTCTTCAAAGGGTTGAAGGAGTTCTTTGAGGATTGTTTTAAATTCCTCACGTTCTTTTTTGTATACGTTAAGATCATCTGAGTTTGTAGGTTTTTTGTCTTTGTTCCAAAAAACAATTTCGTTTAAATCGTTTTTAAATTTATAAGCTTTCTCAAAAATAGCATCTATTCCACTTATAAAATCCGTAAGTGAGTAATCTTTGTTTTGGATATTCTTTCCGATTTCCCAAATATATTTGTCAGTATCCCAAACTTCTTTTTCGCCATCTGATTTTTTGCAGCCCATGTGATTGATGAAGTATTGAGGTTTTTCGTAGACACCTATTTTTTCAGAAAAGGATCTATACGGAACTTCGCTGTTTTCAGGCTTTTGATGTTTTGTTTTTTCTTGGGCATGCGAAATTGGAATCACATACACTGTTAAGAATATGTAAAGAAATGCCCGTAACACTCCTGATTTATTCGGAATTTTATGACTTTAGTTGAAGTTAATTTTTTCTAGAATTCAATTTTGAAGCAAGAGTCGCTGCAAAAGTTGATTTCACGATGTCACCGGGAATAAATGGGAGAACGCCTTTCGCAAAAAGGCTTCCAAGTGGCAGAAATTTGGCAAGAACA
>CANIGN010000087.1 GCA_947467125.1 Bacteriovoracaceae bacterium | reverse complement strand
GGACTGCGGAAAGCAGCGTTAACAAAAACAGAAGGTCGGGTAATTTGCGAGACGGCCATTAAGCTTCATTATAGACTTGAATAGAGGCCAATAAAATATGTCGAACGTCTTGTATAGAAATTTCACTCTCGATATGCCCCTAGCGGATCGTGCGGAGGGATCTTGGATTTGGGATCAAAATGGCAAAAAGTACCTTGATATGAGTGGCGGTGCTTTCGTAAACGCTCTCGGACACGGACGTAAGGATTTGATTCAGCGAATTGCAGATCGAATGAAAAAGCTGAGTTACGTCAATGGATGGCATTTCACGTCATCTCCTATGGAAGAATACGCGCAAAAAATCCTAAGCTACGCGCCCAAAGGATTTTCTCATGTGGGTTTGTTGAGCTCAGGATCAGAAGCTGTAGAGGCTGCGATCAAAATTGTGCGACAAAGTTTTTGTGAAGAAGGAAAAACAAAGAAGCATAAGGTGATTGCGCGGTCTCCTGGATACCATGGGAACGTAGGAATGGCTTTTGCCGCTTCTGCTCGAAAAAACTATAAAAAATATTTCGCTCCTTATATCTCTGACGTTGCTTTTGTGAGTGCCCCTTTAGAAGGTCAAATAGGCGAAAAGATAAATTTTGCAGAAGAACTTGAAAATAAAATCATTGAACTTGGACCCGAGACAGTTTCGACTTTTATCATTGAAACGATTATGGGATCTTCGGGCGCTTGTTCTGTTCCGCCGCAGAATTATTTTGCTTCGGTTGTGGCTGTTTGTAAAAAATACGATATCAAAATCATCGCCGACGAGGTGGCGTGTGGCGCTGGTAGAACGGGTGAGTATTTTGCTTGTCAGCACTTTAACTTTGTTCCTGACGTGATTGTTATGGGAAAAGGAGTCAATGCAGGACTTATTCCTACGAGCGTTCTTTTAGTTTCGGAAGAAATCATTTCGAAAATAAAAAAAGGAAGCGGAGGTTTTATGCATCATCAAACTTATATGCATAGTCCGATGATGGCTGCTTGTGCTCTGGAAGTTCTTTTGGAAATTGAAAAAGAAAATTTAATTTCAAAAGTAGAAGAAGACGGTATTTTCTTAGGTGAATTACTCAAAAAAGAATTGCTCACTTTACCTCACGTAGGAAGAGTTTCTGGAAAAGGTTTTTTCTGGGGCGTGACCGTTGTGAAAGATAAATCTAAAAAGTCATTTTTCCCAGCTGAAGAAAAAATCGTCATGAAGTTATTTAAAAAATCCAAAGAACGAGGTCTTGTGCTTTGGCCCGTGACGGGTGAAGAAGAGTCTTTGCAGAGTGATGCTTTTGTTTTGGCCCCACCCTACACTATGTCTCGTGCTGAGATGCAGGAAGGCGTTCAGAAATTAAAAGAAACTTTAAGTTTTTAATTCCAAAGATATTGCATGAAAAAAAGAATTCACATCGATGAAGAAGGTTTTCCTGTCACGCAAGAAGGTATTCGCCTTGACGATGAAAGTTTTCTTCAGAGAATTTTCTTAAGCCTCCATCGTCCCCAAGGAGATGATCGCTACCCTCTTGTGTCGGATTATGATGGTGAAGAAATCGTTGTGACCTCTTTTGATGATCCTCTTGTAGCTCAAGAGGTCATAGAACAAGGTGAGAAAATACTTTGGCGCTTTTTGGGCGGGCTTGAACTTACGTGTCGTCTTGAAGACGTGAAAATAGACGAATGGAATCGCTTACACGCTTATTTGGGCGATGAAAAAATACCTGCGCTGATGAGCCGAAAGGTACAAGCAAGTTTTTTACTGAACTTAAAAAACATTGAAGTCTTTCAGCCCCAACCCTTTCGCAAGGCTCGCGTTCAAAGAGATTGGAATCAAGCCTACCTTGATGAGCAGACTCCTTGGAACATGAACGCAATGAATCCGCTTTTTGAAAAACACTCTTTAAAGTTGATCAAAGAAAGTGGACCTCGTTGGCTTATTCCTGGTGCAGGTCATGGGCATGAAATTCCTTTTTTTGAAAATCATTCAAAAAACATCACCGCTTTTGATCTTTCCCCTAAAGCTCAATCTGAATTCTTGAAGCTTTATCCTGGCTCTTCTTGCGATTACAAAGTGGGAGATTTCTTTCAGGCTCCGGTCGAAAACTTTGATGTTGTTATCGAAAACTATTTTTTTGTCGCTCTTGATCCTGAGTTAAGACAAAAAACGATTCGACGAATTCACCATCTTTTAAAAAAAGATGGATTTTATGCGGGTGTTTTTTTTACAAGATCAAGTCAAGAGGGCCCACCTTTTGGCTTAAGCGAATGGGAACTCCGCGCTCATATTCAAGACTTTTTCGAAATCAAAGAATGGACTCGAAGCCCTTTTTCGCATTCAAAACGCCAAGACATGGAACTCTGGGTTGTTTTGAAAAAAAAATAACTTAATCAAGATCTTTCATCTCTCCCCAGTTCTCACCATAACTATGATTTGTGAGTAAGGGTGTATTCAGTTTTTGTCCTGTAAAAGACATAAAAATCTCAGGGTCTTCTAAAATCTTTTTCACTTCAGGATAAAAATCTTTTTCAAAACCTTTTTTGACTTCAAACAATAATTCGTCATGGATTTGAAGAACGACTTTCACAGGAGCTTTGTTCTCTTTAATCCAATCTCTGACTCGAATCATGGCAAGTTTTATAAGATCAGCAGATGTTCCTTGCAGAGGACTGTTGACGGCCATGCGTTCAGCAAAATTTCGAAGAGCTGGGTTTTTTGAGTTAATATTTTCAAGTTTTCTGATTCTTCCAAGAAAGGTTTTGACCTCGCCAGTTTCACGAGCTTGTTTGACGACTTCATCCATCCACATTTTTAATTGTGAATAGCTTTGGAAGTAACTTTCAATAAAGCGCTGAGCATCTTGGCGAGAAATTCCCAAAGTCTTCGCCAAACCAAAAGCGGTTTGACCGTAAATAATTCCAAAGTTGATGGTCTTGGCAGAGCGACGCTCGTCACTTGTGACTTCACTCTCGGGCTTGGCAAAAATCAAGGAAGCCGTGCGAGCATGAATGTCGGCTCCGTCCTTAAAAGCTCGTGTGAGTTCTTTGTCTTGCGTGACTTCTGCTAAAAAACGCAGTTCGATTTGCGAATAGTCGACAGAGTAGATGTAGTTTCCTTCTTCAGCGATAAAGGCTTTACGAATTCGTGAACCTCTTTCGGATCGAATGGGAATGTTCTGCAAATTTGGCTCTGAGCTTGCCAAGCGCCCCGTCTGAGCAATTGTTTGGGAAAAATGCGTGTGAAGGCGTTTTGTATGAGTGTTTACGAGCTGAGGCAGTGGTTGAATATACGTCGATAAAAGTTTTGAGAGCT
>CANIGN010000086.1 GCA_947467125.1 Bacteriovoracaceae bacterium | reverse complement strand
AGACATTCATATTCCTTATTTGCTGTAAGGAGTAACAGTTAGCAAAGGCCTTTCTATGAATCAACTCGAATCACGAAAGATTACTCAGAAATCGACCTAAAAATCGAAGAGAAATCGAAGTTAAGATCGGTAAAAACCACGCCACGACTGCGGGGGCGGGGCATTGAGGACAAGAGTCTCATTCGTTCGCGGATGGCGAAACTTCAAAGTGCGCGCATGAAGAGCATGAGCATCCAACACAAGGCGAGGACGCAAATGAGGGGGCAAACGAAAGCCGGGCAAGCCCTCTTCTCCCTCTAAAAGAGGTTTCCCCTCACAAAGCTCTAAAAATATCTCTTCGGAAGGATCATAAAGCTTATCCCCCACAAGCCCACAGCCCACATGAGCCATATGAACCCTGATTTGATTCGTTCGACCCGTAATTGGTCGACATTCCACGAGAGAAACAGGCCAATCACCGGACTCTTTATTTTGAGTCATATTTTGAAGATTTTTCCAAGGTGGAGGCATCCAAGGCCCCCGAATCCAATTTGTTTGAAGAGTTTTAAACTTCGTTTGAGCGCGTTTACTCTCAACGCCTCCCACAATTTGTTTAATTCGAATCTTTGAAAGCTGCGTATTTCCCTTAGGAACCGCTCCAATAGGCACATCAATCATTCCAGAAGCAGGATCGGGTTTGCCCCAGACAAGAGCCCAATAAGTTTTTTCAACTTGGCCCTCATAAAAGACCCAATACATTTTCTCTTTAGCGAGTGTGCTTTTTGTCAAAACACAAAGCCCAGATGTTTCGCGATCAATTCGATGAGCAAGGAATAGCTTGTCATTGTGCTTCTGTTTACGAAGAAGGTGAATAAGAGTGTTACGCAAATACTTGCCCGAAGGATGCACTGGCAAATGTGCGGGCTTATTCACGATTAAAAGATCCTGATCTTCATAAACGATCGCTATTTTAGTGGGAACCTTTGGCTCAGGGCGCTCTTGAGTGAAATACTTGATCTCATCGCCAGCATGAACAGGGGTATCCGCAGCTCTCACCTCGCCATTTAAGAGGATGTGCTTTTCTTCAACCATCCGCTGCCAGTCTTCTTGTTTGTAATAAGTAAAACGATCTGCAAGATAAGCAGCCAAAGGCGCGCCTTCAGCCTTCAAAGGCACTCGACAGCTAAAACAACTTTTTTGGCTTTCTGACACGGAAGCTACTTTTAGCATTATTGCGTTGCGCAATAAAGGGAATAGGGCAATTTTAAAACCATAAAATCAAAAATTATGTGCGCTAAAAAGTAATTTACTGCTCTACCTTCTTGGGCTTTAAAAATATTGAAGGTCCAAATAAAAAACCTAATCGAAGCTTTTTGAGCAGTTTAAAACACATTATTGGCGCCAGAAGAGAGAAAACGATCGCAAGT
This sequence comes from Bacteriovoracaceae bacterium, assembly GCA_947467125.1. Classification (GTDB taxonomy): domain Bacteria; phylum Bdellovibrionota; class UBA2428; order UBA2428; family UBA2428; genus CANIGN01. Next base: position 2,007 of record CANIGN010000086.1, on the reverse strand, counting down.
ATGACGTGAAGACTTAAATCTCTAAAACCAAACTTTAAAAGTACTCCTCTTACTCCAGCAGCTCCATAAACATGTAATATGTAAATCGGTAATGAATAATACCCTAAATAAGCAAAAAAAGAGAACGCTCTCCCCTTCATCCTTGAAGACAACCTCACACAAATAAAAGTTCCAATAACGGCCAAAGCAAAAGTATTCAAAGAATAAAAGATACCCCTAAATTGAAAGATTGAAAAAGTGTATTTCAAAATTACTAAGGACAAAAAACATATCGTTGCACCAATCTCCAGAAAAATTATTTTTTGTTGTCGGATGTTTTTCAAAAAATCTGGGCCACAAAGCGTTCCCCAAGTAAAAAAGATAGAATACCAAACGAAATTTTTCTCAAACGAGTAAAAACATAGTCCAACCAGTAACACCAACAAAATATATTTGTTTATATTTTTTTTGTCGAAAAATCCAAACAAGGTCCCATATCCCACTTGAATAATAAATAAAGATTGCAAAAACCAAAAATGTGCAAATAGATGAATAAGTATTTTTGTAAAAAAAAGAAGATCCACCTGTTTATTTACAAACTGAGAAGAATATATTTTTGAATATCCAAAGATTAAGCTCCATATTAAATAAACCAACATAAGATCAAAAATCTTATGCAAGATAAAATCTATATAATTACTTCGAATAGGTACTCTAAATGTTAATCCAGACAAAAAGAAAAAAAGCGGCATATGAAAAGAATAAATAATAAAATATGTAGTGCGAAAAGCTCCTAAATTGTTAACGGAAACTAAACCACCATTTTCAAGCCCCCCTAAAAGATGCCCTAAACAAACTAATAAAATGCCAATACCTTTAGCAACGTCAATCCATGCAATACGTCCTTTTTGCTCATCCACAATAACAATTATGCACTCAAAATAAGATTAACCCATCCTAGGTAACGCATTGCGCATTACGCGAGTAGAGCGACTTAAGATTGAATGCATCAAAATGGGGCTCCTAGGCGACACTTTCTTTTGAGGGGCGTGGTGAGTTGAAGGGGGCCATGTTACAAAAGTTACATGATTCTCAAGGTCGGCACCCCGGTTATTTCCCCCAGGGTCATTGATCAAGCTGTGGCAGTCCTCCAACGTGGGGGCATCATCGCCTTTCCAACAGACACGGGTTACGCCCTTGGATGCGATCTCTATAGCAAAAAAGCTATCGATAAAATTTATTTTGTAAAAAAACGTGACCGCAAAAAGCCTCTCAGTGTGATTTGTGCGGACCTCAAAGAATTGAGCCAATTCGCCATTGTCAGCAATCGTGTTTATCGAGATATGCGCCGACTTTTGCCAGGACCTTATACATTTGTATTACCTGCCACTCGCCTTGTTCCAAAGCTCCTCGTGAGTTCACGAAGCAGTGTGGGAATTCGGGTTCCCGCAAACCCTGTCGCACTCGCACTGGTAAATGCGCTTAGACATCCAATTGTAGGGACCTCTTGCACAAGTCCCGAAGGAGAGCCTCTTACAGATCCTGCTCAAATCGAAAAAGTTCTTGGAAAATCTATTCAACTTATCCTTGATACAGATCATGTTGCCTCTGAACCTTCGACTGTTATTGATTTTTCTATTGCTGAACCTGTTGTTGTTCGACACGGCAAAGGCGATGTTAAGGAAATTCTTTCTCTCACTGAAGAACAATGAAATTTAAAAGCTTTCCCACGCGTAAAGACGACCACATTGGTCGCAAGATTTACCACATGCTGAGTGGAACAATTGCGGCTTATATATTTCTTTACGTTTTAGATCGTAAACAAACGATTGTTTTAGTTGCTCTTTTAACTCTTCTTGTTTTTTCAATCGATGTTCTTCGCTTACGTATTCACAGCCTTAATCGATACATTCACAAAATAATGGGTGGAGTCATGCGCCGAGAGGAAACTAAAAGCTTAAGTGCGCAAACTTTTTATATGCTGGGACTTCTGTGGCTTGCTGTAGGATTTTCAAAACCCATTGCCGT
>CANIGN010000085.1 GCA_947467125.1 Bacteriovoracaceae bacterium | reverse complement strand
TAGCGAAAAAATAACAGAAGAATTAAAGGCTCAAAAACAGCAAGTTCAGAACGATACGCACCGCCAAAATCTTGTCGAATTCTTGATTAAAGGACACGAAATTAAAGTTCCTGAATCCATGAAAGCTCGTTGGATGCAAACCATTGTTTATAACTATGCGACAGAACTTGGAAAAAGGGGTTTCAGCAAAGAAGACATCGAAGTGAAACTTAAAGAACAAGGCGACAGCATTTTGACGGCTGCCGAGTCTCAAGCCAAAACTTCACTCATTCTTGATGCAATCGGAGAGAAGGAAAATATTCAAGCCAGCGAAGAAGATTTCCGAAAGGAAATTGTAAGGATGGCAGTCGAACAAAGACGCAACCCTCAAGAAGTTTTCGAAGAAATCCAAAACCGAGGTATGGTCGGTGCGGTTGTCGAAAAAATTCAAGAGGTGAAGACTCTCGACTGGCTCCTAGGAAAGGCTACTGAGGCTTGATGAAACTTGAAGATATTGTTGCAAATATTCCCTATGTTGTAGAGCAAACGCCCCGTGGAGAGCGAACCTATGATATTTACTCCCGCCTTTTAAAAGATCGAATTGTCTTTTTGGGGACCCAGGTAAATGATCATGTCGCGAACGCAATTATCGCTCAACTACTCTTTTTAGAGTCGGAAGATCCTGAAAAAGAGATCTTTATGTATATAAATAGTCCGGGTGGCAGTGTTTCTGCAGGATTGGGAATATACGACATTATGCAATACATCACCTGTCCGGTATCAACGTATTGCACAGGTATGGCCGCAAGTATGGGCGCTGTTTTATTAGCTGGTGGAGAAAAGGGAAGACGTTTTGCTCTTCCGAATTCACGAATCATGATTCACCAACCTTTGGGAGGTGTTCAAGGTCAGGCTTCTGATATTGAAATTCATGCACAAGAAATTTTGCGCATGAAACAATTACTCAACGGAATTCTTGCTGATCATACAGGTCAGTCATTAAGTGAGATCGAAAAACGCACGGATCGGGATAATTTCATGTCAGCCGATGATGCTAAGAACTTTGGTATAATTGATGCTGTGGTCAACAAAAAGCGTGAGAATCGCTAAGGTCGCTGAGGGGGCGAAAACATGAAAGACTTAAGTTGTTCCTTTTGCGGAAAAACCCAACGTGAAGTTAAAAAATTAATTGCAGGACCATCGGTATACATCTGTGACGAGTGCGTCACACTTTGCCGAGACATCATTACTGAAGAACAGGTTCGAGAGGTTCGACAAGGTGTCGCTAAAGTTCCTAAGCCACAAGAAATCAAAGCCATTCTTGATGATTACGTGATCAAACAAGAACGAGCGAAGAAGATTCTCTCCGTTGCGGTACATAACCACTACAAGCGCATTCATTTTCCAAAATCTTTGAAAAATGACGACGTTGAAATTTCAAAATCAAATATTCTTTTGATCGGTCCTACAGGAACCGGAAAAACTTTGCTTGCTCAAACGCTCGCAAAAACTCTGAAAGTTCCCTTCACGATTGCCGATGCCACTTCTCTTACAGAAGCGGGATATGTAGGTGAAGACGTGGAAAACATCATTCTCAATTTGCTTCAAGCTGCAGATTGGGATGTTGAACGCGCTCAACGCGGAATTGTTTACATCGACGAAGTGGATAAAATCACTCGTAAATCAGACGGCCCTTCCATCACTCGAGATGTGAGTGGAGAAGGAGTGCAACAAGCTCTCTTGAAAATTATTGAGGGAACTCGTGCAAACGTTCCTCCCAAGGGTGGACGCAAACATCCTCAACAAGAATATATTCAAGTAGACACTTCTAACATCCTCTTTATATGCGGAGGAGCCTTTGCGGGTCTCGAAAAATTCGTTGAAAGCAGAATGCATCAAAAGAGCATGGGCATTGGAGCAACCGTTTCTAAAAAAACAAAAGGCCAAGTTTTGAATCCTCTTGAGCATGTGATGGTTGAAGACCTCACTCGCTTTGGATTGATTCCAGAATTCTTAGGTCGTCTTCCTGTGATCGCAACATTAGATGAGCTTGATGAAGAAAGTTTAGTGAATATTCTCACCAAACCCAAAAACGCTCTCATAAAGCAGTATCAAAAGCTTTTTGAGATTGAAGGCGTTAGCCTCGAATTCGATAACGAAGCGCTCCATATGATTTCGCAAGATGCCATCAAGCGAAAAACAGGAGCTCGTGGATTGCGATCGATCCTTGAAAACATTCTCTTAGATACGATGTACGATCTTCCTTCTCTCAAGAATTGTCGATCTTGCCGTATTACAGCTGATGTTTTACGTAAAAAAGAAAAACCCATTCTTGAATTTGGGACAGAGAGCGATAAAGAAAAAGAAATCGCTTAAGATTTTTGTTTCTCGCGTTTGTATGCGACTTCTTATTTTTGACTAGGCGCAATCATCAGTTTGCTCTCAATCTTAAAAAATCTTGTAAAGATTAAGCCTTATAACCCTGAGCATTACGTATATATTTGTCCGCTCGAAATTTTCCTGCAAGAATGAACCCATGGCTGCAAAAAAAGGAACCAAAGGGCGTAGCAAAAGCGAAAAAAGCACAGAAAAAGCAACTCCCATATATCCTCTCTTGCCCTTGAGAGACATCGTTGTTTTTCCTCACATGATCATTCCTTTTTTTGTAGGAAGAGATAAATCAGTTCAAGCTTTGGAAGCAGCTGTTGATCAACAAGTCGACATTCTTCTTTGTACACAAACAAACGGCGAGACAAACGATCCTGGACGTAATGATATCTACATGACGGGAACACTCGCAACCATTTTGCAAATGATCAAACTTCCCGACGGAACTCTCAAAGTTCTTGTGGAAGGAAAAAAACGCGCGATCATTCAAGATTATTTAGATCTTGGAAAATTTGTTGCAGCTGAAGTGAAAGTTGAAACCGATCGTTTAGGTGGAGAGCAACTCGAAATCGAAGCTCTTATGCGATCTCTGCGTACAAGTTTTGAAAACTACGTGAAGCTCAACAAGAGAATTTCTCCTGAGTTGTTAATCACTGTTCAAAAGATCGATGACCCATCTCGATTGTCTGACACCATCGTCGCTCATTTGAATCTCAAGGTAGATGAAAGACAGAAACTTCTTGAGATGTTCGAAATCATGCCGCGACTTGAAAAGCTTTTGGCTTCTCTTCAAGGAGAAATTGAAATTCTAGAAGTTGAGCGTCGCATTCGCTCACGCGTTCGCAAATCCATGGAGCGCGGACAAAAAGAGTATTACCTCAACGAACAAATGAGTGCGATTCAAAAAGAACTTGGCGAAAAAGACGAGTTCAAAGTTGAAATTCTTGCTCTTGAGAAAAAAATCAAAACAATGAATCTCAGCACTGAAGCTCGTGAAAAAGCTGAGTCTGAGCTTCGCAAGCTCAAGATGATGTCTCCGATGTCTGCTGAATCCACTGTGATTCGCTTGTACTTGGATTGGCTCTTAACTC
>CANIGN010000084.1 GCA_947467125.1 Bacteriovoracaceae bacterium | reverse complement strand
TGGGGCCGAGTTTTGAGGCCATGTTGTCTGTTATGAACAAGTGCAGCGCTTGTGGCAATAGCCAGAGCATCAAAAGCGTCGGCAGAGAAATTTTTTAAGGTTTCTGACGCAAAGTTCAATCCCCAGCGAAATCCAAGGCTTCTCTTGATCTCTTCTTTTGTGGCAAGTCCGCGACCCGTGGTGCTTTTTTTAATGAGTGTTGGGCTGAGTTCCACCAAGCGTTGGCTCGCTTCGGCGAGCTCGGAATAAATCGCAAGTCGCAAGACTCCACGAGCTTCACTCAACGTGAGAGCAGAAGGGACGTTTTTAAAAACAACAGCCTTTTCAAGTCCTACGATTTGAGGGTTCCATTTTTTAAGAAGAGAAGAAGCTTCCGTAAAAAGAATTTCGAGTCGTTCTCCAAGACTCAGTCGATCGTTTAAATTCCAGACGCCCCATTCTAGAATTTTGAGGGATTGCGTGTTGGCTCCTGCGAGTTGAATCACGCAGTAACCTGCTTTTCGAGTGCCAGGGTCGATGCCCAAAATAGTTTTGCTTGTGATTTTATTTTGAATCTGGGTCATCCCTTAGAAGACCATTTTACCACTCCAAGCCCGATAAGAAACTGAATGACAGCGAGGCCTAAATATTTCAGTTCAAGGCGGGCATCATTTGTTGTGACCCCGATATAAAGGGCATAAGGAGCTTGAATAAGGGCAATGAGTTGCAAAAGTTTACCAAGATTCCAGACAACTGTTTTGAACATGAGTCCTCTATATAAAGCAGAGAATGCGCGATTTAGAAATTAATTTCCTTAAGTAGGTTTTTACCTTGTTGACCGGAGGTGCTCGAAAAGCGTATGAATAAGTCGCTCTGAGTCATTTTCCTGGCGCTGTAGCAAAAGTCTTTTGTTGGGCCCAGGCTCACAAAGTTTTAAACTGATGGGAGTGAGTTTTATTAATCGTAAATCAAAAATAGTTGCAACCATGGGCCCCGCAATCAAAAGCTATGAGATGTTGCGTGAGCTTCTCGAAAAAGGCGTGGATGTTATGCGCCTCAATTTTTCTCATGGCGATCACAAAGCTCACAAGCAAAATATTGAATGGATTCGCAAAGCTTCAGCAGAGCTTCACCGCGAAATTGCAATTCTTGCAGATTTGCAAGGCCCTAAAATTCGAACCGGAATCATCCCCGAAATGATCATCCTCAAAAAAGGCCAGGATATTTATTTTACAGGTTCCAACGATCGGCAGATTGAAGGAGATGGGACAAAGGAAAAACCTGTTTCGATTAGTTATCCTCGTCTTGCTCATGAATTGAGAGTGGGCGATGCTTTGTTGATTGAAGATGGACTCACTCGCATGGAAATTGCGGCGGTTTATCCTGCAAAAAACCTTGTTCATGCAAAAGTTATTTTTGGAGAAACTCTCAGTTCGCGTAAAGGAGTGAATATTCCTTCCGCAAAACTCACTGCAAGTGCGATTACCGAAAAAGATTGGGAAGATATTCTTTTTTGTATTGGTGAAAAAGTAGATTTCTTTGCACTTTCTTTTGTGAGAAGTGCTCAGGAAGTTAAAAATCTAAAAAGTTTACTCGCTTCTAAATCAGCTGAGATTCAAGTGATTGCAAAAATTGAAAAACCAGAAGCTTTAGAAAATCTTGAAGAAATTGTAGCAGCTTCTGATGCGTTGATGATTGCTCGAGGTGACTTGGGTGTTGAGATTGGAAACGAAAAAGTTCCCTTTGTTCAAAAGAAATTAATAAAAATGGCAAGAACCATGGGTAAACCTGTGATCACAGCAACTCAAATGTTGATGAGTATGGTCACTCAACCCACGCCTTCTCGTGCGGAAGCTTCCGATGTTGCAAATGCGGTCTTTGATGGATCAGATGCTTTGATGCTTTCAAATGAAACGGCCTCGGGGTCCTTTCCACTAAAAGCTGTTGAGACAATGGACACGATTATTCGAGCTTCTGAAAGCAGCGAATTTGAAATGAATTATGATTTGGATCCAACGGTTGAGGCTAAAGCTCCTCTGGAGGCTGCCGCTGTTTTACTTTCAAAAAAAATTCAAGCAAAGGCTCTTGGTTGTCTTACTCGAAGTGGACATACTGCCCGAAATTTATCTCGGCTAAATCCTCAGGCCCCCATTTTTGCTTTTGTTGAAAATCCAGTTGTTCGTCGACAGTTAGCGTTGTCTCGAGGAGTTTTTGTGATTCCTTGGAAAGAAGTTCAGACTCAAGATTATACAATCTTTGACAGTCTTGCGAATGAATTGGGTCGTGTGGGTCTATTAAAGAAAAATGATGTTGCTGTTTTTACGGCTGGAATTCCAACCTCTCGTGAATCAGGAACCTCTAACACAGTAGCTTTGAGAAAATTTGGAGCGAGTGAGTGAAGTTTTTAAAAAGGCTCTTTGATATCCGTGAATGGACTTACAAGGAGCTTTTTTTTGTTGTGGGAGCTTTTATAGTGATGAACCTTTTAGCTCCAAGAGGGTTTGTTCAATGGGTTTTGCTGATGCAAGATATCCGACGAGTTCGTCTTGAAATGAATTCAACTCAAGTAAGAGTGAATAAATTACAAGGGGAAATTCACCAATTTCAAAACTCAACTCTTATCAAAGAGCAGAAGTTGAGAGAGCTGGGTTATTTGAAGCCTGGTGAAATAAGTCTTGAATTTGTGGGCCCAAGTCGTAAGAATGTAGTCCGTGAGAAGTCGAGCTCTTCTGAAGACAAGGTTTTGGACGCTCGCTAGCCTTTTACTTTTTTCATGTTCTAAAATTATTCTTAAAAAAGAAAAAAAGCCCGAAAATTTTTCAATTTATCTTCCGCTTGCAGAAGATTATCCCATTTTAAATAATTCTCTTCACTCAGTGATCAAAGCTAAATATCCCAAAGCTAAGATTCAGCTCCGAGACTATCTTTCATCATCCTACTCAATGGCACCTTTTGATGAGTGGATCATGAAAGCAAATGATCGTGGGTTACTTCAGCTTGTGATTCATGTTCCAGAACTCGAGGAACGGGATTCGGTTGTTGCTTTTTTGAGGCAAAACACTTCAAAGCTTTTATTTCGTCACAAAATCCCTTCTTTCTTTTATCCGAATAGAGAAGTTCGAATTTTACGAGGCGAAGGATATTTTTGTCGGATGACAAAAGATTCCAAAGATCTCTTAGAACAACAGCTGTGTGGTTATGTGCTTTCTTCTTTTTGCTCTCCGGCCTCTCGAAAGGGAGTTCTTGAATCTTTTAGGTCTGCTCCTTCTTGTTCGTTGAGGTTTTTTTTGCCCTTAAAAGATGGTGAGGAAGAAAAAATAAGCGCGAAAGACATCATTCTTTCAACTTTCCCGCTTCCTCTCAAAGTGAAAAACGACTATCCTTTTGAGCGCTTTACAGAGATTGATGAGTCGGTCATTATGGCTCTCTTTAAGGAATAGAGCAGAGATTTAAGAAAGTATGATTAAAATTATTCGAGCTTTAGG
>CANIGN010000083.1 GCA_947467125.1 Bacteriovoracaceae bacterium | reverse complement strand
TCCTCAAAATTCTCTGAGCCAACAAGCCAATTCTATTCCTCAGCAGGGATCGCCTCGTATGAGTCGGCCAGCTGTGAATTATCCTATGAATAATTCCATGAATTATCCGAGCGCTCCTCGTGGAATGGTTCAAAATCCAAGTCCTTCCTATAATCGCATGCCGAGTAGCCAAATACAGTTGCCGGCTCCAACGACGAGAAGTGTTGAAGAAAATGTACCAGTGGTGCATACAGAAGAAGTCGTTTCGGATTCGAACGAGCCTGTCGCTCAAAGAAACCCGGCAATGATGAAGAAATTGCTTCGACAAAAGATGAAGAATCGTCGAAACGGAGAGGCTTCTGGCGAAGAAGATCCAGGTGCTGACAACGGAGATGACCCAGAGGCAGCTCAAGAAGCTGAACCAGGAAATAACGATGAAAATAACGCTGAATAATACAAGTATTGGAAGAACTCAGGATTTTCTTTTTCAGGATTTCTTAAAATATTGTCGCGACAATCGATTAGTTGCTTCTGGCGAAAGTGTTTTGATTGCGGTGTCCGGTGGGCTTGACTCGAGTGTGCTCGCTTATCTCATGGCGAAGTGTTCAAAGATTTTGGGAATAAAAGTTCATTTGGCTCATGTGGATCATCGGACGCGAGGAGAGACTTCTCGTCAGGAGGCTGAATGGGTGAAGGCACTCGGCGCTCGTTTGTATACACCTGTTCATTGCTTGAGTGTTCCTGAAGGTATTCAGATGAATCAAAATGAGTTTCGCAATCACCGAAGACGATTGCTCGTGGAACTTGCAAATGTCTTGGGTGTTCAAAAAATTGCAACTGCTCATCACGCAGATGATAATGCAGAAACTTTTTTAATGAGAGCGATTTCTGGTACGGGAATCAACGGTCTGAGAGGAATGTCTCCAACCGATGGGGTGTGGATTAAGCCCTTACTTAAATTTTCAAAAGAAGAGCTTTTAAATTATGCTCGCTCGAATCGTCTTTCTTGGATTGAAGACCCAAGTAACTCTCGTGGCCAGTATTTGAGAAATCGGATTCGAAATGAATTCTTTCCTTTGTTGGAAGAGATTCGTCAGTCATCTGTTGCAAATTTATCCACTGTGGCTCAGCGACTTTGGGAAGAAGAAGCGGAGATGGATGCTTGGTTGGGATCTCAGTTTGATGAATCAACTCATAGAATGTTGTCTGTGGGCTGGCTTGAAAAATGGCCACGCTCTTTGAAGCGAAGAATTTTTAGAATGTGGTTAGTTAAAAATAAGCTCGAAGCTCACCCGGCTTTGATTGAAGATTTGCTTGATGAAAAAGAAGTGATTCATTCTCAAGGTGTCATTCTAAAACATTCAGACCATTGGGTTTTCTATCCAGAAAGTGGTTTTGGCTTAAAGTGGGCCGCAACGATCGATCTTAATTTAAATAGAAGAAGCTTTTTGGGCTCTTCTTTAGCGTGGAGTTTTTTGCCGAAGTCTCCAGCTAAATTTAAAGTTTATGATCTGAGTATTTATCTTTGTCAGCGCAAGCCTGATTCACGAGAAGATTTGAAAAATTGTTTGAATTGGGAATTCTTGCCTCAAGATTTAATTGTGAGATCTATTCGAAGAGAAGATCCGCGAGAAGCGCATGATTATTTAAGTTCTGTTCGTTTGCCGCAACCCTTTCGTCGAGCGTGGCCCGTTTTGTCGAGCCGAAAGCGTCCCGAGGAAGTTTTTGCGGTTATCGGCATAGGCGTCTTGGATTCCTATCGCTATGTGGGTAAGGGATCGTGCCTTGTCCTTGAGAACTTTTTTGAAGAAGCTTTGGTTTAAGCCTTTTTTAAGCAAAAACGGACGGAAACTTAACTCGAAATTTGAATGCTTTGAGTGTGTAGTTCTGATAGCCTAAAAAGACTATGAAGGGACAACAGTTTAAAGCTGTCTTAATTTGGATTTTAATCATTACAGGTGCGCTCTGGTTTGTGTCGCAACTTCAGGTGCAGCCGAATAAACGCGAGAAAATTTCATTCAGTGAATTTATCAAAAGCGTTCAAGACGGAAACATTGAAAAGGTTACGTTCCGAGGAACCTCTGAGATTTCTGGAAAGTTTAAAGCAAATATTAAAAGTGGCGGCGAGTTTGAAACCGTGGGGGATACTCGTGCGGAATCTTATCTCAACTTACTTCGAGAAAAGAATTTGATCCCTGATTATGAATCTGAGCCTAAGCCTACTTTTTTACAGCAAGCACTTCTTACGTGGGTTCCGACACTTTTCATTGTTTTCTTGTTTTTCTTATTTATGCGTCAGCTTCAGTCTGGATCCAATAAAGCTTTAAGCTTTGGTCAAAGTCGCGCAAAACTTTATAGCGAAAACCAAAGTAAAATTCGTTTTAATGATGTGGCTGGTTGTGATGAAGCAAAAATGGAGCTTCAAGAAATTGTTGAATTTTTAAAGAATCCCAAAAAATTTACGCGTTTGGGTGGAAAAATTCCAAAGGGTGTTTTGTTGATCGGTCAGCCAGGAACAGGAAAAACTCTTCTTGCAAAAGCTGTAGCGGGTGAAGCAAGCGTTCCTTTCTTCTCTATTTCAGGATCTGATTTCGTAGAAATGTTTGTAGGTGTCGGTGCCAGTCGCGTACGTTCATTATTTGAAAATGCTCGTCGTGCAGCTCCGTGTTTGGTTTTCATCGATGAAATTGATGCTGTAGGAAGACATCGTGGGGCCGGTTTGGGTGGCGGGCATGATGAACGTGAACAAACTCTTAACCAGTTGCTCGTTGAGATGGATGGTTTCGAAGGGACAGAAGGAATTATTATTGTTGCTGCGACAAACAGAGCGGATGTCTTGGATCCTGCTCTTTTGCGTCCAGGTCGTTTTGATCGCCGTGTGTCTGTGCCGAAGCCTGATTTGAAAGGGCGTGAAGAAATCTTGGGCGTTCATACAAAGAAAGTTCCTTTGTCGGGAGATGTTTTGTTGAATGTGATTGCTCGTGGAACTCCTGGTTTTAGCGGAGCGGATCTTTCAAATCTTGTAAACGAGGCCGCTTTGATTGCAGCTCGTCATGATTCAACTGTGGTGAGCATGCGTGATTTTGAAGAAGCCAAAGATAAAGTGGCGATGGGAAATCCGCGTAAGAGCTTGGTGATGAAACCCGATGAAAAACGCCACACTGCTTATCATGAAGCAGGTCATGCTCTCGTGGCGCATTTTGTTCCAGGTAACGATCCTGTTCATAAAATTACAATTATCCCTCGTGGTCCTGCACTTGGTTTTACAATGACCTTGCCGACTGAAGATCAGTTCTCAATGACAAAAGATCGGGCTGAATCCATCTTGAGTTACATGATGGGTGGGCGAGTGGCTGAAGAAATTGTTTTTGGTCATCTGACAACAGGCGCTTCAAACGACATTGAACGTGCAACTGATTTAGCTCGAAAAATGGTGACAGAGTGGGGAATGAGCGAGCGTTTGGGGCCCTTAAATTTTGCTTCTCACAATGACAATGTTTTCTTGGGCAAGGAATTGGGTTCTTCTACTCATTTCAGTGCAGAGACAAGTCAGCTTATTGATCGTGAGATTCGTGACATCGTTGAGCGCAATCACAAGCGCGCTCGTGAAGTTTTGATGAAGCACGAAAAAGAATTGCATGCGGTTTCACTTGCTCTGTTGGATGTGGAAACACTCGATGC
>CANIGN010000082.1 GCA_947467125.1 Bacteriovoracaceae bacterium | reverse complement strand
TATCAAATTCCTACAAACGTACTTTCAGAAGCTTTCTTGAGTTTTTTGGGAGTGGGAGTTCGTCCTCCTAATCCAAGTTGGGGAGTTCTTGCGGATGAGGGTTGGAGAACTATGCAGTATTATCCTCATCTTATTATTTTTCCAGGACTGATTATTTCGCTCACGATGCTTTCTTTTAATTTTATTGGAGATAGCTTAAGAGATTATCTCGACCCTCATTTAAAGGGTCGATTGTAGAGCGCACGTCCTCCTGCTAAGAGGAGGATATGATCAAATTTAAGTCGTTTAATTCAAAAACTTTTGCCTTAGCACTTTTGTTTTTGTGTTCAATTTCTTGCACGCAAAAATCTTCTTCAAAATCGAGTCAAAATACTTTAAGGATGCGACTTGAGGCCGAGCCTCCTTCGATTGATTGGACGACTGCAACGGATGGATTGTCTCGAGATGTGATTGTAACCTTGCACGAGGGTTTGGTTCGCATGGACAAAGAGGGGAAGATCGTCCCTAATTTTGCGGAATCATGGAAAGTGAGTCCTAATGGAAAGGTTTTTACTTTTAAATTAAGACCAAATCTGAAGTGGAGTGATGGAACAGCTTTAGTTGCCCAGCATTTTGTCGATGCAGTGGAGAGAACTCTAACTCCCAAGGTTGCTTCGGAATATGCCTATTTTCTTTTTGATGTAGAAAATGCTGAGAACTTTTTTAACGCGAAAGAAAAAAGTTTTGCAAAAGTGGGTGTGAAAGCACCTGACTCCAATACAGTTGTCTATACTCTTCGCTCGCCTGCTCCGTATTGGATCAACGTTCCAGCTTTTTCTGTGACTTATCCTGTTCGTAAAGACTTGATTGCGCAACTTGGCGATCGTTGGACAGATGCTGGTAAGTTGATCACAGCGGGTCCTTATCAATTGCGTGAATGGATTCGAGAATCAAAACTCACTTTGGTAAAAAATCCTTATTATTGGGATCAGGAAGCTCAAAAGAAAATGGTTAACGAAATTGAATTTCGTGTAATCAAGGAAAACGCTGTTGCTGTGACTCTTTTTGAGAGAAAAGAAGTGGATATTGTTCGAAAACTTTCTCCTCTTCAGGTTCCCATGCTTTCAAAAAAAGAACCTGGCTTTACAAAGGCCGCTTATTTGAGATCTATGGCTTTTGGTTTTGGAATGAAAAATCCTCTGACAAAAGACAAGCGAGTTCGAATGGCGCTTTCTATGTCTGTGGATCGTGCGCAAATCAAAAAATTCATGAGTGATTTGGTGGAGCCTACTCAGTCTTGGATCCCTGAGGGTCTTTTAGGAGCTGATGCGCAACGGGGAATGTCTTTTAATCCTGAAAAAGCAAAAAAGCTTTGGGCAGAAATTCCCAATCCTCCTCTCAAAGGTTTGGAGTACTGGTATCCAAACGATGAAATGCATAAAATGGTTGCAGAGTTTTTGCAGTCTGAATGGAAAAAGAATTTGGGAGTAGACGTCACTCTTGTTGCGCAGGAATGGAAAGTTTTTTTAAAGTCAGCAGCCACACAGGACCTGCCAATTTTTAGACAAGGCTGGGGTGCTGATTATGCAGATAGCAATAATTTCCTTGATATGTTTACGTGCAACTCAGGAAATAATTATCCTAAATACTGTAATGCAGCTTTTGAGAAGCTCTTGAAGGACGCTTTGAATACACAAAAGCCTGAAAGTCGCTCTCAGATTTATTCGAAAGCAGAAAAAATGCTTATCGAAGAAGATGTTGCGATTACTCCGATCTTCCAGGAAAACAATCTTTTCTTGGTTAATCCGCGCTTAAAAGGTTTTGCGGCCAATAAGATGGGTGAATTCCGTCTTGCGGATGTAAGATTTCAAGAGCAAAATTAGAGGTAATGGCTAAATTATCTCAAGGGTTTGTTGTTAAGTTTTTAATCATTGCGTTTGCCTGTTTGTTGAGCGCATCAGCAAGTGCGAAGTCTTTTAGAAGTAAATTTATTTCAATGGAGTTGCCTCCTAACTGGGATTGTCAACAAGAAGAACTCGATTGGGTTTGTCAGCCGGATAATCCTAATCTTCGTAATGAGGCGATTGTTGTGATTGTGACAAAAGCTGTCAATCCTCCTGATGATACGTTTGATAAATACAAAGAATATTTAAAACAAACAAAACCCATGAGAGATCTTTTGGGCAAGGGATATACAACTCAGGTTAAATACGTAAAAGATAAAAAAATTCGCGATCAAATGTGGGTAGATAGCTTGCAGATTGGTCCTGAGATTCCAGGCTTTATTTCTCGCTATGTTGCTTCGATCAAGGAACAAGTTGCGGGATTGATTTCTTATCATGTTGCGGAAAGCGTTTTTGCAAAGTGGGCAGAGATCTTGGATAAAATGATTGATTCTGCTGAAATACGCTTTGATCCCAAAGCCTTTGATGAAATTGTCAAAACGAGAAACATGAGTCTTTTTGTTTCGAAGCCAGCGCCTCTTACTGCGCCCAAAAATCAAAATGCGGGTGTTGCAGAAGCTCCTAAAAAAGATGAGGGCGATTTAGCCATTAAAATTGGTGGCGGTGTTCTTATTTTAGCGGCTATTGGTTTTATTATTTATCGTAAGAAAAAAGGCCTCGGATAATTTTAGAGCTTTATGGATTTAAAAAAGGCTCTTGGGTGGGGCTTGGAAGCGGGCATGGTAGCGCCCGATTTTTCATTGCTTGGAACAGATAAGAAATTTCATTCTTTAAGTGAATATAGGGGGAAAAATGTTCTGCTTTATTTTTTCCCAAGAGCTTTTACTTCCAGAGCGACTCAGCAGGCTTTGAGCTTAAAGTCGTATCATCACATTTTAAGACAAAACTATGTTTTGTTAGGAATGAGCACTGAGCCATTATCAGCCTTACAAGCTTTTTCTGAGAATTATCAGCTGCCTTTCTCGCTTTTTTCAGATGTCACTCAAAAAGTTTCTAAAAACTATAATGTTTTAAATCCTTTTCAAAGGTCGAATCGAGTGACTTTTTTTATCGGAAAAGAGGGCGTTATCAAAAAAGTTTTTCGTTTTGTATCTCGGAAAATTTATGCAGAAACTCTTTTAGAAGAGTGTCGGTATTCCCATGATTTGAGTCGAAGCCCAAATAGCTAAAGACGTCCAAAAAGGAATCATAACATTGTCATCCCACTGAGAAGGCCAAGCTTCTGCAGCAACAGATGTAAGAGCGCCGATCACAGACAAAATTAAAACTTGAAGAGGCGACGGCCAGAGGGTTCCCATCGAAGTAAAATCAGGCACGCTTGCCCAGCGTCCTGTCCACGCAACAATTCCGGCTAAGAAAGCAGCAATGAATCCCGCAAAACTTCCCTCAATTGTTTTTTGTCTTAAAACTTCCTCAGCAGCAGGAAGAGAAACTTGTGCAGGAATCGCAGATCTCCAAATTGTTTTTCCAAAACGAAGCCCAAAAAATCCTGCAACAGGATCCATCCAAGCAAGAATCAATAGGCTATGTACGGCAATGGGTTTTGAAAATCCTACAGCAAGCCACAGAAGTCCCAGCATATAAAAAGTTTGCGCACTTAAGTTTTTTGTTTCTTCTTTGCGCATGACTCCACCCATTATTTTGTGAATGTGTCGATTAAGGCTGTGAATGCGTAAGCGAAGAACATCGATTGAAAAAACAAGAAGAGTTAAAAGAGTAACTAAAACAATCGTTTGTTTACGATTTAAAACGTAAAGAAATATATAAGCCGCAATTGTTCCACTCAGCATGTGGTAAATCTTGCGACCAATGTGGTCGTCTTTA
>CANIGN010000081.1 GCA_947467125.1 Bacteriovoracaceae bacterium | reverse complement strand
TCTATCGAGCACGCTGAAGAAGTTCTCCATAAAGATCACTACGGCCTCGAAAAAGTTAAAAAACGTATCTTGGAATACCTTGCCGTTCTCAAACTCAAGAGTGATCTCAAAGGCCCTATTCTTTGCTTTTCTGGCCCTCCAGGTGTAGGTAAAACTTCACTCGGTAAATCTATTGCAACTGCTTTGGGTCGTGAATTCGTTCGCATCAGCTTAGGTGGAGTGCGTGACGATGCCGAAATTCGCGGACACCGCCGTACTTACGTAGGAGCGATGCCTGGAAAAATCATCCAGAGCATGAAGCGAGCTAAAGTGAACAACCCCGTTATCTTGCTTGATGAAATCGACAAACTTGCAAGCGATTTCAGAGGTGATCCTGCTTCTGCGATGCTCGAAGTTTTAGATCCCGAGCAAAACCATACTTTCCAAGATCATTACTTGGATGTGGCTTTTGATTTATCGCATGTGTTGTTTATTGCAACTGCAAACGTTTTAGAAAACATTCCCCCAGCCCTTCGCGATCGCTTAGAAATTATTTCGCTTCCGGGTTACACAGAGAACGAAAAACTTCACATCGCAAAAGATTATCTTGTTAAAGAACAAACAGAAATCCACGGTCTTACGACCGAACAAGTTTCGTTTACGGACAAAGCTCTTTTAAGTTTGATCAACGGATACACTCGAGAAGCGGGAGTCAGAAATCTCAAACGCGAAATCGCGAGCGTTTGTCGATCACTTGCTAAGGATGTTGCGACTGAAAAAATTAAAAGCAAAGTTGTCGACGAAGCCGCTGTTGAATCCATCTTAGGAAAAGAACGCTTCTTCTTGGATGTCGCAGAACGCACAGCGAAGACGGGCGTCGTCACAGGTCTTGCATGGACTCCTGTCGGTGGAGACATTCTCTTTATCGAAGCGACTCGCATGAAAGGCAAAGGCGGAATGACTCTCACGGGGCAACTGGGAGACGTCATGAAGGAATCTGCAAAAGCTGCTGAGTCTTGGGTAAGAAGTATGGCAACTGCACTCAACATCCCCGACTCTGCTTTTACCGATTACGATTATCACGTACACGTTCCAAGTGGAGCGATTCCCAAAGACGGACCAAGCGCGGGCGTGGCGATGCTCACAGCGATGACGTCTCTTCTCACGGGTCGCCCCATCAATCCTCTTTTAGCGATGACTGGAGAAATCACACTTCGCGGAGCTGTATTGCCTGTAGGCGGGATCAAAGAAAAAGTTTTGGGAGCTCTTCGTGCGGGAATCAAAACAATTATTTTGCCTGAGAGAAATCGCAAAGATTTAGAAGATGTTCCTGATGAAGCCATCGAACAACTTCAATTTCATTTTGTAAAAGAAATGAGTGAGGTTTTAAAGTTGGCTCTGGATATCCGTATGGATGTGACACTGCCTATGGCTGCGGATCACAACAAAGACGCACCACCCGTATCTTCCAAAAAAAAGGGAGATTCAGGAACATCAAAGACCAGAGCTTAAAAAAGTAGTCATTAACCCAGCAAAAGATAAGCGATCACGAAAGAGGTAATCGCAAAAACAGAGAGATTTCGTTTGCGCATGCTTTCTATTTTAAAGAAGAAAGTACTCTTCGTGTTTGCCTAAATAGGTGAAATATTTGACTTTGAGCGATCAAAAGTGCGTCAAATGAGCAAAATTTAAACAATTTAGTCTTTTCACAAGTTCTTGAATCTACTAAAACATACTTATGCGCCTCAAAAACTCTATCGAGAATATCTCCTCCAAGGCTCCCAAAGATGAGCCCCTTCTTTTTGCTTCTGGAAACCAAGAAGCTATTCACCTCACCTGCCAGGCTATCGGCCAGATCATTGAGGGCTGGGGTTTTAAAAAAATCATGGGAACAATCTGGGCCTTTTTATATCTCTGCCCCGAGCCCGCAACTAGCAAAGACATCTGCGCAAATCTCAAGATCTCCCCTGCACTCGCTTCCATCACTCTTCAAGATCTTCTCCGATGGGGAGTTGTTAACAAGACAACCTCTCTCGGTAAACGCCTCGATTACTACACCGCCGAACATGATATCTGGAAGATGATTCGAAAGGTCTTTCGTGAACGCGAAAAAATGGCCATCGAACAAACCAAAAACAAACTCGAAGAAGCCATCAAATCCCTCAATAACGAACTCAATACTCGTATGGACATCAAAAGCCGCCGAACAAGCCAATTTCAAAAGCTCAGGCTCGAAGATCTCATAAAAGCCTCTCAAACAGCTGAACAAATCATGGATGGCTTTATCAACCTGGGCTCTATGAACATCGCCCCCTTATTTGCTTTATTAAAACCCTATACAAATGTCGCGAAGAGTCTTAAACAATAAGGACCGTGCTTTATACACGGGAACAACAAAAACATGAACTTAGTGACACATCCAACGAAGCGTTTAAATGCTTCCACTAGCTTGAGCGATGCTGATGAAAGCCTTGAACAGCATCTTCAATCTGTGGAGTCGTGTCTCAGTAAACGCCTCAACAGTTTTACAACTTATCCAGCAGAACTTTCTGCTCGACTTGTGAATGCAGGCGGCAAACGCATTCGCCCCCTTCTGCTTCTCGCAACTTTTGAAAGTATTCGCAAGGCAATGGGCCTCAAACAAGACATCAAAGCCGAAGATCTGCACCAACTTGGGGCGGTTGCCGAGCTCGTCCATACTGCAACTCTTTTTCACGATGATGTGATTGACGAATCCCCAGAAAGACGAGGGATGACAAGCGCTCAGGTTTTGCATGGAAATAAAATTGCCATTCTTGTGGGAGATTTTGTTTATGCAGAAGCTTTTGCTCGTCTGATGGAACGCGCCTTCCTTTATCCCAGCCAAAAACTCGCAATTACCATCCAACAACTTGTTGAGGGAGAAATTCTTCAAAAAGAAATTGTCACCACACGAAATTTTCAGTCTGAGCAATTATTTCAAATAGCAAAACTCAAAACAGCTTCGCTCTTTTCATGGTGTTCCGAAACAGGTGCCTGGGCCGCTGGACAAACCGACCTCATTCAAACAGCTTTTGATTTTGGACATCATCTAGGAGTTGCGTTTCAACTTATCGACGACGTCATAGACACACTTGCAACACCCACAAATTTAAATAACGAAAAAGATTTCTGCAAAGAATTCGTCGTATCCGCCCCTTCCTTCCCTCTGATGTTGTTATTTGAAAACGACTCCTCTCAATTGGATGCTTGGAAGAAACTTCCGTCTCTCGATGAATCGATACAAGCTCAAAGCATTTCCAATTTGATCGAAGCGTGTAAGAGCTCTCTCGTCATTGAAAAAGCTCGATTAAAAATCGACGAAACTCTTGAAGAAGCTACAGAGCTTGCCAAACTTTTAGGAAATTCTGAAATCCTTCAAGAATTAGTCAATCAATTAAAAATTCGCGCAAGTTTTGCGCTTGAGGGAAAGGCTCAAATCTAGTTCGCCATGAACGATTTTCAGAAAGAGATCCTTAAAACTTCTTCTGAAACACTTTCACGAAAAGACGATCACCTCAACCTTTGTTCTCAAAAAAACGTAAGCTCCAACGGAAGTGCGGGATGGGAACACATCAAACTTCCCCACTCTGCTCTCCCTGACCTCAACTTTGATGAAATCAATCTTGAGACTCAATTTCTTGATCAAAAACTTTCTGCCCCCTTTCTTATTTCAAGCATGACAGGTGGCTCCCCTCGAGGAGAAAGAATCAACGAAACACTCGCTCTTTTTGCTCAAGAAATGAAGATTCCCATGGGCGTGGGCTCTCAAAGAATCTTTCTGGAACAAAAATCTTTTCAGCAAAAAGATTCTGGCCTCTTCAATTTACGCAAAATTGCTCCTCGTGCGATTCTTTATGCAAACATAGGAGCCGTTCAACTCAACTACGGAGTCAC
>CANIGN010000080.1 GCA_947467125.1 Bacteriovoracaceae bacterium | reverse complement strand
TATGTTTTTTCTGTTAAAGACCCAGACAGGGCATAAACAGGAATGCCAAAATCATGACAAGCTTTGACGGTCCACCAGGTTCCAGATTTCTCTTTGGCTTGAATCACGAGAAGTGCGTCGACGTTTGCAGCAAGCCAGTAATTTCTTTCGATCCAAAAATAAGGTTCTAAGTTTTGATTTGTTTTTCGATAAAGGCAATCAGGAGTGAGGATACTTGAATTTGGATCTTCAAGAATTTTATTAAAAATTTGAAAATTACTAAAGGGTGTCGGTTTTTCAGGATCGCCTACTATCCAGCTGTAGGTGGGAATTCCGTTCTGAAGTGCAAAGTGGTGTGCTTGAGCATCTACGCCCAAGGCTCCTCCTGAAATAATACGAAAAGAATGTCCACTGAGTTTTTTAAGAAGATTTTCAATAAGTGTTTTGCTTTCAGGGGTGGGGCGTCTTGATCCGACAATTCCTAAATGAAACCTGTTTCGAAGGGGTTTTCCCCCGCAGTATTTCAGTTCGTGGCTTGCTAAAAGTTTGGGAAAGTTTTTGTGAAAGAGATGAAGAAGCGGATCGGCTTCATAAAGCGATATTTGTTGGATCATCAAAAAAGACTTACAAAAAATATGCCGAATTTATGTATCGTCTTCGCCCGGGAGTGCCACTTCTTCTTCTTTGAAGGTGTGTCGAGCTTCGAAGGGTTTTTGCCTGATAGGACAAGGGTCCACCTCGCAGCGAGCACAAAACTTTTGCCAACAGGGTTCAATGTGCGGGTGGAATTCACATTCCTCAGAAAATTTATGATTGATGTTATTGCAGTAGTTTTCAGCGGCGTCGTGGGACTGGCGAATATCCCAAAATTCAGGCATCACAAGATGAAGGTCAACAAAGTTTTTAATTCCACTTCTGAAGGTACGAAGGTGGTGAACATCAATAATGTGTTGAGGTTTTGAAGGAGAATTGATTTCTTCGACTATTTTTTTGATAAGGACAGGGTCTTCGATGTCTGAGAGAACTTTTGCTGATTTTTCAATAATTTTATAAGCGTTATAAAAAAGTAAAAGGGCAACGATGATTCCCATAATGGAATCAAAGATCACAAGACCAGTTGCTTTGACGAGTAAGAGTCCCAGGATCACTCCAAGAGTTGTGTAGAAATCTGCAAGAAGATGTTTTGCGTCTGCAATGATTGCTTCACTTTTAAGTCGTTTGCCGTGATGGAGTTGCCAAGCTCCAAGCCCCGCATTTAAAACTGCACCCGCTCCAGAAAAAAGAAAAGCATCAGATAGATTTCTAAGGTTAGTTCCTGAAATAAGTCCGTGAGCTCCTTCATAGAAAAGATAGAAACTTGCAAAGAGCATCATTCCACCTTCAACAGTAGAAGAAAAATATTCTATTTTACCGTGTCCATAGGGATGGTTAGCATCGGCAGGTCTTTGAGCTTGGTAGGTTGCAATGATGGCAAGAATGGTTGCCGCGATATTCAGAACGCTTTCAAGTGCGTCTGTTTTAAGTGCAAGTGATCCACTGATGATGAAGGCCCACCATTTCAGGGCAATGACAGTCAGAGAAATAAAAAGCGAAAAGAAAAGTACTTGTAGTCTATTGAACGTAAAACTCATCACCGGCTCTAACTTCTCTAATTGAATCATAGATGTACATCGTTGCTAAGTCGATGTCTGCGTCGACAACGATAGCTTTTGCGATAGGAGCTCCATCGCGTTTGATGACATAGTTAGCGCCGATGGCCGTTGAGTTTCCACCGACATATTTTTTGAATTTAGCGCCTACAAAATTTCTGGCACCTGAAAAAAGAATACTTTCATCCTGGTTAGACTCAAGAAAGGCTGAAACCGTTCCAATTGAATTTGAGCGAATATCGATTAATCCTTTTTCGCTTGTGACGGGAGGCATAAAGACATCGTATTTTTCTTTCACGATATAATCATTCTCAGCAATTTCTGCGAAAAGTTCAGAGACCTTTACGTTTCGACCATTTGATAAGAGCTTTCCAAGGTACTTTACAAAATAACCGTCTTTGTAGTGGTTAAGGCGAACGACTGAATAGATCCCGTAAGGTATTCCAAAATCACGAATCACATCTCCTTTTTTCCAAAAGACTCGCTCTCCTTCATCGTCTTTAGGTATTTTTGCAACTGCATCTGGAATACGTCTCTTGAAGAAATTCACAATTCTGAGATTTCCATCAGAAAGAGGCGGGCCTTTCATGGTGAAAAGTCCTTCTGTGGGTGTGTAATCAAAAAGAGGGCCTTCTGTTGAATTGATGTTGTCTAAAGTTTTGAAGAGTTCATCTTCTGCATGAGATTGAGAGGCAAAAAATAAACTGAGAGAAAGAGAAAGTAAAAAAAGTTTTTTCACATTCTTTCTATCGACAGAAATCACTCATAATTTGAGAGCCAAGCTCTTGATTGAGGGCCAAGATTTTTGACTTCAAAGCCTGTATTTTGACGTCCGCTTCTGATCATCAGTTCAAAACTTTGACTTAAAGAGATCTTTTCGCACGCACGTGGGTCTTGTGTGCTTGCTTTGAGGCATTGTAATGGATTTGAGGAGACAATGGGAGCATCTGATCCGAGTGAAATTTTGAGTCCTGCGTCG
This sequence comes from Bacteriovoracaceae bacterium, assembly GCA_947467125.1. Lineage (GTDB taxonomy): Bacteria > Bdellovibrionota > UBA2428 > UBA2428 > UBA2428 > CANIGN01. The sequence goes on along the minus strand of CANIGN010000080.1, from coordinate 1,751 downwards.
AGAAAGCTTTTCAGGCGATAGCTTTTTTTGAGGCACCTCTCTTCTCCTAGTCGATTCAAAGCAAAAGTTGAATCAGCTACTCGATGTGAAGGTTGGAGCCCCAAAGACCAAAGGTTTTGTTTTTTTATTTTTTCAATTTGATCATCTCGACAAACTTGGAGGTGTTCCAAGCGATGAAAAAGTTTTTGTGAGGAATGATTCAAGACCTTTTCAAGTTGAGGTGCAAGAGCCTCTCCTAAGCGGAGGGCTTGGTCGAGGGCGGCGTCTCCAATGGCATGAAAGGCAACTAAGAAATTTTGATCAAGAGCTTCTTTTGCCTTTTTAAAAAGATCGTCGTCACTCCAGATTTGTATCCCCTTATTTCTTGGGTCATCGTTGTAGGAGGTGCTTAGCCAGGCACTTTTTGATCCGAGTGAACCATCAAGGAAGAACTTTACATAGGGGGTTCTTTTTCGCGAGAGTCCTTGGAAGCGCTCTAGATCGTGAATATCTCCAAAATATTGAAGATCAAAATCCGCGTCTTCAAAATTGCTAAGCCTTTGAATATCTTCATCTGATAAGAGTAAGTCACAGCAGGCAGAAATTCCTTCTTGTTTAAGTTTTAAAAGAACTCTTTGAAAGTTTTCTATGAATTCTAAAGAGGTAATTTTCTGTGAAGGGATTTTATGAAGCTCGTCGTCTTTTATTAATTCAGAATGGGCGATGTTGAGCTTTTTCTTTGCTGTATGCGAAAGATAAGCACTGTGGCCACATTTTCTAAAGAGGTAGAGCTCTTTGTTTTGTGGAAGGTTTGAGTCAAAGAATTTTGAAGCCTCTTCCAGGGGAATGTTGTGAAATTCCTCGTTCCAACCAAAACCGTAAATTGTTTCTTTTGTAGAGGAAAGAATTTCATCTTTAATTTGAAGAATAGGTTTTTGAGTTAAGTCAATTTGACTTAAAAGCTTGGCCATCCAGCTAGGGTGCATGTGAGAATCAAGAAATCCTTGGTGGAGGATGGGGAGCTTTGTAAAATCAGCATCTTGGGCTGGTCGGATATCTTGAAGACGTGTAATTTGAACCCAGTTTTTGGATTCTAAGGTGTTAGAAGTTATGGAATATTCCAATTCACAGATTCGATGCCCCTTGGAATCAATGCAAACAACCTGCATGTTTGGCTTATAGGGGGGGCTTAATTTTCTTTCAAGTTAGGCTTAGAAGATTTACAGTAAAAGTATGTTTGGTCCCATAAAAGGCGTTATTTTTGATTTGGAGGGGACGCTTATCAATACCTATAAAACAGTATTGGTAGGATTAGAGAAAACACTTGAAGCTGTTGGAGAGAGTTTTGGGGATTCCCAGATTCTTTCTTTAAATCAAAGTCCGATGATGCTGATTCGACAAATTGTTCCTGAAGCTAAGTGGGACGCTGCCTTTTCTTTTTGGCAAAAATTCGAAGGAAATATTGAAAAAAATATTTTGGTCTATGAAGGGGTTGAGGAATTACTGGGATATTTAAACGAGAAAAAGATATTCACAGCTCTTTATACAAGTCGTGATCGTTTGAGTACTTCGAGCATCTTAGAAGAAAAAAAATGGATTCCTAAATATTTTACTTATGAGCATCTTCGTTGTGGGGATGATTCTACCGGGCGCAAGCCATCTCCTTTGCCCATCGAAGATCTTTGCCGCATTTTTAAAATGAATAAAAAAGAAATATTGATGGTTGGAGACAATCGAGTCGATGCAGAGGCTGCAAAAGCCGCAGGAATTTT
>CANIGN010000079.1 GCA_947467125.1 Bacteriovoracaceae bacterium | reverse complement strand
GGAAATCCTCACGGACTTTCACATACGGTTACAAAAGGTATCGTGAGTGCTTTGGGTCGCGATATTATTCCCAATGTTTCGGCTGATTTTATTCAAACCGATGCAAGTATTAACCAAGGCAATTCAGGGGGGCCTCTCATTAATATGATGGGCGAAGTTGTGGGAATTAACACAGCGATTGATCCTCGAGGGCAAGGTTTGGGTTTTGCAATTCCTGTGAACACAGCAAAGAGAGCGATTAAAGCGATTATGGAAAAGGGCAAGCCTTCCCATGGTTTTGCGGGCGTAAGTTTGTTTCAAAATTTTGATTTAGAAACTGCAAAGTCTTTGGGTTTAAAAAATGCGGATGGGGCCCTTATTGAAGACGTTGTTCCGGGGCAGTCGGCTGCAAAAGCTGGCTTAAAAGCCTACGATGTGGTGACTAAAATTGGAGATCGAAAAATCAATACAAATTCTGATTTTCAAAAAGCTGTTCGAGAGCTCGATCCCAATACAAAAGTAAGTGTTGAATATTTGCGTGAAGGAAAGATTGCGACAACAACCATGGTCTTGGGTGATTTAGAAAAAAGTTCTCAAGTTGCTTCTAATGATATTAGGTCTCTGTTTAAAGGAAGTGGAAGCGGAAGTGGAAGCGGAGAGAAAACAGAGTCTTATACAATTTCCCGCGCGGGCTTTGAAGTCGTCAATCTTACAAAAGATATTCGTACTCGATGGCGTTTAGCGTCTGATGTGAAAGGTGTTGTGATCAGTGAGGTATTGGCAAATACTCCAGCTGATGAAGCGGGAATTGCTCGAGGAGATATCTTAACGGAGATTCAAAAGAAAAAAGTTACGGATGTAAAATCTGTTGAGAAAGCAATTGGTAAAAGCGGAACTTATATTCTAAAAGTTTTGCGTGGAAATACAGTTACTTTATTTACCTTGAAATTAAATTAAAAAGATTAAATTAGTTTTGAAGAATAGGTGATTTCAGCTCGAAGCGTCCGATGGGAGCTTCGAACTTTTCGTTGAGATTGTTACGCATTTCAAAGCTTCCTTCCATACTCCCAGAAGGAGTTTTAAGTGGGCAAAAGCTTGTGTACTCAAAAACTTCACCTGGTTGTAAAAGAGGTTGTTTGCCAACGACGCCTGCTCCTCGTACTTCTTCTACTCCGCCAAATGCATCGCGAATAATCCAGTGCCGATTCATAAGTTGCACAACATCGCTGCTAAAGTTTTCGATTAAAATCGTGTAGCTATAAATAAAAAGAGAATTTGTGGGACGTGAGTTGGATTCATCGTATTTGGGCCAAATAGAGATGCGCACTCCGCGTGTTTCATTAACGTACGAAGATTTTTTAACTTCGCTTTGGCTCATGAAGCATTTTCCCGGCGACGAATAAATTTATCAAAGAAGTCCCAAGTCTTGTCGCTCACTTCATCGAGTTTGAGGATTGTTAAAACATCGTGGCATTTAAAGACAGGATCGTAAGCAGGTTCTCCACATATGTAGGAGCCAAATTGAAAATAAACAGAAAGAAGGGGAGGAATTTGAGGATTGTCTCCAATCCCAGTGCCCTTAGGAATGCGCATGCTTGGAATAGGCTCAACACCTTTTATGTCTAAGGTGCGGCCTAGCTTTTTGATTTCTTCAAAAGTTGCGAGAGCGTTTTCATGAGACATGATGGGGAGCGAAGCCAGACCAAACAAAGAGTGGCAGTCTTTAAGATTCATGTAATGCCGAATCCCACAAAATAAACACACAAGTGTGCCCTGCTTTCGGTATTCAGGAAGGATGCACGCGCGACCCATTTCGAGAGATTTATTAAAATCGAGGGGGAGGTTTTTTATGAAGTATTCGGTTTCTGAATAAAAACCCAGTTCTTTATTCACTTGTGAGCTGGGCATTAATCGATAGGTCCCAATAACTTGGCCGTCTCTTTCGACAAGAAGATGATCGCAGTGGGCATCAAAACGGTCGGTATCGCGCTTGGTTAAGGCGTTTTCGGGGATGCCTTCCCCTAACTCTTCGTTAAATATCTGATATCTAAGCTTATAGGCTTCATCTCTGTCTTTTTCTGATTGAGCGAGCCTAATTTTAAAGGGACTTAATTCAAGTCCTTCGCCATAGAGCTTTTCAGAGTCCCTGATATCGACCCGTTTCACGCCTAAAGACTAGGTTTTAAAGGACTTTTCGTCAATTAAGAGAAGCCTCTCTTTTTGGACTGTTAAGAACTGTCAAAGCTTTAGGCAATCCTCAAAAACAAGGACAAAAATAGGCCTTCTTAACAAAACAGTCATGATTCTAAGGGCTTCCCGCTTGGCATGTTCAATGCAACTTATCTGGTATGGGGAATTTTATGAAAGTAAATAAATTAGGGTTATCTGTATCAAGTCTTTTAGCTTTAACTGTTTTCACTTCAGCGTGTAGTCAGCAATTAGCTTCAAGCAATCCAGGTCGTGTTATTGACCAGGTAAATACAGGAACTACAGACACAGTTATAGATATTGTTCGAGGTGGAACAACTACGACTAATACAGGAACCACAGGATCAACAAATGTTGTGATTCCAGTTGTTGATCCAGTTGTTGATCCAGTTGTAACTCCTGTTGCGGGTGAAAAGATTCTCTTAACTCAGTATCCAAATACTGTTCCTACAACTAAAGTTTGTCGGAACGTTTTAAATAATCGAAGTGTTGATGTTTTAAAGTCATTTTTTAATTTTAATATCGTTAATTTAGTTGGACCGGTCACTGTTTGTATTGAACAAAACAGTTTGGCTTCTCGTTGTCCTGCAGGTGAAGCAAAATGTTCAGGTGGTGTCGACCATAACGTTCGATTCAGAATGGAATACGAAGATAACGGACGTTTTTGGTATTATGATTCGGCTGCTTCTAATAACTACACAAAAGTTTTGAGTTACTCAGGTGGTGGAAGCTCAAATAACGTTGAAATCATTCTTCAAGACGGCGCAGGCTTCTTGATGGTGAGTGGAAGTAAAGCAACTTCAACAAGTGCTTATGACTTAGAATTCCGCTTTGTCGACAGACAAAATTACTCAGACGCTTATAACTATGATCAGAACAATGGTTATTCAGGAACATCTCCTTACAGAAGAGCTGCAACACTTGATGACATGGCTGTTTGTGCAAAAGCTTCTGCAGGAAACGCTCTCTTCACAGATGGTTCAGCATGTGCAAGTCGCTTCGTGTTTCACTACACATTCTTTACAGATATGAATACAAAATATGCTGCCACTGCCATCACAGACACAGCATTATGGCTTCGAAACCAAGCTGCCTTCGCAAGACAGTTGTTGATCAACCGTTCTTTCTCAGCAGTCGGTGGAGCATTCGGAAGGGTATCGGTTTATGAACTCTAAGAAATTATATAACTCAATAGTTCTTGTAACAGCTTTAGTCACAAGTGCTTGTTCGATTAAGTCTCAAAACTCTTCAGCAGGAGAAACTTCTACAACAAACGTGACACCTGTCACTCCTGTCAACCCTAGAACTCGTCGTTGTCGGATTCCTGTTCAATATGCGGATGAAGCAGCTCACATCGCAGCTCTCGAAGCTTTAGCTCAAGCCAAAGTTCGTAAAAAAGAAACTCCCACCACAATGTGTGTGGCGGCTAACAAATCTCCCTTAAAAAGCTTTGATGCAAGTTTAAGGATTGAATACGAAGATAATATCGGATTTAGCTGGGCGACCTTGCGCTCAAAAGATTTAGTTTATAGCAACCAAGAAAATAATAACTTTCGCCTTATCTATTTAGATCTTGGTGGATATGTTGAGCTTAAGGCAACTGAGAGCCTGTCAGGAACTCTTGCGGGAACTGTTCGCATTGCAAATATTTCTTCCGATGATTCTGATATCCAAGCGTTCTTGGATCTTATTAAAACAACCTGTAGTACAACTCCTGCAAAATGTTTAAACCCGATCTTCAATGTAAATCCCATTCAAGCACCTCCAACAGAAGCACAGATTATTCAGCGAGCAGAAGAAGCTTTTGCGGGTCAGCATGGAGCTCAGCCCTATACATTAGGAACCGTACAGTTTAATTCTTCTGCGATTGAATCGACCTTGTTCTAAACTTCTTGTCCTCAAGAGAGGGAAGTATTATTGATAGCTCTATAAATGATGAAGCTTGTTGTTTCGATGCTTTCTTCAAGAGCTCTCATGGCTTTTTTTTCTGAGGACGATCGTCTTTGTGAATATACTGTTTGGGAGCAACAAGAAGGTAAAGAGCTTGCGGATGAATTGCCTTTGCAGCTTTCTTCCTTATTTTTAAAAACCAAATCTGATTTAAAAATTTTGTCGAAAGTATATGTCTTCCAAGGTCCAGGATCTTTTACAGGTCTTCGCGTGTCGGCTTCTTTTGCAAAAGGGCTAAGTGCCGCACTTGGTATTCCCATGATTGGTATTCCATCCTTTCGTCTTTACGGTGAGGCTTTTGCGATTTCTTTAAGGGCTTC
>CANIGN010000078.1 GCA_947467125.1 Bacteriovoracaceae bacterium | reverse complement strand
GACCATTACAAATACCATATTGGGATCAAGCTCATCATGGACGCTGTTCGTGAATGCGATCGCTACATCAACGAAACTAAACCTTGGGCTCTTGCAAAAGAAGGCCACAAAGAAAGATTAGGCACTGTGCTTTCCGTTGCCATTGAAGCCCTCTATAAATTGAGTGTTCTTCTTGATCCAATCTTGCCTGAAGGCTGTTCCAAACTGCGCACAGCCCTTGGAATGCAGACAGTTACCTTGAACCTCAAAGACTACACAAAAGCGATCGTAAGTGGATCAAAACTTGGAGAAGTTCCACGCTTGTATGCGAGACTTGAACTTCCCAAAGACCTAGAAGAGCAAAGCGTTTAAAAATACGATTTTAAGCTTTTTCGCCACGCCAAAGGCTATAGCGAGCAGCGGTGATGTCTAACGGACCAGCTTTCCATTTGATTTTTTTCTCAGGCTTTAGACCCGTTGCCGTTTCCAACTTTGCAGGCACGAGAAGAACCATTCGCTCAATAGAACTGTCGAATTTTACTTTTCTTCCTAAATCACCCAAAAGTTCTTTGGCTTGATCATGAGTTTGTATTCGCTCTCCATAGGGAGGATTCGAAACTAAAACGCCTTCATTAAAAACTTGGTCGCCATAATCCAGCACTTCAAAAATGATATCTTCTTCAACTCTTGCTTTCGCAGCAAAACGCTTCGCTCGAGGAATAATCTCGGGATCAGCATCACTTGCAATAATTTGAGTCGGACACTTAGGAAGAATCACAGCTCTCATTTCATTAAGAGTTGCAAGATAGGTTTCGTGAAACTTCGGGATAAATCCTTTTTTAGGAATATAACGTAAATTCGCAGGAGGAATTTTTCGTAAGATCATTGCAGCCTCAATGGCAATGGTTCCCGTTCCGCAAAAAGGGTCATACAAATGCTGAGGAACTTTTGAATCGATCTCAGCCAACATCAAAAGAGCCGCGGCTCTTGATTCACGAAGAGGCGCTGGCCCTGGCACTCCCACTCGATATCCACGCCTATGCATGGGTTCTCCAGTGATATCGATTGAAATCTGAACTTTGCCCTTCCAAAAATACACTTCAATTCGGTGTGTGGGATCTTCTTTATTCACATCAGGGCGATTGCCACGTTTATCACGAATACGATCCACAAGCGCATCTTTGATCTTGAGCATGCCTTGCGCAGTCGAGTAATCGCACTCATCACTTCGACCGTGAACGTCCATCACAAAAGTCTCGCCTTCTTCAATAATCTTTTCCCAAGCAATAGCTTTTGTTTCTGTATAGAGAACTTCCCTTTCCCACGAATGAAATTCAGCCAAAGGCTGCAACACTCGACTCGCAAGATAAGATCCGCACAAGACTTGAGTGATTTGCTTTAAATCACACGATACTGTGATGCCTCCTCCAGGAGTCACCACAGGTTGCACCCCTATGATTTTTTTAATTTCTTCAGCAGTAGCTTCTTCAAGGCCGGGTGAGGTGGTAATTGTATAATTCATTTTTTGCGCTCCCATAATGAAGCAACTTCAACATAAGGAGTTGCCGGAAAAATATCGGCCACAGACCATTTCACAAGATTGTAATTCAATTTCAAGACTTCAGCATCTTTGATGAGTCCCTTTAAATCACAGCTAAAAAGCAAAATCCTTTGAGCTTTGAGCGTATCTTTTTTGAAAAATTCTGAAAATCCACTGCGCGGTGGATCCGCTAATAAAAAGTCACAATCTTCCCCCTGATTTTCAAACGATTCCGCAGAAGCATTCACAACTTTTACCGTATCGGATTTTATGTGATTATTGAGATTCACTTGAAGAGCTCGAACAGATTTCGCTTCTGTTTCTACAAGAGCTTGTGGCGCCCCCAAGAGAGTGGAAAAAGCGATGCTCAAATTTCCATAGCCTGATCCTAACTCTGTCCAACGGCTGATCCCGCTGACGCCGTCCATCAACTCCATACCCATCGCAATCAAGGCGCGATTCGCTTCTGGCCCAGGCTGCGAAAAACTTGAGATCAAAAATTCTAAATTTATTTCCTCGTTATCTTTGGAATAGGTAGGGACCCATGAATGGAGGGGTGCTTTTTCATCTTTTTGACCTAGCTCCACAATCCATGAATTTTTTTGTAAGTTTTCCAAATACTCTGAATGCTCTTGAACAAGTTTGGCCAAAAGCTCTTTAGAAGTATCAAACCAAACCCCTTTTATTTTTTGGGGACTAACCCTAAATCTTAACTGAGCTCCTTCAATGGGAGGCAAGTTTTCTCGAAATTCCCGAATCGCTTCAATAAGATCGCGATTCAAACTCCACTCAGGTAGCTCTTCTGAAAAATCAAAATCCCAGGGATCCGCACTTTTCTTCGGCCCCCGCATTCCAATCTTGTTCTGATGATACATAAGGTCGAGGCGACTTCGATCATGAGTCAAAATCGGCTCCATTTCCCTTAAAAGAGAGTCCTCGCCTAGAATTTCGCGGACGATGGCCCTTTTTTGATTCCAAATGCTCTGAATTTGAAAGGATACATCATCTACCACACCCCAAAATCTAGCCCAAATTAAAAGTTCTTTCCCGCAAATATTGAGGCAATGTAAGACCTTTTATTTTGCTTCACACTCGAATTTTAGTGCACAATGCGGCTCATATGCGGACTGAAGTCTCCCATCCTTTGAGAAAAGCCGCCATAAGGCCTTCTAGCAGTACCCTACGGGGAATGCTCTCTCCCAAGGAGTTCAAAATCGTTGATTCTGCCCTCCAGTCTCTTAGGGGTGCGGGTGGTTTGGAACTTCAATGGGAGTGGCGTGGAAAGAGTATCGGATGGATCTGCGCAGCCAAATATAATGAATTCACCGTTTGCGAAGTCCATGCTGCAAGCCTTCCTATTAAAGGAGTGATCCAGCTTCCCAAACCCATTGCACAAAGAATTCAAGAATCCAAAGCCTTTCCCAAAGGATTTAAAAGCTTTCTCCTCCATCCCATTGATACCTGCGGTTCAAACAATCTCTACGAACTCGAAATCGAAACAACTGAGTTACGTGATCTTTTAAGTGATCTCGTGAGTGAAATCCTAAACTATCTAGATTAGTTTCTCATTCATGCCCTCAGTCAGTAAAAATCCAAAAGTTGTATTTTTGGGCGCTGGTAAACTTGGATCGCTACTTATTCAATCTTGGCTCAAAGATAAAGTATTCAAAGCCTCGGAATTACACATTCACGTCAAAACTAAAAAAAGTGCCCAAAAATTAAAAAAACTTTTTCACAAATCAAAAATCACGAGTGCCGAAGAAAAAGCGTCTCTCCCTCAAGCGCCTCTTTATGTAATTGCCGTTAAACCTTCTCAGTGGAATGAAATCAAAGAGGAGCTTCAGCAAAAGAGTCCGACAAAAGCTTTTTTTATTTCTATCATGGCGGGAATAAAACCCTCACAGTTAGAAAATGATTTAAAAAAACCTGTCGTCGTTGCCATGACCAACACATGCCTTCAAGTCAAAGGAGCTCTCACGACTTTGTTTCAAAGCCCAAGTACCACATCAAGCCAACTTCAACGTGCAAAAAAACTTTTTACTCGATTTGGAACTGCTTATGTTTTGCCTGAGGAACTTTTTGCAAAAGCAACGGCATGGGGCGGAAGCCACCCCGCTTTTATCATCTGGATCATTCAAAGCCTTTCACAAATAATCTCTGAAGAGCTCAAGATAAAAAACTCAACAGATTGGATACTTCAAATTTTTGAGGGCGCCGTAAAATTACTCAAAGAAAAAAAAGATCCAGAGAATCTTTTAAAACAAATAGCAACCCCAGGGGGATGCACAGAAGAAGGACTCAAAGCTCTCAGCGAATTAAAAATTCAAGATTCACTTAGAAAGGTTTTTGAAAAATGCTCGAACAAAGCCGAACAAATGGGAAAAAATTAAAAACAAGCTCTCTTGTTTTGGATCTTCAAAACGCAAGTCGAGATTTATCTCTAGGTCTTAACAAACTTAAAAAACCCAAGGATGTTTTTATCTACAACCCTCTCGATTACGCTGAAACAGCTTACTTTCAATACATAGAGAGGTATGCGCAAGCTCCTTTGGAAGGACTTTTTTTGGGTATGAACCCCGGTCCTTTTGGAATGATGCAAACAGGAATTCCCTTTGGAGATATTGTTTCTGTTAAAAACTTTTTAAAAATTCAAGAGGGCGTAGAAAAGCCTTCCCGCCAGCATCCTAAAAGACCCATCGAGGGCTTTGACTGTTCACGAGTAGAAGTGAGTGGATCCAGACTCTGGACTCTTTTTGAAAAAAAATATTCTACTGCTGATAATTTTTTTAAAAAGTTTTTCGTCTTTAATTATTGTCCACTTGGATTTTTAAGTGAGACGGGATCGAATGTGACTCCCGATAAATTAGAAATCAAATACAGAAAAGCTGTTGAAAAACTTTGTGACGAACATCTTTCAAAAGCTGTCGAGATCTTGAAGCCTCAAAAACTTTTTGGAATTGGTGCGTATGCCGCAAAAATATTTCAACGCCTCTTTCCTGAGATGGAAACGCACACAATCCTCCATCCAAGCCCCGCAAGTCCTGCTGCAAACAAAGGATGGGACAAAATTGCCCACCAGCAACTCAAAGAAGCCGGCGTCAAAGACTTTGCCTAACCCACGTGCTTGACTGAAGATATCAGCCTTTCT
>CANIGN010000077.1 GCA_947467125.1 Bacteriovoracaceae bacterium | reverse complement strand
TTTAGGGATACAAGTCTTGTAAATGAATTCCGTTCGACTGATTATTTGCGTCGTGAACGTGTTTACGCTGCGAACAGAAAGAAAAGAATTGTTTTCAATAGAGGACCCAACAAAGTTTCAACTGTGGCTCCAAGCGCTCGTAAAAGAGTGGTGGATTATCGTGGAGAAATGTCTGTTGAAGAACTTGCGGAAGCTCTTTCTTTAAAAGTTCGTCAAATTGCTATGAAGCTCGATAATTTAGGTGTTGAGCGTCCAGATGAAGCAGAAACTTTTGCCGATTGGATTTTAGATTACGAAACTGTTCAGTTGATTGCGGGAGAGTTTGGTTATGCCGCAAAAGATGAAACAGTTTCTGAAGAGCAACTTGTTGAGATTGACGGTGATGCTTTTGAATTGAGTTCACGTCCTCCTGTTGTGACAATCATGGGTCACGTCGACCATGGTAAAACTTCACTTCTCGATTTTATTCGACGTTCACGTGTTGTCGCAAAAGAAGCGGGTGGAATCACTCAGCATATTGGCGCGTACACAGTTAAAGTTTCAGATGCGATTCAAAATATCGCTGCTTCTCTTGCAGCTGCTGAAAGCGGCGATGCGAAACCTGCAAAAGCAGGTAAAGCAGCAAAGAGTGCGAAGGCTTCGAAGGCGGATAAGTCTGACAAGAAAGCGCATGCTTCTGCAATTATTCCTGAAATCACCTTCCTCGATACTCCTGGTCACGCGGCGTTTTCGTCTATGCGTTCTCGAGGAGCTCAGGTAACGGATATTGTTATTCTTGTGGTGGCAGCAAGCGAAGGTTTGATGCCTCAAACACGAGAAGCGATCGATCACGCAAAAGCAGCGGGTGTTCCGTTGATCGTTGCGGTGAACAAAATGGATTTGCCAGATGCGAATCCTGATAAAGTTTTGCAACAACTTTCTGAACTCGGAATTGTGAGTGAAGAATGGGGTGGCGATACTCAGATTGCAAAAATCAGTGCGAAAACAGGAATGGGAATCGATGATTTACTCGAGAAGATTCAATTGCAAGCCGAAATGCTTGAGTTGAAAGCTCGTCGTGAAGGTCCTGCAAATGGAACCATCATCGAAGCACATTTGGATAAAGGTCGCGGATCAGTTGCGACGGTTCTTGTAAATGAAGGAACTCTCAAAATTGGTGATTATGTTGTGGTCGGCGTACAAGCGAGTAAAGTTCGAGCTTTGATCGATGATCAAGGTAAGAACGTTCGTGAGGCAGGTCCTTCAATGCCGGTTATGTTGCTGGGTTTGACGGAAGTTCCTGAAGCAGGCGATCCGTTAAACGTTGTCGAAGATGAGAAAAAAGCAAAAGAGTTGATTGAGCTTCGTAAACGTCAGCGTGAAGAGCTGAAAGCAAGTCCGAAGATGTCTATGGAAGAATTAATGCGCAGAATGAACGAGGGTGAAACTCTCGAGATGCCTATTATTCTGAAAGGTGACGTGAAGGGTTCTGTGGAAGCAATCAGTGGGGCTCTTCAAAAACTTCCAAGCAATAAAGTTCGTTTGAAAGTTTTGAGTACAGCTGTCGGTGGAATTTCTGAAAGCGATATCGTTTTGGCTTCGGCTTCAAAAGCGATTGTGATTGGATTTAACGTTCGTCCAGACGTAAAAGCTCTTGCAGAAGCTGAGCGTTTAGGTGTGGAAGTGAAGTGCTACAATATTATTTACAACCTCATCGACGAAATTGTGATGTTGATGGAAGGAATGCTCGCTCCAACTGTTAAGGAAGAAACTTTGGGTCAAGCTGAAGTTCGTAACGTCTTTAACTTAAGTAAGTTTGGAATGATTGCAGGATCTTTTGTCTTGAGCGGAAAAATTGTTCGTTCAGGTCAGGTGCGAGTTCTTCGTCAAGGTCGAGTTGTATACACAGGTAACATCAGTGGATTGAAGAGATTCAAGGATGATGCGCGTGAAGTGGCTCAAGGCTATGAGTGTGGAATTAGTATCGAAAACTTTAACGACATCAAAGAAGGCGATATCTTGGAATGCTTTAAGCAAACAGAAGTCGCGACTAAATTAGAAGGTGCTTCTGCTTAAATAAGCAGAAAACGGGAATGGGCCTCGGACTTTTTTGGAAGCCCCGTGGGCCCTCTTCGAGTCAACATCTGGGTCAGGTAAAACGCGATCTTGAATTGGGCGGTCCCTCAAGGAAGGGGATTGGTCATACAGGTACGCTTGATCCTTTTGCAGAAGGATGGCTTTTGGTGGGTTGGGGAGAAGGCACAAAATTACTGAGTGCGCTCCAAAAACTCGATAAGATCTATGAAGCCGAAATTCTTTTGGGTGCTTCTAGTGAGACGCTCGATAATACCGCTTCTTTGGAAGCGTGGCCTCTTGAAATAGCTCCTCAGCCGGAAGCTCTTGAAAGCTTTTTAAAAACAAAAATTGGCAAACAAATGCAAATTCCACCTCTTTTTTCAGCGAAAAAAGTAGAAGGGGTGAGGGCTTATGAGCTTGCTCGCAAAAAGCAAGACGTGGAGCTCAAGGCTTGTGAGATTGAGCTCAAAAGTGCTCAGCATTTAAGCTTGGTAAAAGCTGAAAAAAACCTTTGGAAATGGACAGTTAGGCTCCATGTTTCGTCTGGAACATACATACGAGCTTTTGCGCGCGATTGGGCAAAGGAGCTCTTCGGGTATGAGGCTTGTCTGAGTGGATTGAAGCGCACGGGCATAGGTCAATTTTTGAAGGAAACCCAAGAATTTGTTGTTTTTAAAACAGCAGACGAATTAACGGCTTTTTACCCAGCCGAAAGTCTTAAATTTAACCAAACAGGAGCTTTGGAGGCTGCGTGGATTCCCAGTGCTGAGCGCTGGAGATATTTCAATGCGGATCCTCTAAGCTTTAGTTGAAAGTAACCCTATAACACGATAGATTCTCAAAGATTTTAAAAAGTTGAAATAAGGAGCATAGATAAGTGTCTATAACGAACGAGGAAAAAACAAATACTATTCAAACATTCAAAACTCACGATAAGGATTCAGGATCACCTGAAGTTCAAGTTGCGCTTTTGACAAAAAGAATCAATAACTTAACCGGTCATTTCAAGAAGCACATGAAGGATTATCATTCTCGTCGCGGTCTTTTGATGCTCGTCGGACAACGTCGTCGTCTTTTGGGTTACCTCAAAGACACTTCTGTTGCTCGTTACAACAAAATTGTAAAAGATCTCGGACTTCGTAAGTAAAGTTTACTTTATTTTCAGTTAGGCAAAATACAAAATGACACAATTAAATAAGCCCGTATCCGTGCGGACCGTCGTTGGCGGCCGCGAATTATCTATTGAAACTGGACGTTTTGCTAAACAGGCTGATGGCTCTGTTTACATTAAATACGGTGAAACTTCGGCTCTCGTTACTGTCGTGAGCGCAAAAGAACAAAAGCCAGGCGTTGATTTTTTCCCCATGACCATTGAGTTCCAAGAAAAATTCTACGCTTCAGGAAAAATCCCCGGTGGATTTTTTAAACGTGAAGCAAAACCTTCTGACTGGGCAACATTGAATGCTCGTATGGTGGATCGCCCTTTGCGTCCGCTTTTTCCCGAAGGTTATCGTCACGAAACACAAATCGTTGTGACGCTTCTTTCTTTTGATAATGAAAACGAAGTGGAAACAATTGCGGGCTTAGGAGCTTCTGCTGCTTTGATGGTGTCCGATGTTCCTTTCGATTGTCCGATCGCCACAGTTCGTGTGGGTCGTATCAATGGTCAATATGTGATCAACCCTACAACTTCTGATCTTGCAAAAAGTGACATGAGCGTTCTTGTGAGCGCAACTTCTGAAGCGCTTTGCATGGTCGAAGGTGGAGCTCAATTTGTGAGCGAAGAAGATTTATTAGGTGCTTTGTATTTTGGTTTTGATCAAATTCAAGCGCTCATTAAATTACAAAAAGAATTACAAGCAAAAGCAGGCAAGACAAAACGCGCTTATACTCCTCCGAAGCAAGATGAAGCTTTATTAGTAGAAGGAAAAGAGTGGTTGTGGCCTCACTTTGAAAAAGCTTTTGCAATCAAAGAAAAGCAAGCTCGTTATAATGCTTTGAATGTTGCTTATGATGAATTTGCAGCAGCTGTGACAGGAAAAAGACCTGTCGAAGTGGATGAGTCGACATGGGCGAAACATGTTGATTTCGTTTACGAAGAAGTAAAGAAAAAATATGCACGTCAGTTTACGTTGAAATCAGGTAAGCGTATTGACGGTCGTGACTACACTCAAATTCGTCCGATAGAAGTTGAAGTGGGAGTTCTTCCACGTGTTCACGGATCAGCACTCTTCACTCGTGGAGAAACACAAGCTCTTGTGGTGGTGACTTTGGGAACTTCCGACGACGAACAGTTGATTGATACAGTTCGTGGTAAGTGGAATAAGAGTTTCCTTTTGCATTACAACTTTCCTCCTTATTCAGTAGGGGAAACAGGTCGTTTTGGTGGAAATTCACGTCGTGAAATTGGTCACGCGATGCTTGCAGAGCGCGCTGTTGAAGCAATTACTCCCAAAAAAGTAGAAGGCTTTCCTTACACTCTTCGAGTGGTTTCAGAAATTTTTGAAAGTAACGGATCTTCTTCAATGGCGACTGTTTGTGGAGCGAGTATGGCTCTCATGGACGCAGGTGTGCCTATCAAGGAAGCTGTTGCGGGAATCGCAATGGGCTTGATGCATGAAGATGGGAAGTTCGTTGTTCTTTCAGACATCTTGGGTGATGAAGATCACTTAGGCGAAATGGACTTTAAAGTTTGTGGAACAAAGCGTGGAATTACGTCTGTGCAAATGGATATCAAGTTAAAAGGTGTGACTCGTGAAATTATGC
>CANIGN010000076.1 GCA_947467125.1 Bacteriovoracaceae bacterium | reverse complement strand
TATGCTCCTTTTTTCTATGCAACCGAAAACACGATGCAAGCGGCAGCCGTTGCCTATGAAAATGGAATGATTCGAATGAAGGCGCTCGTCTCAATCGCTCGCGAATTCTTACTTCGCTACGATTGGAGTTCTGCAGAGATTGAAGAAGCTTTGCTGACGGGATGTCGAAAGTATCTTTATTCCAAAAAAACAGTGCTTGAAATTTCAGGGGCTCTCTTAGGAGCAGAAATCCTTACTCATCCCTTAGAAAAAAGCTCTTTGTTTTTTGATATTGAAAAAACTCTCAAAAACTATCTTCCGCGAGCTTGGGGTGCGAAACCTCCAAAGCATTCTGTAGAGGAATGGAAAAAGATTTTACAGCCTAAATCTTACTAAAGAATTATTTCATATATTTACTGATTTTGTTTATTCCCTGAAATGATGAATTCATTTCTACAGTTTCAAAGGAAAAAGGAATATCTTTTTGGGCTGAGGGGGCAAGAGCTTTTAATTCTTGGGCTTTGTTTTCAAGGTTTTTTATTTCAATGCTTTTTTCAGATGAGCTCGCTAGTTCGCGCAGTTTAAGGCTTTCCTCTTTTAGATCATTCCAGCGTTTTGCAAGTATTTCTGTTTCGCTTGGATTGTACCATCCTTGTTTATTGTCCCATTTTGTAGGAACTTTAAGAACGCCCCAATCTTGGCCTTGATGTCTGAGGTGAAGAAGAAGTGCTTGTCCTATTTCAAGGGGGCGATCCCAACCGCCCATTTCACGCGAGCCTAAAAAAATTATAGGGCGTTTCATGTCCGCTGCAATCTTCATGAGTTCGTTGACATCTAGATCGGAGAGAACAATGGGTAAAGTTGTTGCAGGGGTATTTTTGAGTTCCGTTAATAAAACGTTATGAGGATCTTCAGATCTCCAACCTTGAATACCGTCTCCCTCGGAAATTGAGCTAAGGCCCAGTAATAAAACGTCTGAATTTTTGAGCTTCAGAGAGAGGCGTCTTTTGAAGGTTGCTCCAAAGCGACTAGAGGGAAAAACGTTACTCGCTAGCCAAGGAAATTGAGAATTTCCAAAGATCTTTTGGAGATCATCTTGGGGAAGGCTTCGGTCTAAATTTCCAAAATTGAGTGCATCGTAGTGAAAAAAGTTTGAGGCTTGGATCATCTTCTCTGCATTTTGGAGAGCAGATTTTTTTTCGAATTGTGTGATGTTTTCGTTTTTAAATAAAAGATTTCCAAAATCCAGGACAAGTGTATTTTCGGGTCGTTGCTTTTCTAAGAGACCCTCTTTTTTTAGAAAATTATAACGTCTTTCAAAGCCGCCTTTAGGGTTAAGGGCGCATCCGCAACTTTCTTTTGACCCGGCAAGGTTTCCTGAAAAATAGATTTTTAGAAGACTTTGTTCTTGGAGCTCTTTTTTGAGTTCTTGAGCTGCAGAAGTTTGGAAGGGATTTGTTTCTGAAACAGTGTGAGAAGCAGCGTGAAGAATGCATCCTGAGAAGGCCGTGAAAATAACAACTAAAGTCTGGTTTTTATTGAAAAGATTATGAATACCCACTGAATGAACCCTCAGGGCTCAGTTTAGACTCTTGAGTTTAGGAGCCACAAGAAACATTTTCATAATTCTAACAAAAAAGTGACAGTTTCCGTAAAGGTGCCCTAGGTTGGGGGTATGGTTGTTGTGCACTTTATTTTAGAAGATGGAAGTGAGCGAAAAATAGAAGTTTCAGTGGGCACAAAGCTGACTCAGGCAGCTTATGCTGCCGGAATTCAAATTCAGCAAACCTGCGGGGGGACTCCCTCTTGTACGGATTGCATGATCAAGGTTTTAAAGGAAGAAGAGGGGGGCTCTCTTGAGGAAATGCAAGGGCCTGAAAAAAGGCTTTTAGGAAATGTTTATCATCTTACAAAAGAGAGACTCGCCTGCCAGGCCGTGATAAGAAATTCTTTAACTATAAAAGTTTTGAAAATTGAAGTGAAAAAACGAGAGGAGAGAGAATAATGGCAAAGAAGAAATCATCAAAAAAAGCGACAAAAAAAATTGCGAAGAAAAAAGCGACTAAAAAGGTAGCTAAAAAAACCGCAAAAAAAGTAAAGAAGGTCGCTAAGAAAAAGGTTCTGAAAAAGAAACCTGCTCAAAAGAAAATTACAAAGAAAAAAGTTGTAAAGAAAAAGGCTGTAAAGAAAAAAGTTAAGAAAGCTCCAGCTCCTAAGGCAGCTAAAAAAGTTGTTTCTGTACCTGCTGCTGTTGAGAACGCTCCAACAGAAGTAGTGACTCCTGAAATTGGAAGCTCCGCTCCTGCACAAAATGTCGAAGACGTTGAAGGTAATTCTGTAAGCGTTCAAGAGTTGGCACAAAAGAATCGTCACCTCGTTCTTTATTTTTATCCTAAAGACGATACCCCAGGGTGTACAAAAGAAGCGTGTGATTTCAGAGATCAGCTTTCTCGCTTAACTGAAAAAGGGGCTCTTGTTGTAGGCGTGAGTCCTGATGCAAAAGAAAGTCATCAGAATTTTATTTCTAAATATGAACTAAACTTCAATTTACTTTCAGATTCTGAACAAAAACTCAGCAAAAAGTTGGGTGTTTGGAAGCAAAAGAACTTCATGGGCAATTCTTATATGGGAGTTGAGCGTAGTACTTTTCTATATACAGACGGCAAACTTGCAAAAGTATGGCAACCTGTAAAAGTTGAAGGACATGTGAGCGAAATTCTCAGTGTTCTTGAAGAAAGCAATTAATTTTATTTATGAGGAAGTGCTGAGATGACAAATTTAAAAAATAAATCAAATCAGCACTTACTTGATCAAGTTATAGGGCTTCCTGGCCCTTCAACTTTGATTCAGCAATTACCCACAATTTGTTTGGAATGTGGATGCAAGGACTTTTATAAACAGAGTGATTTTCGCCGGTCTATTGGACTGACTCTTGTTGCGATTGCTTCGGTTGCGACTTTTGTCTTGATGTACATGGGCTACAATTGGTTTGTTGTTTGGTCTCCCATGCCACTGTTCTTGGTTTTTGATAGAGCACTTTATTATCTCCGTCCGCCCATCCTTATTTGCTACAAATGCAAACACAATTTTCGAGGGCTTACTGAAAAAGATCTCGAATCAATTGAAGCTTTTGATCTTGAAATTCACGATCGCTACGAATTTCAAGAAGAGCTTAAAAAAAACAATAATAATTAATTCTTGTGTTTGCCTGAAGAGTTTCTGCTTTCTACCAAATTTTGGTTTGGCTCATCCAGAAACTTTTGTTCTTCTGGAGCACAGGCTCCCTTTTCTACTGCTAGTTCACGAAGTCCCTTTTCTCCCGTGTTCCTATCTCCATAGAAATAATCATTTGCGTTTTTATATCCTCCGCGGACTCTAAAAAATTTTAATTTAGTTTTAATCTCTTCTTGAGGTTTATTGAGGACCTCAGTAATTTTCTTAGGTTCTTTAATGATTTTTGCGGCTGTCCTCATAAAGGGCTCATTTTTATTTTTATCAATTTCAAAATTTAGTAATACGTCAGTAGTTTTTTCTCCAAATGCGATTTTAATTTTACAATGATCACGGTTGGCCGCTGAGGACACGTCGCGAGTGCCGTCATTGGGTGAAGCCTCTATTTTTGAAATAAAACAATTTTTATCATTTATAAGCATGTTGAAGGCATCATAAAGATTTTGATATTTTTCATTTTTTTGCTTATTACCTCCTAGGCACTCGTCCCTTTCTGATAAGTTTTGTGTCATTTCTGAAAATCCTATTGAAGAAAAAAGAAAAGCCGAAGTCAGAATTAAAAGAAAATTTTTGATCATACCTCTATTAACTCACCTCTCAGAGAAAAAAAGGCGCCAAAAATAAGAGCTATTTTTTTGGCAGTGAAGTCGCAATCGGCATTCGCCAGCTAAGTCCAAAGGCTCTGTTACTCACTCTCAAAAGAGGGGGAGCCTGGTAACGCTTAAACTCTGTTTTCAAAACTTTTTGCATTAACTCTTGAGCCGTCGTGTTTTTAAGGAAAGTTTTCCAATCTTTTTCCACAAAAGCTTTTCCTTGACGATTGAGGAGTTCATGCAAAAAAGCATCGAGAACTTCATAAGCGGGAAGTGAGTCTGTGTCTTTTTGGTTTGTTGCAAGTTCTGCGGTAGGTTCTCTTTTAAGAATCGATTCTTGGATAAACGTTTTTTCGCGATTCCAAAAATGACAAAGACCGTAGACTTCTGTTTTAAGTAAGTCTCCAATAGGTGCCAGGGCGCCTGCTATGTCTCCATAGAGAGTTCCGTAGCCCATAGCGAGTTCAGACTTGTTCCCACAAGCAAGAAGAAGTTTTCCAGAGCGGTTGGCTTCACCCATGAGAATAATCCCGCGAGCTCGACTTTGAAGATTTTCATAAGGAATTCCTGAGTGAGCAAGTCCAAGGGCTTTTGCGCTTTCTGCAACAATTGAAGAAATAGAAATTTCTTTAAATTGAATTTTAAGATTCTCGGCTAAATCTTTTGCAAGTTTTTTAGACTCGTCACCTGTAATTTCGCTTGGCAGAGAAATTCCAAGAACATTTTCGGGTCCAAGAGCTTTCACGGCAAGAGTGGCCACGCATGCTGAGTCTATACCTCCCGAAAGGCCTACGATGACTCCTTGAGCGCCAGATTGATGGACGAAGTTTTTCAATCCAACAATCAGCATATCCGAGAGGCTTTGCCAGGATGATTTTTCAGGTGATGCTTTTGTTTTTTGAGTAGATTGAGAATCCCAGATGAGAAAATCTTCTTCACCAGATTTTGCTTCTAAATAATTCTCTCCGTCATAGACGGCGCTTTTCCCGTCAAAGAGAACTTCGTCTTGAGATCCTGCACGGTTAACCCAGAAAAAAGGCTTCCCAAGTTTTTTTGAAATTTCTTGAAAAGTTTTTCTTCTGAGTTGTCCTTTGTTCCATTCAAAAGGAGATGCGGACAAATTGATATGTAGATCGCAGTTTTTTCTTTCATCCTTGAAAACAGGAGGAGTGTTTTCATACTGACG
>CANIGN010000075.1 GCA_947467125.1 Bacteriovoracaceae bacterium | reverse complement strand
TCAAAGGTCACTATGCTCTTGTATTCGAAAACAACAGCCTCAAAATTCTAAACGGTGCAGAAATCGAATCTCTTCAAAAACCTTAATTAATATTATCGGGAATCTTTAAACTTTGACCGATGCGAAGTTCTCTAGACTTTAGATTATTGACCTTCAAGATTTCACTCATTTTTACGTTATATTTTTTAGCGAGTCTTATAAGACTTTCGCCACGTTTAACCTTGTGTTGGATGTAATCATCAGAAGCAATTTCTCGAGTTTTGAGAGCTTCAGCTTTTTTGCTCACTTTTTCTAATTTCTCAGGTTTTTGGATTGAAGAAGGAGCCCTTTTTCCAACTTTTGAATACGGAAGAGGAACCTTAATCACTTGGCCCACTCGAAGCGCTTTAGGACTGCGAATATTGTTAAGCTTCAAAAGAGTCTCAGTGTTTGTTTTATATCGACGAGCGATATATCCCAAGTTTTCTCCGCGTCCGACTTTATGGCTGATGAAACTTGCAACTTGAATTCTACTTAATTCACTTATCTTAGAAATGAGTAAATCTTTTTTCTCTGGCGGAACACGAAACTCATAACCATCTTTTAAATCTGGAGGAGTTATTCCTGCTCGAAGTTCTGCATTGAGTAATTGCAATAATTCTGGATCTGCTCCCGTTACTTGAGCAACAGCTCTCAAATCAACTCCACCAGGAATCTTAACTGATTCCCAAACAAGAGGATTTTCAAATTCAAGATCTTTAGAGAAACCGTATTTCTGAGGATTCTTCGCTAAGACAGCTGCCGCAATAATCTTTGGAACATAATTACTTGTTTCAGCACGAAAGTTTTTTCTTTCATGGGCTAGCTGCCAGAAATTTCGACTTTTCTCTCTACGAACCGCACTTAAAACTTTTCCTTCACCTGCATTGTATCCAGCTGCAGCCAAATACCACGATCCAAAAATCTCGTGCAATTCTTTTAAGTATCGAGCAGCCGCATGAGTAGATTGAACGATATCTTTTCGCTCATCGATCCAAAAATCAACCTTAAGGCCATATCTCTTTCCAGTGGCTTCCATAAATTGCCAAGGACCTACAGCTTTCGCTCGACTATAAGCTTTTGGATTAAATCCACTTTCAATCATTGAAAGATAAATCAAATCTTCAGGCACGCCCTCTTCTTTCAGAACTTGTTTCATAAGAGGAATGTAACGAGTCGATCGCACCAACCATTTTTCAAAAGTATCGCGGCCTCTTCCCGTAAAATAATTAATCCACATTTGAACGAATTCGTTATAAACGAGAGGAAAAGTTGTTAAAGATTGTTGATCCGCTTCTTTTTCTTTTGTCGAAACTTCAGCAGAAACATCTACTTCTCCCAATGATTCAGGAGTGATCTCAACATCTTCTGCATCGACATCTTTATCTTGTTCATCCGCAGTAGCGACTTCAGAAAGATCTCCACTTGTTTTAAGCTTCGAATGCCCTCTCACAGCGCAAGAAGTTGTTTGAAATAAAAATGCCAAGATCAACAATCTTAAAAACATCATATTTAATGAGTATAATGCGTCGGAACGCGATCCGCTTCCTCAGAATCGACACTTTTTAGTTTTTTATCCAAAGTGCTCTTCATGTAATGAACAACAATCTTTCGAATATCGTCCATCGTCACATTATCTAGATCTATTTTTAATTTTTTAATAATAGGATTCAATTCTTTTTGAATCTCAAATTGATCAAGGCCTGTGAGGCTCATAAAGAGCTCCCACACCCTCTCTTTTTGTTGTCCCATAGTGTTCTCCCCAAACTCGAGGCTACCACCACGGGACATTTCTAAAATATGCGCTGCGTTGCTAGCGCAAGAAAATTACATTTTGTTAGATTTTTCGCAATTGTCGCACTTTTGAGTGCCTTTATCTTTGCAGCTCGCGCATTTTGTTTTTTCAGAGCATTTTTTACAAGATTCCCCACATGCGCTCTTTGAATTGTGAGCACAAGAAACTGCAAATGTTAATACGAAAAGAATAGATAGTTTTTTCATGCTCTTCAGTATAGCAAAAGCATCACGTAAAGCGACTTAGGGACCCATATTTTCAGGGTTATGCTGCGGCATAAAAGCAGGAGCAATGTGATCGGAGAACTTTGTGAGATGTCCAAGCCAAGTAACCTTCACACCTTTTGTCGGACCCGCACGATGTTTTGCAATAATAATTTCGGCTTCACTCGGCGCACGAGAATCATTCTCTGGCCCTTGTTCACGGTGAATGAACATCACTACGTCGGCATCGGCTTCGATTGCGCCTGAATCTTTCAAGTCAGAAAGCTGTGGCTTCTTCACTTCCACACCACGTTTTGCAACTTCACGGTTAAGCTGACTAAGAGCAAGCACTGGAACCTTGAGGTCCTTTGCAATCATCTTAAGACCACCTGTAATCGCTGCAACTTCGATTGAGCGATTTTCATGAAAACTACTTCCTGATTTCATGATCTGAATGTAATCCACCACCACAAGCCCGAGCTCAATTCCCTTTTTTTCCATTTGTAAAAGGGATTTTATTTTTCGCGCTTGAGCCAAAACATCGTAAGGAGTCACGATACTTCGATCATCGACATAGAGAGGAGCTTCTTCACATTGTTCAGCAGCGTAAAATAATTCTTCAAAATCTTCGCCGCCTAATTTTCCAGTTTTGATTTTGTGCAAGTCGACACCTGACACAAAAGAAATCATACGCTCACATACCTCTTCCTTAGTCATCTCAAGTGACATAAAGAGAACGGCTTTTCGTTGTTTCATAGCTGCATGAACCATGATGTTCGAAGCAAGCGATGTTTTTCCCATACCTGGACGAGCCGCTAAAACAACTAATTGTCCGGGTCTTAATCCAAGCAAACATTCATCTAAATCTCGGAGACCTGTTCTACAACCCACATCCATTGCGCCTTGATTGTCGCTACGAAATTCAATTTCTTTCAGGGTTTGATGTAAAAGATTTCCGATTTTATCAACCGAAGAAGATTTCTTTTCTTGAGTGGCATCGAAAACAGTTTTTTCAATTTCTGCCGCGATCTCTGTCGTTTCTCCTGCTTTCAAAGCAAGTCCGCGACAAAGTTCTCCCGCTTCGATCAATTTTCTTCGCCAAGCTAAATCACTTAAGAAACGCGCATATTCTGCAGCATGCATGGAAGTGGCGGGACTCTGAGAAATTTGCGCAAGATACTCAGCTCCACCCACACGATCCAAAAGACCATGTTCCTTTAAATAGTTGGCAAGAGTTGTGAGCTCTACAGGAACTCCCTTAAAAGAAAGAGACTGCATCGCTTCAAAAATACTTTGATGAGCAGGAAGAAAAAGATGGGATTTCTCGAAAAAGTTTTGAATTTCTAAAAGGCAGTCGTTCGATAAAAGAACTGACGCAAGAAGCGCCTTTTCGCACTCAATATCGTGGGGACGATCACCAATCTTGAAAGCCATTAAAGACTTTCCACTTCCAGGAGGTCGCCCTTTAGACGATACGATTTCGAGTGCCATAGCAGTTGTTTAATTCTTATAGCGAATCACATGCACGCGTCACAAGAGACGGAGCACAATAATCAGTTTTTAAATGATTAGTTCTTTTTAGCTTGTTCGGGAGCAATCTTTAAAGTGATTTGAGTTTTCAATCCACCTACAAGTTTGATCAAAATGGGGTAGTCACCCAACATTTTAATTTGCTGACCCATAACAATCATACGGCGATCAACAACGTGATTTTGCTTAAGCAAAGCATCTTCAACGTCTTTTGAACTTACTGAGCCGTAAAGTTTACCGTCATCGCCTACTTTTTTAATAAGAGTGACCGTAACGTCTTTTAAAGCATCCATGAGCTTTTGTGATTTTTCACGTTCAGTTAAACGCTTTTTCTCGATTTCTTTTGCTTTATCTTGAAAAAGTTTTGTGTTTGCAGGAGTTGCAGAAACCGCAATTTTATTAGGGAGCAAAAAGTTGCGAGCGTAGCCAGGCTTCACGTTTACCAATTCGCCAGCTTCGCCAAGGTTCATATAGCTTTCTTGTAAAATAACTCTCATGATTGTTTACCACCTGAAGAAGCTTCAGCAGAAGCTTCGCTTTTTTCTTCACTTACAGGAGCAGAGCGATCGCCACGATCACCGCGATCACCACGATCGCCACGGTCTCCACGAGGTCCACGACGGCCACGAGGATCTTTCCATTCACGAGGCTTATCGCGCTCGTTCAAATCTTTTGCGAAAGTTGGGCGAAGAGTATTGTAATCAGCACCATCTTCAGAAGTGCGTGAAGTCACTTGTCTTAAAACAAATTCGTTGATGCCTAAGCCACGAACTAATTCGTCGACTCCCGCAGGCTCCGATTTAAATCGGAAATATGTCCATTGTGCGCGAGGCTCTTTATCTACGATATAAGAAATTTTTGCTTTTCCCCAATCGTCTTCATAAAGCCATTCGCCTTTTCCTTGTTCAGCAATCGCTTTTTTGCAGCGATCAAGCATCGCTGTATATTTATCTTGGGGCATGTCTACCTTCGTGAGGCAGATCGTTTCGTAAACTCGAACTTTAGTAGTTGTATTAGACATTCATATTCCTTATTTGCTGTAAGGAGTAACAGTTAGCAAAGGCCTTTCTATGAATCAACTCGAATCACGAAAGATTACTCAGAAATCGACCTAAAAATCGAAGAGAAATCGAAGTTAAGATCGATAAAAACCACGCCACGACTGCGGGGGCGGGGCATTGAGGACAAGAGTCTCATTCGTTCGCGGATGGCGAAACTTCAAAGTGCGCGCATGAAGAGCATGAGCATCCAATACAAGGCGAGGACGCAAATGAGGGGGCAAACGAAAGCCGGGCAAGCCCTCTTCTCCCTCTAAAAGAGGTTTCCCCTCACAAAGCTCTAAAAATATCTCTTCGGAAGGATCATAAAGTTTATCCCCCACAAGCCCACAGCCCACATGAGCCATGTGAACCCTGATTTGATTCGTTCGACCCGTAATTGGTCGACATTCCACGAGAGAAACAGGCCAATCACCGGACTCTTTATTTTGAGTCATATTTTGAAGATTTTTCCAAGGTGGAGGCATCCAAGG
>CANIGN010000074.1 GCA_947467125.1 Bacteriovoracaceae bacterium | reverse complement strand
CCTTCGCCTTTATCCACTTGCAATCCAAGTGCAACTTGGAAGGCTTCTTCGCCGGGGCCACCAATCCAAAAAAAGCCATCGCTACTTTTCGACATCTTGATGAGTTTTTCTTCAAGAGCTCGTGTGCGAGTCATGAGTTTAAAAAAGCGAAGAGCAAAATCTTTATCTTTAAAAGGTTGAACAGGAAAAGCTTTTTGATTCTTAGCCATGGATTTGTCCTTGGGTTGATCTTTCGCTTGATCCTTGAGTTCTGTTGCTGTGTTCATCGATTGTTTTTTTTGGGCTAAGGATGGATCCATCGCTCTTTTCCCCTCTCAAAATCTTTTCAATAAAATATTCTCCCGCGCGATAACTCGAACGCACAAGAGGACCAGCGGCTACATAGGCAAAGCCCATAGCCTCTCCCTCTTTTGCGAGAGCAGAAAAACGCTCTGGAGAAACGAATTCTTTAACAGTCAGTCTGCGTTCAGTGGGTTGAAGGTACTGCCCCAGGGTGAGCACTTTTACTCCCACGTTGAGAATGTCTTTCATGCACGCAAGGACTTCTTCATCGCTTTCGCCAAGTCCCATCATGAGTGAAGTTTTGGTGGCAACTTTGCGGCCGATAGCTTCGGCTTTTTTTAAGTAATTTTCTAAAACATAAAGACTTTGCGAATAAGAACAGCGCGGATCACGCACTTCTTTTTGCAAGCGCTCAATGGTTTCTACGTTGTGTGCCAGGACATCCGCTTTTGAATGTGACATGGCCTCGATGCATTTGTCGTCGCCTCTCCAGTCGGGTGTGAGCACTTCGATGAGCATGTCGGGTCGCATAGCTTTTGTAAGCTCTACGGTTTTAGCAAAGTGACTCGCACCTTGATCAGGCAAATCGTCGCGATCCACAGACGTGAGGACAATGTAGCTTAAATTCATACCCGATACGGTGTGAGCAATTTTTTCGGGTTCAAACTCGTCAACAACTCCGCGAGGGTTACCTGTTTTGACTGCGCAAAATTTGCAGCCTCGAGTGCAGGTATCGCCCAAGAGCATGAAGGTTGCGGTTCCTCCCGCCCAGCATTCACCGATGTTAGGGCAACGAGCTTCTTCGCAAACTGTGTGGAGATTGAATTGAGCGAGGTGGGATTTTATTTTGAGATAGTTTTCGCCACCGGGCGCGCGAACCTTGAGCCACTCGGGCTTTGGTTTTAACTGCTTGAGTTTTGGGGCTGTGTCTGCCACATTGCTAATTCAATACTTTTTCATGAAAGAATCAATAAAAACTCAGCCAGAAGTGATGATTGTGGTGGGTCAAGCGCGTGCTCAGGCCTTTCAAAAGACAATGAAGGAGCTCGCCGGGCTTTTGGGCGTGGAGCAGGTTGTTGAAAAGCAAGTTGGAAGAGAACTTTCGGAGCCTCTTCAGGGAACAAATCAAGGAACTACTCAAGGAACAATCCAGACTGAAAAAACGCTTTTTGTAGGGCTTTATTCGGAGTGGAAAGAGAATCCCAGTCTTTGGCCTACGGTCGATGGAAGAATGGTTTATTTGGGTCTTTTGGCCGAAGAGCGTCCACCTTCACAAGAGCTTTTTGAGGCTCTCGATAAAAGTATTTCTTTTATTTTGCTCAAAGAGCTTCCCCTGCTGGCCCAGGTAGAAGCTTTTGGCGATTTATTTTCTTAGAAATTTATTTAAGCTTTATTTAAGCCACGTATTTTCAAGCACATCTTTATAAGAAATTTTCACAAGTTGGTACTTGGGAAATGATTTCTTAATCAGAGGTTCAAGCTCGTTTGCATCTCCAATCACTCCCATCACCATGCTTGAACTTTTGGTGAAGTTTGTGAGACGTTTTGTCGCTTGAGTCTTGCTCACATTCCAACTGTCGATGTTTGATTTGTAAAAATCAAAACTCATGTCGTTGGTTGCAACATCTTTTCGTCTGTGGAGGCGTCCGTCAGGAGTCGCACCATCTTGGCGCTCACTGTTTTTGTAAGAAAGCATTTTCCCGTTAAAGAAAGGATCAGGAAGTGTGTTGATTAAGTCTGCTTTGTCGAAAGTGCTCTTCACAAGATCCGATAGAACTTCAACAGCTTCTTTTTGCTTAGATCTTTGCGGATTTGAAAAAAGAGAGATCACTGGAAAATCCAAATACTCTGTGTAGATACCTGACACTTGATAAGCGAGACCTTTTTCTGCGCGAATCTTTCGTCCATAGATGCTGTCGATTCCTGCGCGAGTGAGAAGATAGTTTATGATTTTGTCGGTAAGCTCATGCTGGTTTTCTTTTTTCTGATGAGAGACACGAATAAAACCATAATCAATTTGAGCTAAATCTTTTTTGTCTATGAGGATAAAAGTGGGGTTGATCTTTCCTGTTTGAGGAAGCATAAATCCACTCTTCAATTCTGTTTCAAGCATGCCTTCTTCGATATCTCCTGAGTTCGAAAAAAGTCTCTGACTGAGTTTTCGAATTTCTTCTTTGAGTTCTTTGGGAGCAATCACGCCCATCCAGATGTTGGAATTGTTGTAGTAATTTTTATGTAAATCTTGAACGTTAGAGATGCTGACGCGATCAAAGGTTGTTGTTTCATAAAAGGGAAAGTTAAAGAGCTTAGCGCCCATGTAGCGATTCATCGCAGAGATCAAAAGCGAGCTGTCGCGTTCGAGTGTTGAGATGAAGTTAGCTTTGAGGAGTTTGCGCGCGCGTTCAAAAGTCTCTTCGGTGATGCGAGGTTGTTCTAAGGAGTCTTTTGTGAGTTGGATAAGTCCTTCGGGGATTTTGCCGCCACTTAAAGGGAACGTCAGATTCACTTCTTGGTAGGATTGTCCGGTCGAAATTTCGAGTGAAGCTCCATAGGAAGCCAAAAGATCTTGGTACTTTTGTTTGTCGAATTTGAGAGTGCCGCTTTCAAAACATTCCTCAAGAATTTTGAGCCCAAGGTTATCAGTGTCAACTTTGAAAGCTTCTTTTGCAGGAAGTACGAAGTTGATTTTGATCAAAGGAAGGGGGTCTGTCTCATAGTCTAAAAATATTTTTGAGTACGAAAGGGGAGAGAGGCCGCAAAATAAAACAAAGTATAAAAAGAGTGACGCACTATAATGGATTCTGTTTTTCATTTTTTATCCTTCTTCATGGGGTCGTTTTTTTCGGCTGGGATAATGAGGATTCGTGTATGACCAATCTTTTCGCGAGTTTTAAATTGTTTTTCAATGTCTTCGAATTTCAATTTCTTCACTTCTTCTACAAGTTTGAAGGAGTAAAGGGGGTCTTTTGCAGTCACGGCATTGCTCACAATAGAAGTTGCAAAGTCCATGGGGCTTCTCATGGATTCGAGCTGAGAGATTTCAAAATATTTTTTGATATTTTCAAAGCGATCATTTTTTGCCCAAGCTAAAAATCCTTTTTTAGCTTCTTCGTATTTTTTCTCTAAAGTGGCAGCGCTCACTTTTGGAACTCCTACGATTGTGATTGTTGAGAGTCCTGGATCCACGCTTGGAGAGCAAGAAGCAGAGACGGATCGAGCGATGCCTTTTTCAACAAGAGTATGTTGAAGGTAGCCGCTTGTGGAATCGGCAAAAAGCACGCACATGAAAAGTTCTGCAAAAGCTTCCTTGTCGTTATAGGTGGGAGCAAAAGCTGCGTCGCCTAAGAAAACAGCCTGAGTCTTGAGGTGAATCGTTTTTTTGCGATTTTTTCTGTAGAGAGTTTCCTTGGGAGTGTCGAGGCCTTTGAAAGGAACTTCTTCAAAAGATCCAAAGTATTTCAAGAGAAGGTTTTTAGTCTCGTCTGTTTTGATATCTCCAATGATCGCTATAGAGGCTCTGTTGGGAGCGTAATTGCGATGATAAAAAGAAAGCGCGTCTTCGAAGCTTGCTCGTTCAATGTCGTCTTGCCAGCCTATGGGCGTTGTTTTGTAGGGGTGTTTGTCGAACGCTGTTTGATAGAGTTCAAAGTGAAGGCGTCCGCCTGGAGAGTCTTCGTAATTCATCTTTCGCTCAGAGACGACCGCGCCTCTTTCTGTGTTGAATCCTTGTGGAGTGATGAGAAGTTTTCTCATGCGCTCTGATTCAAACTTAAGAGCATCTTCAAAGTTTTTGAGCGGAACCATCTCGTGATAAACGGTTTGGTCGTCAGAAGTGAAAGCGTTAAATTCGTGGCCCGACCACTCTGAGAGGGTTTGAAATGGTTCTGGGAAGCTTTCGGTTCCTCGAAACATCATGTGCTCAAAAAGATGCGCAAGCCCAGTACGGCCAACTTTTTCGAAGCGGCTTCCCACTTCGTATCCCACCACAACGCCCACTGTGCCGTTTTGTTCGCGAGGGATGATGTAAGCGTTGAGCCCGTTCGAAAACTGAACATGATCAATCTTGAGTCCAGGGTAGGGCTCAAGTGTTTCTTCTTTGAGAACAGTTGCGAGCGGAGCTTTTTCAGAGCTGTTCGTTCTCTCCGCTGTTGAAACAGAGGAGGATGAACAAGCTACAATCCAAGAGAAAGCAAGAAGGGTCCAAAATTGGCGCATGCCTCTAATGTATCAAAGTTTTTTCCAAACTTCGCGCACGCGCTCACTTAAATACTCGTCTGCGAGCTGACTCGTGGCTTCATTTTCTTTTTCTCGAAGTTCGGTAGAAGAAATGTCGCTCACGGTTTTGAGGAATTTTACTTTTGACTCCGCATTTAAATCGCGAAGCTTTTGCAGGACTTGGTTTTTGATGTCCACGATTGAAAAGTTTTCATCGTGAATATCTTTTCGTGGCACGACCCATATTTCGGAGAGCAAAGATAAAAGGTGTTGGGGATTCTTCCATTGATGGAGGCTCAGGGCAGAGTCGCTTCCTAAAAGCAAAATCCATTTGTCGGAGTCTTGTTGAAGTTCCTCGAGAGTTTCGACAGTGTAGCTTTTTTCTTTCTCTGAATGCATTTCAGACAACTCAAGAACGCATCGAGAAAATTGTTGGTAACTCAAGTCGTCTGCCAAATCACTCATCCAGGCTTCAATTAGTTGGAGAGAAGAGCCCGGGCTTTCTTTGAGGGGGTTTTGCTTTGTGGGAACGATGTAAGCAACTGCATCCTTGTCGAGACTCAAGGCCTGTCGAAGCATCTCTGTGTGAGCTTTGTGTGGAGGAAAAAACGACCCTCCAAAATAGATGCGTTTTACAGGAGCGGTCATCGTCTTATGTTCTCGT
>CANIGN010000073.1 GCA_947467125.1 Bacteriovoracaceae bacterium | reverse complement strand
GCTGTCACAGCCAACATAGAGACTGCAGAGATACCAATTCCATAAAGGCCAAGAGCATTGAAGCTCACGAGAGCCACTGCACAAATTACAAGAAGAGGAAGAATGACAGATTCCAAACCAACCGCGATTCCTTGAATCACATTTGTTCCTGCACCTGTTCTTGATGATTCCGCAATTTGCTCAATAGGTTTACTGCTTGTGTAGTAATCCGTAATCAATCCAACAATTCCACCACCCACAGCTCCTGAAATCACACACCAAAAATTATGAATTCCATATCCTAAGGAATTTCCTACAAACCAAAAAATAACAAGGAAGATAAAAGGAGGAATCAAAAGCGCACCACGAAGAATAGAGTAAGGCTTTCCATCTTTGAAAAATCTCAAGAAAGCAATCGACAAGATACAGACAACTAATCCGATTCCCGAAATTACAAGAGGAAGATAAATTCCCATGTTTCGCAACGCTGCCTCTCCAACAGTAGCGCTATCCGCAACAAGAGGAGCTAAGACAGTAGGACTCAAAGTTTGAGCAAGAGCAATCGCCGCAACCATCGCAGCAATGTAACTTTCAAAAATATCTGCACCCATTCCCGCAACGTCACCCACGTTGTCACCGACGTTATCGGCGATCACACCAGGATTACGTGGATCATCTTCGGGGATACCCGCAATGACTTTTCCAGCCAAGTCAGCACCCACGTCGGCAGCTTTTGTGTAAATACCACCACC
Organism: Bacteriovoracaceae bacterium; assembly: GCA_947467125.1. Taxonomy (GTDB): domain Bacteria; phylum Bdellovibrionota; class UBA2428; order UBA2428; family UBA2428; genus CANIGN01. The sequence goes on along the minus strand of CANIGN010000073.1, from coordinate 4,637 downwards.
CACACGTGCAAAAAGAGCGATCGAAGAAGCGCCCACACCAAACCCGTGAACCATTGAAGCAAAGTCTTCGCTGGTAGAGAAATATTTAAAGAGAACGCCCATTCCGATCAAACCAAGTCCTGCAACACAAAGACCCATGACAGCTCCGCCATCAAAAGCAAGAACAAGAGCCTCTCCACGACCTTTCGTGCGAGCTAACTCGGCCGTACGAACGTTCGAATGAGTCGCCGCTTTCATTCCAATAAAACCTGCAAGGAGAGACAGCAAAGCTCCCGACAAAAAAGACAATGAGGAAAGAATATTAAGCGACAAACTCAAAACTAAAAAAATAAAAATAGAATAAACAAAAAGAATTTTATATTCCCGCATCAAGAAAGCCATCGCACCTTCGCGAATATAACTTCCGATTTCGATCATTCTTTCGTTTCCTGGATTTTGCTTTTTCACTCTGAGATAGAGGATCCAAGCAAAGACAAGAGCCACAGCGCCAATGATTATGTATAATGATGCATTCAACATAGAGTGATTATGTTCTAAATGAGAGAAACACTTTCGTAAATTTCTTTTTTAAAAAAAGGTAAGAAGACTTTTTAAAAGCGGTCAGCCACAAAACAAAAAGCAATTAGCCTTTCAGTTCACGGATGAGCGCTTTTCAACAGCGTTCTACCTGCGACGTAAAAAAGCTTCTTACCAAGAAGCTTTTGTGACGCCCGGAATAAGACCCTCAAGAGCCAATTCGCGGAACTTCACACGGCAAAGGCCAAACTTCTTGTAACAACCACGGCCACGACCAGTGATTGAACAACGAACTCTTACGCGAGTCGCTGATCCGTTACGAGGAAGCTTCTGAAGCTTTTTCTGAGCTAAAAGCTTTTCATCATCGCTCAACTTAGGATCAAGCGTTTGCTTACGCAATTCAATGCGTGCAGCTTTTTGTCTTTCGCTCATTTTGATTCTTTTTTTGTTGCGGTTCACAACACTTTTCTTTGCCATTTACTTTCCTTTTCCTTCATTAAAAAACTCGTTTGCACGAATATATCTTTCTTAAATTTTTCAGCCAACTTTTCAAAGTATGAATAAACTGCGGGACGTGTCCAATCCTGAAAGCCCACAATCTTTTCAACTTTCCAGCCCTGAGGACTCACAACATAAGTCTCAGGAAACTTCTCAGATCCCCAAAGACTTGCAACTTCGCGCTTTCTATCCAAGAACAATCGATTTGCTGGAATATCAACAATGTTGGCTTCCAAAAACCTATCAACCTTTGACCAATCCTCATCAATACTCACAAAGTAAAAGTAAACACCCTTACTTTCGAGTCTTGAAGCCAATTCGCTCATCGCCGGCATTTCCTCAACACAAGGAGCACACCAAGTCGCCCAAAAACTTACGACGGAAACTTGATTCTTGGAAAAATCAATTTTCCCTTCATCTCCTTTGAGCCTAGATTCCAAACCCTGTACGGAAGCTGTTTTTTCAACCTTAAAAGGAACAATCACCTCGGGCTTACCAAGACTTTTTCCACTATGCTCGCTGAAGTACACCCATCCTAAAACAGGCGTTACAATCAAAACGCTCAGCTTGAAAAATCTATCCCAGAAAACCTTAGTTGAGCTCATTTAGATTTTTTTGCTTTTTTTGCAGGCGCCTTTTTGCTTTTCTTTTCAGCTTTTTTTGAATCTTCAGCGCTTTCGTCACCAGCTTCTTTTGCTTTTTTAGCAGAAGCTTTCTTTGCAGTTTTCTTTGCATCTTTTGCTAACTTTGTAGAAGCTGCAAATCTTTGCTCCAAGCCTTTTTCAACAAGACCTTCGTCAACCCATTCAACAAGCGCCATATCAGCGTTGTCGCCAGGACGTGCTTGAGCAAGTTTCAAAATGCGAAGATATCCACCAGTGCGGCTCTTAAACTTAGGAGCCACATCATGAGTAAGACTATAAACAGCATCACGATCATTCACTAAAGCATAAACATGACGAACGTTTGCAACAGTTGGATCCTTAAGGCGTGTCACAATCTTTTCTACATAAGGACGCAAAACCTTTGCACGAGCAACAGTTGTACGAATACGACCGTCACGAACAAGGCCTCTTAATAAATTTCTAAGAAGAGCTACACGGTGACCCGTTTTCACTCCAAGTCTACGACTACGTGCTAAGTGTCTCATGTTTAGTTACCACCTTTACGATCGCGAAGTCTTTCAGCAATTGCTTCAGGAGGTAAGTCGATTGCAATACCAAGTCCCAAGCCCATTTCAGAAAGAATATCCTTGATTTCATTGAGTGACTTACGACCAAAGTTTTTCGTACGGAGCATTTCTGCTTCTGACTTCGTCACAAGTTCATAAATATAGCGAATGTTTGCGTTCTGTAAGCAGTTTGCACTTCGAACAGAAAGCTCAAGCTCCTCTACACTCTTGAAGAGGTTTTCATTCACATCGCCTTTACCTGAATCTTTTTTCACTTCAACAACTTCAATACCTTCATCGAAGTTAATGAAAATGCTCACTTGATCTTTTAAGATCTTCGCCGCATAAGCAAGACCCAACTCAGGAGACAAAGAACCGTCTGTCCAGATGTCCATCGTTAAACGATCGTAATCTGTCCAGCTTCCTACACGTGAATTTGAAACAGAGTAGTTCACACGAGTCACAGGAGAGAAAATACTATCGACACCAATTGTTCCGATAGGAGAATTTTCTTCTTTGTTACGTTCTGCAGGAATATATCCACGACCCCACTTCACAACGATTTCGCCGCGAATGTGAGCATCTTTGCCCAAAGTTGCAATGTGATGATCAGGGTTCAACACGTGAACACTGCTATCAATTGCTAAATCTTTAGCTGTTAAAACTCCTGGACCTTTTTTATCCAAGAAAATTGTTTTTGTTTTTGTTCCGACAAGTTTTAAACGAACACCTTTCAAGTTAAGAACGATATCCGCCATGTCTTCAGTTACATCGTTAAGACTTGCGAACTCATGTAAAACTCCTTCGAATTTTACACTTGTGATGGCACAACCTTGAAGCGAACTTAACAAAATTCTGCGAAGTCCGTTTCCAATTGTGTGGCCATATCCGCGTTCCAAAGGACGCGCAATAAAGCGACCATAAGTAGGAGTAAGAGAACCCTTTTCAATTTCAATTGCTTTAGGCTTGATTAGACTCGCCCAGTTTTCTTGAACCATTGTCATAAATTACTCTCTCTCCTTATACACGACGTCTTTTAGGTGGACGGCAACCATTATGGGGAATAGGTGTTACATCTTTAATTTGAGTAACACGAAGGCCGACACTCGCAAGAGCTCTCAAAGCAGATTCACGACCTGCTCCAGGTCCCTTCACTTCGACAGCGATTGATCTCATACCTGCATCAAAAGCAAGTTGAGCGACTTCAGCTGCTGCAACTTGTGCTGCGAAAGGAGTACTCTTACGAGCACCTTTAAATCCTTTTTTGCCACAAGTACTCCAGAAAAGTGAGTTTCCTGCAGGATCTGCAATAGTAACGATAGTGTTATTGAAAGAAGCGTTGATGTGACAAACTCCCACTGAAGGAACTTTCACTGTGCGCTTTTTTGCATTTGTATTTTGTGCTGCTTTTTTTTGTTCGTTCGTTGCCATAATTATCCTACTTCAATGTTTTCACTGAAACTTTACCTGCAACTGTCTTACGAGGACCTTTGCGTGTACGTGAGTTTGATCGAGTTCTTTGTCCGCGCACAGGCAATCCTTTGCGATGACGTAATCCGCGATAAGTATGAAGATCGATGAGACGCTTGATGTTCATTCCGACCTTACGACGAAGATCGCCTTCAACAGAAATTCCTTTTTCTAGGTATTCACGAATTTTTGCAACAATCTCTTCTGATAATTGATCTGATTTTGTTTCAGGAGAAATATCGAGATCAGACAACATTTTTTTTGCAGTTGTTTTTCCAATCCCGTGAACATACGTGAGGGCAATGTCTATACGTTTATTTCTTGGTAAATCGACTCCAGCTATACGCGCCATTTTTTTATTCCTTAACCTTGCTTCTGCTTATGTTTTTTATTCGTGCAGATGACTCGCAGGATGCCTGCTCTACGCACGATTTGACATTTGTCACAAATCTTTTTTACTGATGCTCTTACTTTCATATTCTTCCCTTACAAAATCTTTTAAATCCCGAAAAATCAAAGTCTATATTGTTATCTTCAATAGCTACCCAGTCAACCCTGGTGTGAGCTCTTTAACCTTCATTTCCATAGCGCTGGTAACCGCTTTTACGGCCCCTGTGCCATCAAATTTCAAATGGGGATACCCACCCTTTTGAATTTCGATCATCATCTCGGCCAGACCCTTTTGATAAATATCATAACGGCCTCCAACCACCTCTGAACGATCATCTGGACGCTGAATAAGCTCTCCGCCATCCTCATCACAACGACCCGCCACTTTAGGGGGCTTTGTTTTAAGGTGGTAGACAGCTCCAGAACGTGGGTTAACCAAACGCCCTGAAACACGGTCCACAATCACAGACTTCGGAACCTCTAACTCAAAGAAAATAGGGCCTTTCAGCTTTGTTTCCTCTATGAGCTTTACAAGGTTCTTCACCTGAACCCCATTTCTAGGGTATCCATCCAAAAGCAAACAAAGGGGCTG
>CANIGN010000072.1 GCA_947467125.1 Bacteriovoracaceae bacterium | reverse complement strand
TCAGGCAACCGCGTTTGTGTCAGGGTTGTCGGCTCTTGTGTGGAGCTTAAATCCACAGCTCACAAATTTAGAAGTGAAGCAAATTATTCAAAAGTCAGTTATCAAAACAGCATTCTTGAGAAATAAAGTTATATCAGATGGTTATGTTGATGCGGCTTTGGCTGTCAAAGTGGCTGCAGAATTTAAATCCTTTCCTACTAAATCAAAGATTCAACTCAAAAAAGCTTCCAAGCTTCGAGTGATCTCTGGACTTCAAACTTTGCCAAGTTTTCGAGTCAAAGAGAGCCAGTAAAAAACCTCCGCGCCCTGCACCTGTAAGTTTTGCGCCAAGAGCGCCAGCTTCCAAAAGTTGAACTCTGAGTTGATTGAGCTCATCATTTGAAACCTCTAGCTCACAAAGAGCTTGATGAGCTTCATTCATAAAAAAACTTAGGTCTGATGTGTTGTTTGTTTGAATCGCTTCTTTTCCTTTTACGACAAGTGATTGAAGCTTGAGAATGTTATCTGACCACTTTGTAGGCTGGGTTTCTTTAAGAGAGTGGCTTTGGCTAACAATGTTTTGTGTATTGCGTCTGATCTTTGAATCAAAAAGAACAAAAATAAATTGAGATCGAAAAGATTGAGGAATTTCGAGTTCTGAGAAATCGTGGGGATTTGTAAAGTGAAGAGGTTTTTCGCAAGCGATGGACGTCGGGTCCATCCCAGAGCTTTTTCCATGAAATCGAAATTCATTTTTCCAGGAATGTTCAATGAGGTTTTGAAGGCTGAGGTCTTTTCGAAAGAGTCTATTGAGCGCCACGCAGAGTGCTGCTGAGGATCCCAGTCCTGCTCCCACAGGTAGATCACTCTGAATGGTATATGTGCCTTGAGTGTTCACATCTTTAAAGTCTTCTTCTAATAAAGACCAGAATTGTTTTTTGTCTTTTTCCTCAACAGGGAAATTGATCAATAATTCGTTTTTATTTCCAGCAGTAAAATCAATTGAGAGTTTTAAGTTGATCAGGGGAAGTACGATGGCTCCTCCGCCTTCAAGAATAGAATGCTCTCCAAAAAGCACGCACTTTCCGCAGGCAGAGGCTTTGAGGTTCATTTTCTTGAATGCCCTCTCGACCTAAACAAGCGCATTGAGGCTGAGAATGAGGAGAAGGGTGGCGAGGCTTCTTGCAACAAGAGCGGCAACGATTCCAAAGCGCATACTGATACGAGACCCCATGTAACCCCAAATAAATATCACGATGAAAAGATAAAAGTTTACGGCACCCACTCCAAAACTGAGAGCTTCAATAAAGGCGCTGCTTTTAATTCCCCAGGCAGGAGCAAGAACGTGTCGATAGATGATTTCGCAAGCAGGACTTAGGATGAGTGCCCACGCAAGAAGGCCCGTCATTTTGTAGTGGCTGAGTTCTGCAAGTTGAGAAGTTTTTTCTTTGCAAAACCAAGCGACCAAAATTCCTACGAGAAACATAACAAGACCAATGCCGATACCCATCATCCAAGATCCTGAGTTTGGATTAAGGATTTTTAATTCTTTGCGACTTTTAAGTAAAAGCAAGGCAGTTGCAAGGCAAAGAGGAGCGGCGATGAAAATACGTGTCCAGAAAACATCGCTAAGATGTCCGCCTCCAAAAGACCAAAGGATGGTGAGGCATGAAACAACGTATGCAATAACTTCCATGAAAAATAAGTTAGCAGCTAGAAAGGGGAGAGCCAACTTCGTCTTCCCAGATTTCCGCGTGTGTGGAGCTTTTTTCGAGAAGCATTTTAACAAGGTGAGCTATGGGTTTTTCTGAGATCAGGTGAACGTTGGGGCCTGCATCAAGGGTGAAGTAGAAATCTCGAGAAGAGATTTTTTGGATTTCTTTTAAGAATTTTTTGCATTCTTCAGTTTGGTATTCCACGGGATGTGGATTGTTGCGCATGATTTCATGCATTTCGAGTGCTTCTTCTTCGATTGTGGGGCCTAAGAGCTGAAGGTTTTTTTCTGAGATGGCTTTTTTAACTTTCTCAATTCGATCGTGAACCTTCGTTAAACGTTCTTTAAAGAGGGGGCTTAAAGTTGCAAACTTATGTCCGTCAGTACTCGAAACTTTCTTTTCTGTTTTAGAAAAAATAAGAATTGTATCGTATAGCTTCCAGTTGCTTTTGTGGAGGGTGATGCTTCTATCGTTCCACTCAACGAAGGGTCCGTGAAGAGAGCGACAAGCAGAGCCCGAGCCTCTTCGAGCAAGGTTTGCGAGGTCTTGTGTTTTTTCTTGAAGCGCCTTTTGAAGAAAGTCGTTGCCTTCCATCCAGCTGATAAAAGCACAGGTGAGTGCAGAAAAAGCAGAAGCAGAAGAGGCAATGCCTGTTCCTGTAGGAAAGTTATTTGAAGAAGACAGCTTAAAGGGACTTAGTTTTTTTTGAAGATATTCTTCGATCCGTTTGATGTGGGCAGAAATTTTTTCTTGATCTTTTGGAGAAGCGATTTTGTCCTGGATAAAGAATTCAAAGTTTTGAGAGGCTTCGAGAGTGACTTTTGTTTGAGCTTTTGAAAGAGTCATGCTCAATGAGGGGTTGAGTCCGATGTTGCGATCTTCGTCGCATGTGCTTTCTTTTTTTCCCCAGTATTTAATGAAAGCTATGTTGGGGCTCGAGCAGAGGGTGAGCTTTTTTGCAGAGCTTTGCATAGCCAGTTGAGTGTATCAAAAATCTAAGTGAAAGGCACTTTGCGATGTGGGCTTCGCAGATTCTATCCAATATCCTTTTTGTTTTATATCTTTGAGGAGGGTCTCTTGGTGTTTTGGTTTTGTCCAAAGCATAAGTGTGTCTCCACCTCCAGCTCCTGTTGTTTTAAGGCAAGTGATCCAGCCTTTTTCGCTCCATTCATCTTTAAGAGAAGATACAAAGTCGGGGACAACGCCGAGCATTTTTAAAAGTTCATAATGTTCATGAATACAAACTTCCCAGTTGCGATGTTTGATAAAGTTTTCTGTGCTTTTGCCTATTTCAGAAAGTATTCTTTCATTGGGCTCTCTGTTTTTGAGGGCCTCGTTCGTTTTCATTTTATGTCCGGTGTGTATGAGAAGGAGTTCTTCTGGGAGTTCAATTTTTTCTCTGTCGATTTCGTTAAGGGTTGTTTTTAAAAAACCACCACAAGCTTGGATAAGGAGGTCGAAGCCTGATCCGCCTTTTTGAAAATCAATCAGTTGCTTTTTAAATGCGTAGAGATCGTTTTTAGAAAAAAGAGGTTTATTTTTAAATAGGGTTTGATCAATAGACAGGAGAGCGAGAAAAAGAGCGCTGCTCGATCCGAGTCCTTCTGAAAGTTTCCAGTTTCTTTTGAGAATAAGTTTTTTCTTATTTAGCTTATGAAGCGGTTTTTGAAAGATGTAATTTAAGGCTTTTTGAGTATTAACTAAAAATTCCGGTGCTTTTTCTTCTTCTTTAAGCCAATGAAAAATACATTCGGGGCTTTCGATTTGAAGGCCTTCTTTTGAGCTTTCTTCGAGGCGACATTCAAAGAATTTTTCTAGCGCAACACCCAGTGCAGGATAACCCTTTAGGACTCCCCATTCTCCAAACAGAATAAGTTTAGCTGGGATTTGTGTGTGATAAATAAGGTTCACGTTTTTGACGTTCTCTCTCTCGGTATTCTCTGAGAGCCATCTCTGCTTCACTTGCATTAATTTGCTTACGTTGAATTAAAAGATCGGCAATGATTTCGACTTCGGCACCTTGAGCACCGGCTGCAAAGGCAATGTTTTTAGCATGCAAGCGCATGTGGCCTTTTTGGATGCCTGTTGTGCAAAGGGCACGAAGCGCTGCGAGGTTAGCAGCAAGTCCAGAGCAGGCGATGATTTTTCCAAGCTCTTCAGCTGTTGGATTTCCAAGAATTTGAAGCGCGATGCGTGCTGATGGATGAAGTCGCGTAACTCCTCCGACTGTTCCTAGTTGAAGAGGAATTGTGAGTTCTCCAACGAGGAATCCTTTTGAATCTACTTGCCATTTTGAAAGAGAACGGTAGCGGCCTGTCTTAGCTGCGAAAGCGTGAGCGCCTGCTTCAATTGCACGCCAATCGTTACCTGTGACAATCACAACAGGATCAACGCCGTTCATGATTCCTTTGTTGTGAGTCGCTGCACGGTAGGGATCGTTGTCTGCAAAGACAAAGGCTTCCCAAACACGTTGAGCGATTTCTTCGGGGGCGATGGCACCCACTAAGTCAGAAGACATCAAGAATTTTGGATCGATTCTGCAAGTTGCTTGAAAAAGTTTTCGGTCTGCAAGGTTGCTAAGGATTTTTAATCCAATCCGAGCGCCACTTATTTCTTGCAAATGAGGAGCTAATCTTTCGCAAACAGTATTGATAATGTTTGCGCCCATCGCATCGCGAGTATCGATCAAAACGTGAACAACAAGAAAAGGCTTTTCACTGTTGTCGTTTGTGTGAACTTCGATATCTTGAACTCCACCTCCTCGCATGAGAAGTCGCGGGTGAACAGCATTTGCAGTTTCAATAAGGAACTGTTTATTAGCTGTGATTTTGTCGACACATTCTTTCCATTTTTCAAGAGGAAGGTCGAGGAGTTGGATCTGGCCGATCATTAAAGACGACAAGCACTTTGCTTGAAAGCCGCCTGCTTCGTAAACAATTCGAGCAGCATTGCTAGAGGCTGCGATGACAGAGCTTTCTTCAACAGCCATGGGAATTAAATAATCTTCGCCGTTGATTTTGAAACTCGTCGCAACTCCCAAGGGCAATGGATAGGAGCCCACTGCATTTTCAACAAATAAATCTGTTGTTTCAAAAGTAAGAGCGCTGTCTTGAGAAAAAACACGAAGTTGATCCGAAGGAATATCTGCAAACTCGCGAAGAGCATCTAAGCGCTCACCACGTTTTAATTTGTAAAATCCTTTAATGCGGCTCGACTTCATAGAGTTCTAATCCTTTTTCTTTTAGTTTAGCGATGTTTGTGGAATTCGTACAGAAAAGTGAAATTTTTAGGCCTTCACAAAGTTCAAAATAAACTTTTTTCAGTTTTTCAATTTGGTCATTTTCCGCTGTATCTTCGATTGCTTTTAGAAAGGGGAGGGCAAGTCCTGCTAACTCTGCGCCTAAGTAAAAAGCTTTTGCGGCGTCTAAGCCGTTTCTAATTCCACCCGACGCGATCACAGGGAATGAGGATCGAAGTACTGTGCGGGCTTGTATAAGAGCTTCTATAGTGGGGATGCCCCAGCTTCTAAATTGCTCACCTAAATTTGCACGTTCCGTATGGCGCAGTCCTTCAATGTATCCCCAGTGTGTTCCGCCAAAGCCAGCGACATCGACGGCTTTGATTCCTGCTTCTTGCGCGAGAACGCAGGTTTGAGCATCAAGTCCGCAACCCGTTTCTTTTAAGATGACGGGAACGGGGCTTTCTTTGCACAGTTCAGAAATTTTAGGCCATAAGTTTTTAAAGTTTCGATCGCCCTCTTTTTGAATAGCTTCTTGAAGTGGGTTGAGATGTAAAATTAAAGCTTGAGCCTGAAGGTTTTCAACAAGGTACAAGCAGTCACGCGTCGTGACTCCGTAGTTGAGTTGAACGGCTCCTATGTTTGCATAAAGAATCGCACGAGGAGCAATTTTGCGTAAATTGAAGAGGCCAGAATCTTTTTGCTGAAAAGATTTTTGTTCCAGAAAGATTCTTTGAGAGCCCACGCCCATGGGAAT
>CANIGN010000071.1 GCA_947467125.1 Bacteriovoracaceae bacterium | reverse complement strand
CAACAAACTCTTCCGCGCTGGGCTTCGTTTGAAGAATTAAAACAAGTCGGAGAAAGTATTCCTTCGATTGCGGTAGAAGAAAAATCTTCAAAGCACAAAAAACTTCTTCAAAATATAGAAGAAGATTTAAAGACGGCGCAGGATTGGCTTCGTCAAAATGAAAAAGGAATTCGATTCTTTTTAGAGAATCCTGCTCTGTGGGGAGAGAGTTCCTCACAGCTTCCTCCGTGGACGGATGATTTTTTAACAAAACTTTCTGAGCTCAAGGGAGTTGTTTTCAAAAAAGAATATCGAAAAGATTCTCTCGATCGAATGAAGAAACTTCTTCAGCGGCAGGAGCGCAAGATTGAAAAATCTAAAGAGCGTCTTGTGAAAGTTGGCGAAGAGAATCAAAAATCAATCGCACCTGATTCAAAGAAGATTTTAGAAAAATTTAAAGGTAAACACAAAAAACAAAGTCCAAAATTAGGTTCAATTCAAAAAATTAGAAATGATTTAGAAATTATTGTGGGTAGAAAAGCGAGCGAGAACGATGAGCTTTATCGGCAAGCCCAGAGCCGAGATCTGTGGTTTCATGTTCGAGGTCAAAAGGGTGGACATGTGTGGCTTCGTCGAGGCCAAAAAGGTTTTGGAGCAAAAGACGAAGCTTCGGAAGAAGTGCTCAAAGAGGCAGCGTTAGTCGCTGTTAAACATTCTAAAGTAAGGGGATCGTGGATTCCGGTAGACTATACGGAGCGACGATACTTAAAAAAGCCCAAAGGTGCTGCCGAAGGTGAAGTGATGGTTTTGAAATCAAAAACAATCTTTGTCAGTTTTGAAAAATAGAGAGAGAATGCAATCGTGACAACAGCTTTTGAAAAAACCCTCGATGTTTTGGAGTGGAATCATTTTTTAGAAATTCTTGCCCAACACTCACTGAGTCCCATGGGTCAGTCATTTATTGCGGCCTTTCGTCCAGACTTTTGGGAGTCTGCTGAAAGTTCGATGATGGCGGAATCTATAATTGAAGTCGTCAGCCTTCAGCGCAAAGAAAAGCAACTTCCTCTGAGTGATTTGTCTGATTTGAATCTTGTTTATAAAAGAATGGCTCGCGGAGGAGCGATCAGCGTTGAGGAGTTCGCTCAAGTGATTCGCAATCAAAAGGGAGTCATCAGCTTAAGATCGGTTGTTCTTACAAGTCAGTTGCCGTCTCTTCAAAAAGTTTTGAATGGATTGGATCCTCTTAAGGATTGGTGTGATGTTCATTTTCCGCTCATCGATCAGCATGGACAGATTTCTGATTCTGCATCTGAAGATTTACGCGCCCTTAGGATGATGGCGAGAGATTTAAAAAATCGCATTGATGATCGACTGAAGGATTATCTCCAAGATCCTCATCTTGCAGAAATTATGCGCGATCAATACATCACTTTGCGTGATGGTCGCTACGTTCTTCCTGTTAAAACAAGTTACAAAGGACGCATGCCGGGAATTATTCACGATGTTTCCAAGACGGAGTCGACTATTTTCGTAGAGCCGCAAGCGATTGTTGATCTCAACAACCAGTTAAAAGTTACAGAGCGAGAAATTGAAATCGAAATTGAACGTATCTTGGCTCAGGTTGTAGATCGTTCAAAAGATGTCGTTCCTTTTTTCATCACAAATCAAGCACAGTTAGCCCTTGCGGATTATTTGCAAGCAGCGGCGCGAATTGTTTCGAAGTGGGATAACTTTTGCGTTGCGATTCAAGGGGATGAGTTGTCTTTTCAAAACTTGGCACACCCTCTTTTGTCTCTTCAGACGAAAGTTGTTTCCAATAGTTTGGAATGGAAAGAAGCGCTCATTTTGTCGGGCCCCAATACGGGCGGTAAAACTGTTTTGCTGAAAAGTGTGGGGATGGCGCTTCTTTTTGCGCGTGCGGGAATTCCTGTTTGTGGAACCTCTGCCAAAGTACCTTTTGAATTAAAAAAAGTTTTTGCCGAAATGGGTGACGACCAAAATCTTTTCGAGAAACTTTCTACTTTTTCGGCTCATATTCAATCTTTGAGTCGAATTTTTAAAGAAGCCTCACGCGGCGATTTAGTTTTGATCGATGAAATTGCAACAGGAACGGCTCCTGAAGAAGGTCAGGCTCTTGCCCGTGCTGTGATTGAGTATTTGATGGAAAAGGGCGTTCGGGTTTTTGTGACCACTCACTATGGCGCACTCAAAGTGATGGCGCTTGCTGATGAGCGATGTCGAGTGGCCTCTATGGCTTATGACGTTAAAAAAAGAGCTCCACTTTTCAAGATCATCATGGACGTTCCAGGTGAGTCTTCAGCTTTAGATGCAGCTGAACGATTGGGAATTCCAGAGGGAGTTTTAGGTCGAGCCAAGCAATTGTTGGGAGATGATTCCAAAGATCTCACAAAAGCGATTAAAAACTTAGAAAGCAGCCGGAAACATTTTCAAGATAAGTTGCTTGAAGTGGAAGATTCTAAAAAAGCCTTCCAACAAAAAACAAAAGAGTTAGAGCGGTTAAAGGAATTAGCCGATGAAAAGTTACGAAATCTCTCGAGAGAAGAAGCGAAAGAAATTCTTCGCGACTTTAAATCTTTGCGTGAGGAATTGGCGAGTAAAATACTTTCTTTAAAAAATGAAGGTAAGGAATCTACTCAAATTTTTGAAGATATATCTCAGAAAACTCAAGAGCTTAAGAATCTAACTCTTGAAGATGTTCCCTTTGTGCAACCCAAGAGAGGAATTGATCCTCAAAAGTTAAAAAAGGGAATGATTGTTGAGATTGCGGGCTTAGGAATGGGGCAGGTTGAAGAAGACTTTCAAGCTGTTTCAAACACGAAGGCAAGCGTTTCTGTGAAGGTAGGCGAAATCAAAACTCGAGTGGGTGTTGAGAGAATTTTTGATGTCACTAATGAGGAAAAACTTCGCTTTGATCAAAGCCGTAAGAGTTGGCTGGGAGTGGAAAAAAGAAAGTCTGGCTCTAAGGTTCAAGCTGTCTCTCAGTCAAAAGCCCAAGTGGGAAGTTTTGTTTGCGATGTTCGTGGTAAAACATGGGAAGAGGCTTCGCGGAAAATCGACTCTGCTCTTAATCAGCTCACGGCTCGTGAGGCGACGTCTGTCACAATTGTTCATGGTCATGGAAAAGAGGTTTTGAAAGAAAGAATTCGTACTTATCTTGAAAAAGAAAGAACGGAATTTAAATTTCGAACCGGTTCTTGGCCTGGAGAAGGTGGCGACGGCGTGACGATCGTGGAAGAAGCTTCTTAAGTTATTTTTTAGTAAAAGAAACTCTGCGCTACGCTTCTAGCTGGGAGTGTTTTCTTCGGATAGACTTTTAAGCATGGATAGAAATTTAGCTCTTGAATTTATACGTGTGACTGAAGCGGCTGCTATTAATTCTGCTCGTTGGATGGGGCGAGGCAAGCGCGACGAAGCCGATCAGGCAGCGGTTGATGCTATGAGAAGAGCTCTCGATGTTTTGGATGTTTCTGGAACAGTCGTGATCGGAGAAGGTGAGCGCGATGAAGCTCCCATGCTCTATATTGGCGAAGAATTTGGTTTGCGTGAAAAAGGCAGTCCCGCTGTGGATGTGGCTCTTGATCCTTTGGAAGGGACTAATCTTGTAGCTCTTGGGCACAGTAATGCGATTTCTGTCATTGCTGTAGGCGAAAAAGGACATTTTCTACATGCCCCCGATACTTACATGGACAAAATTGCGGTCGGTCCTGAGTCTCGTGGGTTGATTAAGTGGGGAATGACCACAAAAGAAATTTTGAATACTGTTGCCAAAGCAAAAGGAAAATCATTGCAAGAAACAACAGCAGTTATTTTGGATCGTGATCGTCACAAAGGTTTGATCGAAGAAGTGCGTGCCATGGGTGCGCGTATTCGTTTGATTGGTGATGGCGATGTTTCAGCGGGGATTTCAACGTGTAATCCCGAAACAGGGATTGACGTGCTTTTGGGAACAGGTGGCGCTCCAGAGGGAGTGATCACAGCAGCTGCTTTAAAATGTTTAGGTGGAGATTTCTTTGGAGTTCTTAAATGGAGAAGCGAAGAAGAGCGTCAACGCGCAAAAGCGATGGGCATCACGAATATGGATAAAGTTTATACGATGGAAGAATTGGCTCGAGGAGAAGTGATGTTTTGCGCAACAGGCGTCACAGATGGTTCGTGGTTAAGAGGAGTGAATTTTACTTCTTTTGGATGCACGACTCATTCCATTGTGATGCGCAGTAAAACAAGAACGATAAGAGAGATTCAAACAAGACATGTTTTTGATCAAAAGAAAAAAGCAGGTTGAAATAGGCTTGATTAAATTTATTTCAAAGTTTTTTGGGTTTGTTTTGTTTGCTTTTTTAAGCTCGCCATCTGCTTTTGCAACAGATCAAGGCGATTATGTGATTCATGCTGTTCAGTCTTGGAATAATAATTTGGAAGTTTTTCAAACAAGAGCGGTTGTCTCCTATGCTTTTTGGAATGATTTTTCTTTGGGCGGAGCTTTAGAGCTAAACAAGTTTTACGAAAGCCCTGCGTTGAGCGTGAGTTGGCATTTGGAGCCCTTTGAGTTGTCTGGAGAAGTGGGGCCTCTTTTTTGGCACCAAAATGGAGAGCGTCGTAATGGATTTCAATTTTCTATCTACGCAAACTATTTGTGGCAAATGACCACTCATTTTCAACTTCTCTTTAGTGCAGGGATTAATTTGCCTGATAAGTTTTTTAGAGGAGTTCCCATAGGAGTGGGTTTTAGATATTGGTTTTAGTAGTATCTTTTTGACACCAATAAATTGACTTAAGCGACTAACACCTTCTCCGATAAAGATTCTGTGAAGAAAGTTGCAACCGATAGAGTATCTGTCATTGAAGATGCTTTAAATTCGTTTCAGTGGCTTTATCGAATTGGAATTTGGCTAGCGTTTGGACTCATGGGTGCAAGCTTTTTATTCTGGTCGGGTCTTGAGGGCGAATCTAAAAATTTTTTAAGCTTTGGAATTTTCTTTTTGTGCGCCATTCCTCTTAAGAGAAAGGCTTTTGCGGCAGAAGGCTTTAAGGGATTGCTTCTTATGTCTGCATTGGTTGCTCATATGTTGACCTTGCAGGCAGAGTTTCATCGCTTGCCCTCAGTTTTGTTAATTGTTCCAGCTTTTTTAGCTGCAGAAATTTTTGAATCATGGATTCTCAAGTGTGCTTTCACATCGGCGCTTTGGAGTGTTCATACTTATTGGGTTTTTGGGGAGATTCCTGAGATTCAAAAATTAGGCGGCTCAATATTTGGAGCAGCGGTCACACTTTGTTCTTTGTTTGTGTTTAATGCGATTCAAAATGCAGGAAAAAAACTTGCTCTTCAAAAACTTGAAGCTTTGCGAGGAAGAAATGATTTTAATCAGCAAAGAATTCATGCTTCAAGATTGCAGACGATGGGCGAATTGAGTGCAGCGCTTGTCCATGAGTTGAGTAATCCGATTACTAACTTACAAGGGTTCTTTGGACAGTTAAATGATTCAGAAGAGTTGAGACTGAATTTAAAGTTTCGCGAAACTATGCAGCGTATTGAAGCCAATGTCATACGAGTGAAGGATTTAGTAGTAGGCTTTCGATCTTTTTCTAGGCTTCAGCCAACTCAAGAAACGGATTTTACGCTTCAAGATTTATTTAAGGATTTGGATGTTTTGGCAAGACATGCTTTTAAGGCACAAAATGTTGAACTGATCATGGAT
>CANIGN010000070.1 GCA_947467125.1 Bacteriovoracaceae bacterium | reverse complement strand
TTGATTGTGCGACTTCGCCCTCTGCGCCAACAGTTAATCTAAAATTCTTTTCAGGAAAGGCGAGGGCGATAATTGCAGGAGCAATACAAACTGCCCCAATTGGTTTTTTTGCAGCAAAAAAGGCTTGAAGTTTTTCTTTAAGATCAGGAATGACACTTCCTTCTATTCCTTTGCTTGCAAAATCACATAAATTTTTTGCGGCACCAAATCCCCCTGGAAGAATAAGAGCATCAAATTCAGCGGGATTGAGTTCGGTGAGTGCTTTGATTTTTCCGCGGGCAATGCGAGCAGCTTCCACAAGTTGATTGCGACTTTCATTCATGGGTTGTCCCGAGAGGCAGTTGATGACGTCTTTTTGAGGAGCATCCGGAGCAAAACACTGAACGTCAACGGGATGTTGGCTGAGGGCCCACAAGACGCCTACGGATTCTCGAATTTCACTTCCATCTTTAAATCCACTTCCACAGAGAACAACTGCAATTCTTTTTCTCATCGCCATGAAAAATGTTATACACATCACATGGTACAAGGCAAAGTGACCCTCCGCGAAATCAGTCGCAAGCTGGAAATGGAATTTAATCAAAAAGACGAGTGGGTTGTAAAAGCTCTTGAAAAGTCAGCTCCTCACCAGGACATCAGTGGAAAAAGCCCCTCAGAATGGGCGGCTGGCTCGGTCTGCTCTGGTGATGTCCGTATTGAGCGCCTTGACCCTGAATACACGATAGAGGGCCATTTTAAGGCTCGTGTGCCCGTTTTATGCCCCCGTTGTACCGAAGAGGGTACGGTGGCTCGGGAGGGTAATTTTCGAATTTTTGTGCGTCCTCAGGGGGCCCGTGAGGTGAATGAAGAAGGGGATGATCCTGACTATATCTTTTTGAGTACGCCCTGGTTGGATATGGTTGAAATCCTATCGGAACAGCTGGTGGCGGCGGAATCTTTGGTCGAGCGTCCAGACCAGGATTTAGCGGGAAAACCTCATGAATGTGTGACATCAAAAGAACTCGAAAAAGTTCCTTCAGAACAAAGTGAGCTAAGTACTGGACAAAACGACTCAAAAGCGCGAAACTCACCCTTCGCAGTTCTTGGAAAATTAAAAGAACTAAAAGGCTTAAAAAGAGGTAAATGAAATGGTAGTACCTAAGAAGAAAACGTCTCGCTCAAGAAGAAATCAGCGTCGTGCACACGACTTTTTAGTTCCTAAGGGTTTTAGTATTTGTAAAGAAACTGGCGAGGTTGTTCCTCCTCACCGTGTAAGTCCTATGGGCTGGTACAAAGGCAAAAAGATTTTTAAGACTAAAGCTGAACGTAAAGCTGAGTAATTTTTACTTTTCTTGAAACTTAATCTTAAATTTTATCTTTTATGAAATTCGGCTCAAGAATCATCAGCACAGGTTTAGGTTCTCCCAGTCTTAAATATACAAACGACGATCTTTCAAAAATCGTAGAAACCAATGACGAGTGGATTCGCACTCGCACGGGAATCAGAGAGCGTCGATTCATTGATTTTGAAAAAGGTGAAACGATCACCGATCTTTGCGTGCGAGCGGCTGAACAAGCACTCGAGCGTGCTCAATTAAAAGCTTCCGATATTGATCTTGTTTTAACAGGTACCATTTCTGCCGAAACTTTTATGCCGAACAATTCTGCTCGAGTGATCGGGCGTTTGGGTATGAAGGGAATTGCCGGTTTTGATTTAAGTGCTGCGTGTGGTGGCTTTTTGTTTGCGCTTCATACGGCGAATGCGATGATTCAAAGTGGCGCGCATAAAAGAGTCATGATTTTTGGAGCGGATGTTTTATCTGCTGCGCTCAACATGAAAGATCGCACAACATGCGTGCTCTTCGGAGATGGGGCAGGTTGCGCAATCTTAGAACGTGTTGAAAATCCCGATCCACTTAAAGATTCAATGGTGTTGGGTTCTAAAATTTATACAGACTTTGATGCGACGGATGCACTCACGATCAATGCGGGTGGAAGTCGCGCTCCTACTTTTAGACACGACTTACATGAAAAGCATTCTCCCTATGTTCAAATGAGCGGGCAGGATGTTTTTAAACACGCGGTCAAAGGAATGGTTCATGCTGCAACCGAGTTGTTAACTGAGCTTAAAATTCCAATAACTGATGTGAAATGGTTTGTTCCGCATCAGGCTAATTTGCGAATTATTGAAATGACGGCAAAGTATTTGAATTTTCCTATGGATCGAGTTTTTGTAAACATTGATCGATGGGCAAATACTTCTGCGGGCACGATCGGTATTGCTCTTTCTGAAATGCAAGAGCAAAACAAACTTCAAAAAGGCGATTTAGTTTTGATTGATGTTTTTGGGGGCGGCTTTAATTATGGAGCGGCTCTGGTTCGTTGGTAGCTTCGCTGCTAATTTATAAAAAATATGAAAGCACAAAGTCTTGTTGTTTTTCCCGGCCAAGGAAGTCAGTTTCCGGGTATGGGAAAGTCTTGGTTTGAAAATTTTCCACTTTATCGAGAAGTCATCGAAGAAGCGTCTGATGCGTGTTCATTGGATTTCAAGAAATTAAGTTTTGAGGCGAGTGAAAGTGAAATTCGCGATACCGAAATTGCTCAGCCTTTGATTCTGACTGTTTCTTGCGGAATGTGGAAAGTTTTGAATTCTGTTTTTGGATTCAAAGAAAAAGTTGAAGCTAAGATATATGCGGGACATTCTTTGGGTGAGTACACAGCTCTCGTTTGCTCAGATGTGTTGAGTTTAAAAGAGGCAGCGTCCACGGTTATGCTTCGTGGTCGCTTTATGAAAGAAGCCTGTCCTATCGGCTTAGGTGGAATGCGCGCTTTGATTCTGAGAGAAGCTGTGGGGCGAGAAAAACTCCTTGAACTCTGTGAAGTTGTGAGCAAGCACTCTAAGTTGATTGCTCTTGCCAATTGGAACACAGATACTCAAGTGGTGTTGTCGGGTTACAATGAAGGGTTACAATATCTCGACACACTCGTTGGAAAAGATGAGTGGAAGTGGTTGCGCAGAAGTATTCCTCTTGAAGTGAGTGGGCCTTTTCATTCTCCTCTCATGGAAAAAGCGACTGAAAAACTTGGTCTTGTTTTGGAATCGTTGAAGTTTTCAGCTTCAAAGGCTCAGTATATTCCAAACGTCACAGGCGAGCTTTGTTCACTGGAGAATTCTCAGAAAATTCAAAGTAATTTAAAAGCTCAAGTAGCTGGAGGTGTACAGTGGTACCCCGGTCTTCTGTCTGTAAAAGATCAGGTTACTCATCATATTGAAGTGGCTCCTTCCAAGGTTTTAACGGGAATGGTAGCGCGTGTGGATTCTTTGAAGCATTGGAAGAATGTTCACTTCGAAGATCCGACAAAAGTAGAAGAGGTTTTTTCAAAAATTTAAAATGTTATTACAAGGAAAAAAAATAATTTTAACAGGTGGTTCACGTGGAATTGGAAAATCTTGCGTTGAGTATTTAGCGTCTCAAGGTGCAAAGGTTGCTTTCACTCATACCGGAACAGGAAACAGCGCAGCTGTGGAAAGCTTTGAAGTAGAACTCAGATCAAAGGGTTGTGATGTAAAAGCATTTGCAGTGAATCTTTCGGAAGTGGCTTCGTTTAAAGAAAAGATTTCGCAAATGACTGATTATCTGGGAGGTCTTGATGGTCTTGTCAATAATGCAGGGGTCACAAGCGATAACTTGATTTTAAGAATGAAAGAAGAAGAGTTTGATAAGACTTTGGATGTGAATCTGAAAGGTGCTTATTTTTTTACAAAAGAATGCATGAGATCGTTGATGCGCTCTGAGTCTTCGGCTTCGGTTGTTTTTATGAGCTCGGTAGTGGGCGTCATGGGGAATTCAGGTCAGTCGGCTTATGCTGCATCGAAGGCAGGACTTGTAGGTTTGGCGAAATCGTTGGCCAAGGAACTTGCTTCGCGCCAGTTAAGGGTTAATGTAATAGCACCAGGATTTATTCAGACTGAAATGACTGGAGTGTTAGATGAGTCCGTTAAGAAGTCTTATATGGACAATATTCCTCTGGGTCGTTTCGGAGAAGCGGTTGAAGTTGCTCAAGCGGTGACTTTTCTGCTTTCAGATATGTCGCGTTATATAACGGGGCAGGTCTTGAACATAAATGGTGGCTTGTATATTTAAAAATTAAGGAGTTCGGACTCATGAACGTAGAAGAAAAAGTAAAATCAATTATTGTTGAACAACTCAATGTAGACGCTGATGCTGTTAAACCAGAAGCGGCTTTCATTGAAGACTTAGGTGCGGATAGCCTTGATATCGTTGAATTAGTCATGACTATGGAAGAAGAGTTTGATCTCGAGATTCCAGATGAAGCTGCTGAAAAAATCAAAACTGTTGGCGACGTTGTGACTTACGTCAAAACCAACAGCAAAGAATCTCACTGATCTCTTTTGTTTGGATTTCAGCCGATGAGTCAGCAAAAGCGATCCAATGAACGTAGAGTTGTCGTTACGGGTATGGGGTGCATCACCTCGCTCGGTTTGAATGTTTCAGATTTGTGGAAGAGTCTTATTTCCGGTAAATCTGGGATTTCGAATATCACCTCTGTAAATACCTCGGACTTAGATGTTCATTTCGGGGGCGAAATCAAAAATTTTGATGCAAGTGTTTGGATCAATAAAAAAGATTTGCGTCGAATGGATCGTTTTATTCAGCTGGGTCTTGCTGCAAGTCTTCAAGCGATTGAAGAAAGTAAGCTTGATTCTTTTCCAGATAAGCGTCGCATTGGTGTGTTGCTTTCGAGCGGCATCGGTGGATTGTCTGCGATTGAAGAATCTTCTGTGAGTTTGTCTCAGGGAAAAAGGCTTTCTCCGTTTTTTATTCCTTCCATTATTTCTAACTTGCTTCCTGGTCAGTTGAGCATTCTTAAAGGATATAAGGGCGCAAACTTTTGTATCACTTCAGCATGTTCGAGCTCTGCTCACTCTGTAGGCGAAGGCTTTCGTATGATTCAGAGAGGCGATGCTGATGCGATGGTTGTGGGCGGCAGTGAAGCTCCTTTGACCAGACTTTCGATCGCGGGATTTTCAGCGATGAAAGCGTTGTCGACTCGAAATGAATTTCCCGAAAAAGCTTCGAGCCCTTTTGATGTAAACCGCGATGGTTTTGTCATGAGTGAAGGCGCTGCGACTTTGATTCTTGAAAGCTTAGAGAGCGCTGAAAAAAGAGGCGCGCCGATTCTTGCGGAAGTTGTCGGCTATGGAACAAATTCCGATGCCTATCACATGACTGCTCCAACTGAAAATGGGGAAGGCGCACGTGAATGTATGGAGTATGCCCTTGCAGATGCTTCTCTCTCAGCAAGTCAGATTGATTATATCAATATGCATGGAACATCGACTTCGGTGGGTGACGTCGCGGAATCGCGCGCAATTGCAACGTTGCTTCCTGATTGGAAAAAGCATCTTCTTGTGAGTTCAACAAAGTCTATGACCGGCCATTTGCTTGGTGCTGCGGGAGCGCTCGAAGCTCTTGTGTGTGTGATGGCAATGCGTGAGGGAAGAATTCCTCCAACGATCAACCTTCATCAGCAAGATCCGGAGTGTCCGCTTGATTATGTGGCTCATGAGAGTCGTGCGCACCAAATGAAGAAGGTTATGTCGAACAGCTTTGGCTTTGGTGGAACGAACGTTTCTCTTATTTTTTCAAATTGTTAAAATCATCAATTCTTAAGCAGCTGTCTAAAAGTTATTCTTAACATTAGCTT
>CANIGN010000069.1 GCA_947467125.1 Bacteriovoracaceae bacterium | reverse complement strand
TTAATTATTCGAATGGAACAAACGGAGTACAAATCATCGGTCTTGTGAGTTACTCCAATACACGCGCACAAATCTTAAACGCTATTGAATTTTCTCAAAAACTTTTAAGTTTAGAAAATAACGATCTTGTTACTGTTCAGATTTCTAAAACTTTCAAAAACAATGAAATCGTTAATGAAAAGATTTCTTTAGTCACAAACAAAGAAGACAAAAAACTTTCTTTTGAAAAACCAACAAGCGACTCAGATGTTGTCGTTGTTACAATTAAAGACGGCACAGGTAAAAGCTTTAAAGTTGTGACTTATAAAGATTTACCTATCGATCTTGTTCAGTAATTTTTTTAAACCTTAGAAATCTCAAAAGACCAGGAGCCATGCTCGTCGAAGCTTTCCGCTTCACTTGCAGGGGCTCCTTGTTTCCATTCTATAGCCAAAGTTTCTTGGCTTACTAAGCCCTTGCCATTCAATTCAGCCTTGATGATTTTCTCAACACGAGAACTTTCAGAAGCTTTAAAAACAATCTGTATACGATCTGCCAAGTTCAACTTCATCTCTTTTCGGCGCTGTTGAATGCGGTTAATGAGCTCACGTTGTAAGCCCTCATCCACCAACTCTTCTGTGAGAGTCGTTTCAAGTTCTACAACAAGGCCTCTATCAGAAGCGGCAAGCTTACCAGGCAAACCCTTTCTCATGATCTCAATGTCTTCTCGACCAAGAGCAATCCCTTTAAATTCAAAACTTCCACTTTTTTCAAAAAGAGCGATTTGATCAGAAGACCATGTCGCTAAAAGAGATTGAAGCTCTTTCATGTCTTTTCCAACTTTTTTACCAGCACTTCGAAAGTTCGGACGAGCTTCTTCACTCACAAGATCGCTCGCTTTTTCGACAACCATCAAATCTTTTACGTTTACTTCGCGCAAAACAAGAGGACGAATGTTGGGGAAAACAACTTTTTCAGCAGCACTCAATCCCGCTACACGAACTTGTTTGAGTGGTTGCCTTAATCCAATTTTGGATTCTCCTCTCAGAGAGCGTCCGAGCAAAATAACTTTTTTAGCAAGCTGCACTTCCAAGAGAACATTTTTTTCTTGAGAAGATAATTCATTGCTCAAAGAACCAAACTCGCGAGCATGTACGGAATTTGATTTTGCTTTTGTAGACCAATCTTGAACATGCTCATAGCGAAGAGCTCCGTCTAAGTATTCTGCAAAAAACGGAAGGACAGGCGACAATAAAAGCGCCAAACGATCGAGGCACTTATAGAGAGTCGTAAACGCTGCACACTTGCTCTTATCTTGCGACAAAGACTCAGAAGACCAAAAACGACCTCGGTTCAAACGAATATACCAATTTGTAAGATCGTCGATAAAAGAAATCAAAATAGGAGCCACTTCACTGAGCTCATACTTTTGCATTTTCTCATGATATTGAATTTCACTTTCTTTGAGTCGACACAAAATCCACTCATCTAAAGTTTCTGTAGGTGTTTGAGAAAAACTTTCATCCCACTTATCGATATTTGCATAGGACGCAAAAAATCCATAAGCGTTCCAAAGCGGAAGCATCACCGCACGCATCAGCTCCACAAGATTTTTTTCGCTAAAACGTAAATTCTCAGCATGCATCGCAGGGGATTGTGCAAGATAAAGTCTCATTGCATCCGCTCCGTGCTTTGACATCAACTCAGCAGGGTCGGGATAATTCTTTAGACGCTTACTCATTTTGCGTCCGTCTTCGGCCAACACAATTCCATTTACGATACAATTTTTAAAAGCAGGCTTATCAAAAAGCGCTGTTGATAAAACCGTGAGTGTATAGAACCATCCACGAGTTTGATCGAGCCCTTCAGCAATAAAATCTGCAGGGAAATTCTTTTCAAAGGCTTCTTTGTTTTCAAAAGGATAATGCTCCTGAGCATAAGGCATAGATCCTGACTCAAACCAACAATCCAGAACCTCAGACGTTCTCTTCATTGATTTGGGAGCCTTACATGTTTCACAATCCCAACGAAAGTGATCGATCAAATGCATGTGTAAATCGGGAGTGGATTGACCCACTTTCTTTTCGAGATCTGCTCTAGATCCCATCACTTCTTTGGCCAGACATTTTTCACAAGACCAAACAGGAATGGGTGTGCCCCAAAAACGATTTCTTGAAATACACCAATCGCGAGCATTTCCAAGCCAATTTCCAAAACGTCCGTCGCGAATATGCTCAGGCACCCAGTGAATTTGAGAATTATTCGCAGCCATTTTTTCGCGCATTCCCTCAACTCGCACAAACCAACTCGAGATAGCCTTGTAAATGAGTGGAGTATCGGAGCGCTCACAAAAAGGATACGGGTGATTAATTGTTTCTTGTTTTAACAAGCGTCCATCTTGTTTTAAAATCTGGATAATATCCTTATCAGCATCTTTCACAAATTTGCCGACAATCCCTGCAAGACGAGAATCTTTTTTTACAATGTCTGTAAAACAAGCGCTCATGTCTGTGGGATCTTCCACCTCAATTCCTTCTTTTTGGCAGGTAAAAAAGTCTTCTTCACCAAAAGCAGGAGCCATGTGAACAAGACCTGTTCCATCTCCAACTGTTACAAAATGACTTCCATCCAAAACTCTCAAAGCTTTGGGCTGCTCATTACGAGTAAAGACATCAAATAAACTTTTATACGGAAGATTGAGGAGCTCCGAAGATTGAACCTCTCTCACACGCTCGCTAAAGCCCAGCTTTTCTGCTGCAAAATCCGCCACAATCACTTGTTCACAGCCTGCTTGAGCTTTTTCTAGCTTATAAAGACCGTAAGTTATTTTTTCTGAATCCTTTTGAATCGCAACCGCTAAGTTAGAAGGAAGCGTCCAAGGAGTGGTCGTCCAAATACAGAGCGCTGTTTTTTCAAATCGAGGATCTTCAACCTGAAGCAAAACATACACTGAAGGATCTTGAACATCCTTGTAGTTTTGAGACGCTTCAAAATTTGAAAGAGGGGCCGTGAGTCTCCATGAATAAGGAACAACTTTTTTACCTTCGTAAATCAGTCCTTTATCCCAAAGAGTTTTAAAAACCCACCACACACTCTCCATAAAAGTGGGATCCATTGTTTTGTAGTCGTTATCCATGTCGATCCAACGACCCATGCGTTCAACAACTTTTCTCCACTCACCTGCGTAACGAAGAACCACACTTCGGCAGGCTTCGTTGAATTTTCCAACTCCGTAATCAAGAATCGCTAGAGATCCATTGAGGCCCAAAGTTTTTTCCATCTCGTACTCAACAGGCAACCCATGACAATCCCATCCAAAACGACGAGCCACATGGTAACCGCGCTGAGTCCAATAGCGAGGAACAATGTCTTTGATCGCACCTGCTAAGATATGTCCGTAGTGAGGAAGTCCTGTTGCGAAGGGAGGCCCATCATAAAAATAAAAGTTTTTGGAATTTCTTTTCTTACCATCGTCGACAATTGTTTCAAAAATCTTTTCGCGCTTCCAATAACTCAAGACAGACTCTTCAAATTTGGCAAAAGAATAATCTGAGCCAAATTCTGGGAAACGTTTTTCCGATGACTTTTGAGACATGGGCAAAGGATAATCCTCACCAGCTCATTCAGACAAGTTTTTGTTGAAGACTTAATCTCAAGAATGGGTTTTCAAGGATTCAGACAAGACCTATACTCATGACGTGAAGAAAGTTTATTCAATCCTCGCAATTGTTGCCCTGAGCGTCCTTGCTCTAGACCAATGGACAAAACATTGGGCACTTGAAACCCTCCTTAGCGAAGGCAACTCGCACCCAGTTTTGAGCTGGTGGAGCTGGACGATGGTCTACAATTACGCTGCTGCTTTTGGAAGTTTTTCAAAAGTCCCCTTTATTACAAGTGAAAGCTCACGAATTCTCTTTTTACTTCTCGTTCCGGTCTTGGTTTTGTGTCTTCTTTGGTTTTTTCACATCAGGCATATTACAAAAAAAGAAATCTTCCGCCCGGCTGTCATGGGTCTTGTTATTGGAGGAGCCATTGGCAACGTGATCGATCGATTGCGCTTTGGATACGTCATCGATTTTATTGATTGGTTTTACCCAACATCAAGTGGAAAGTGTCTTCCACTTTTTTTCTTAGGTTCCGAAGCAAAAACTTGTCATTGGCCCGTGTTTAACTTTGCTGATTCTGCAATTTCTGTTGCTCTTGTTTTACTTTTGCTTGAGCCTTTTATTTTAAAAAATCTTCCCAAAGAAAAATCCTAAAGAAAATAAGGAATGGATGCCTATCTTTTTTTTACCGCTCTGGGAGTTGCAACCATCCTGAGTCCTACCTATTTTCTCTTAAGAGAGCACAAACAATCTGCTCAAAAAGCTCTTTTTCTTTTAGGCCTTGGACTCATTCTTTTGATTTTCTTTTCAAAACTTCTTGGAGCTCTTGGATATTACCTTTTTACAAATGAACTAAACTTTGCCCCCACAAGTATCATGGGCCTTCTCTGTTTTGTGATATTTTTTGCTAAGCCGTGGGCACTTCAAAATAAAAAAATGGGGTCTGAACTTCTCCGTTTGTGGAGCTACTTATTGCCCTTTTCCCAGAGTATTGGCCGGCTTGGATGTCACTTCGCAGGCTGTTGCTTTGCTCGCAACCCCCTAGGCTTTTCATGGCCTTTGATAGAAGCAGCTTTTACCCTTCTTTTAGCTGCTTTTTTGTATAAAAAACGAGGCGAACTCAACCCCTTAACGGCTTTTAGAATTTACCTTTTTAGCTACCTCATTTTGCGATTTTTTCTTGAATTTTTGAGAGGAGATTTCATTCGAGGCTTCATCGGCCCTCTTTCGCTCCCTCAATGGACATCTTTAGCCTTATTTTGCTGGGTTTTTCTTGATTCGATCCTTGATAAATACCATAACAAAGCGCATGAAATTCGAAGTCGAAGAACTAGAAAATAACCGTAAAAAAGTCTCTATTGAAGTCCCTTCTGAAGTTGTTACAAGTACCTTTAACCGCGTCCTTCGCGGCCTCCAAGAAAACGTTGAACTCAAAGGCTTTCGCAAAGGCAAAGTTCCACTCGATCTTTTGCGCACTCAATATCAAGCAGATGCAAACAAACATGTTATTCAAGAGCTTGTTCAAGGCAACTTACCTCAAGCGCTCAAAGACAACGGGCTGAAGCCTGCTGAAAATCCAAAAATTGAACCAGGAACTTTACTCGATGGTTTTCCATTTAAATTTTCTGCGACCTTCGAAAATATCCCAAAAATTGATTTAAAAAATTACCTCGGATTTAAGATCAAACCCGAGTCTATTGAAGTGAAAGAAGAAGAAGTCAAAGAGCAACTCGATCGCTTGCATTCTTCACTTGGACACTTCCATGATCACGACGGAGATATCTTCGAAGGAAAAATTGCAGGAGAGTTTGAATTCTTTACTGCAGACAGTCCTGAAAAACTTGCTGAAAGCAAAGGCGAAAAGTTAATTCACGAAATGGGTGTAGGACCACTTGTGGAATCCATTGAAGAAAAAATCCGTGGAATCAAAAAAGGTGAGTCTCGTGAGTTCTCAAACGAAGTCCCTACTTCTGAAGACGGTAAAGAAAAGAAAACCTTTTACTACAAAGTTACTTTACACGGTCTTAAAACAAAGCACCTTCCTCCTTTAGACGATGAAAGTGCAAAAAGATTTGGCAATTTTAAAAATTTAAATGAACTTAGCGAAA
This sequence comes from Bacteriovoracaceae bacterium, assembly GCA_947467125.1. Taxonomy (GTDB): domain Bacteria; phylum Bdellovibrionota; class UBA2428; order UBA2428; family UBA2428; genus CANIGN01. The sequence goes on along the minus strand of CANIGN010000069.1, from coordinate 316 downwards.
AAATAACAGAAGAATTAAAGGCTCAAAAACAGCAAGTTCAGAACGATACGCACCGCCAAAATCTTGTCGAATTCTTGATTAAAGGACACGAAATTAAAGTTCCTGAATCCATGAAAGCTCGCTGGATGCAAACCATTGTTTATAACTATGCGACAGAACTTGGAAAAATGGGTTTCAGCAAAGAAGACATCGAAGTAAAACTTAAAGAACAAGGCGACAGCATTTTGACGGCTGCCGAGTCTCAAGCCAAAACTTCACTCATTCTTGATGCAATCGGAGAGAAGGAAAATATTCAAGCCAGCGAAGAAGATTTCCG
>CANIGN010000068.1 GCA_947467125.1 Bacteriovoracaceae bacterium | reverse complement strand
TGGAGAAAAAGAGTGGAAAAAGCGTGGCTATGAAGAGCGCGCAAAAATTCTTCATGCGATTGCCGATCAGGTTCAAGATCATCGTGTGAAGTTGAGTTGCATCATGACTTTGGAAGTTGGAAAAAGTTTCCGCGAAGCAGATGCAGATGTTTGTGAAGCGATTGATTTTTGCCGTTATTACGCAGATGAATATTTAAAACTCATGAAGGGCCGCGAAGTTGAATCGGCTTTGGGTGAGAAGAATTCTTATTTTTATAAAGCTCGTGGCCGTGCGCTTGTGATTAGCCCTTGGAATTTTCCTTTGGCGATTATGTGTGGAATGACGGTAGCCCCACTTGTATGTGGAAGTTCTGTGATCATTAAGCCAGCGGAGACTTCTAGCCGAATCGCACAAGCGTTCTACGAGTTAATGCTTGCTGCGGGTGTGCCCAATAATGTTGTGGCATTTTTGCCGTCAAAGGGGTCTGAAGTCGGATCGCTCTTAGTTCGTGATCCACGCATTCATTTGATCAATTTTACGGGATCAAAAGCAGTGGGTATGGAAATCATGCGTGCGGCTCAGGAATATCCAGGCAAAAAATGTGTGAAAAAAGTCGTGGCTGAAATGGGCGGAAAAAATGCCTTGATCGTTGACGAAGACGCGGATCTTGATGAAGCGGTTGTTCATTCGTTGAAGTCTGCTTTTGGATTTCAGGGACAAAAGTGCAGTGCTCTTAGTCGCCTGATAGTCATTGGCGATGCTTATGAGTCTTTCAAGGAAAGATTTGTGGAAGCGGTAAAGACTTTGCGTATGGGGCCTGCTTGGGAAGAAAGTGCGGAGGTTGGTCCAGTCGTCGATCAAGTGAGCTGCGATCGGTTGAAAAATGTGATTCAACAATTTCAAGAAAATATTGTTTACTCTGCGCACTTGCCTGTTCAATTGAATGGAAATTATGTGCCTCCTACAATTTTTGAGAGCAAAGATTATCAAGGAGATCTTGGACAGAAAGAATTCTTTGGTCCGATTGTCACTCTTTTTCATGCAAAAGATTTAGATGAAGCTTTGTTGATAGCGAACAGCACGGATTACGCTTTGACCGCTGGGCTTTGTTCGCGAAATCCTGAAAGTATCGAGAGGGTTAAGGAAGAGCTCGAAGCCGGGAACCTTTATATCAATCGACCTATTACGGGAGCGATTGTGAATCGACAGCCTTTTGGAGGCTATCGATTTTCGGGTGTCGGCGCGAAGGCGGGTGGGCCGGATTATCTGCTTCAGTTCTTAGAGCCTTATTGCATCAGCGAAAGTTTGATGAGACGTGGTTTTAGCCCTGACGTTACGAATTGATTAACTAACTTTGGACATAAAGAGTTCTCAACTGTCTAAAGTTTATACAGTTTTTTGACGCATTCTCTTCTTGTTTTCATATATCTGAGCATCGCCAAGCCTTACAATAAAGAAGGATGGTATTCTCTATGCTTTCACGAAAACAATTTCTTGACCGCGGAATTTTAGCAACTCTTTGTTTAAGTGCTTTAGGTGCTTTGATTCCTCAGCTTCATGCAGATGATTTAAGTGACTTCGATCAAAAGCAAAGCGAGAGATTATCTGCGATTCAAAAGGGGTTAGAAGAAAAAAAACTACCTAATGAGATTGCCAAGCCTAAATTAGAAGAAGTAAATGCTCAGTTAAAGGATTACGAAAAGTTTGGTCCCAATCAAAGAAATGCGGCCAAGCAATTTGCTTTTTCAAAAATTCAAAAAGAAATCTTAAATGATTTAGAAAAAGCTGCAGCTTTGGTCCTCGAAGGGGATAGTTTGAGTGATGTTGACAATTCTGTTCTAGAAAAAAATTACGGAATTTCTTTATCTTGTAATTCCTCAAAAAATGAATGCGAATTTAAGTTTTCAGGTTCTAGCAAAACTGAGTTGGCGGCTAGTGCTCAAAGGTTTAAAAAGAAAATAAAGGATAATTTCAAAGGTGATGTCTGGGACTCTTTGGGTGATGGGTCTAAAATGCGATTTGCTGAGCAAATTCTTGATGACTTGAGTGGAGCTATAAAAGACATTCCCTTTCAAGAGGGTATCGTTACTCGTGAGCTTAAAGAAAAAATTAAGACAAAGGTTCAATCTTTAGGAGATAAAGATTCTGGAGAGATTCAGAAACTTGAAAAAGAATTGATTGGGGCTGAAACGAAAGATGGATCTGAAAAGCGCTTGTTATTAGCAGAACAAAAAACTTACGAATCTCTTGAAAAAAGTGATACAGTAAAAAGTATAGAAGATGTCTGCAAGGACTTTGCCCAAAATGTTTCTAATAATAAAAATCAAGAAATAGACTTAGATAGACGTCTTTCTTTATTTGAAGGAAAAGGTGATCCTTGTTCACCTGCCTTTAAAAAGGTGGCAAGTAAAAGTCCTAGCAGTAATTCTCGAAGACTAGCTGCTGGTGCTACGGGTTCTGAACTTGGTGTGGATAAAATTGGAGCTTTTACGGGTGGTGGAACTTCTTCTCCTTCTACATCTCATGGTCATAAAGGAAATGATGAAGAACCCAATGATCCAGAAAACAGTGTAGGAGGCGGTAAAATAAAAAAACAAAAAGCCTACTTGAGTCCGGCAGAGCAGAAAAAATTAAAAGAGACGCATCCTCAAATTGCCGAAAAAATTAAAGCTTTAGAAGACGAAAGAAGTCAGCTCATGGGGGCTCTTGATGCGCAAGCGAAGCAAGCGATTATAAACTCTTGTAATCAGGCTGCGGCAAATCTTAAAAAATCGATTGGGTTGGGTTCGGATAATGAGAAAAACGAAAAAATTGTTTCTGGGATTACAGATAAATTAGAGAAGACTCTTGCAAAAGGGTATCAAGGCTTGGTTTGCGACAAGAGTGGTGCGAACGACGGTCTTGCGACAAATGCATCTATGGAAGAGGCTTCGAAAGATGTTCTCAAAGGTTTGGGAATTCCAGCTACGGGTCCTTTAACTCAATCAAAGCAAAATACTCTTGAATCTTTAAGTAAGGGAGCCATGGAAGTCGCTGCTAATTTTGCAAATCAACGTCGCAATCGAATGAAGCTTGATTTTCAAATGTTAGAAGCCGCTTCTAAAAAAGCTCTTTCGCGAATTGCAACAGAAAATCCAAACCTCATGGATGCGAATACGTTGTCTTATTTGAGAACGCTTTCTTACAACGAGCTTATGGGAGTCATTCCTAATGCTTTGCCTTCCTTTGCTCTTCAAACTTATCAAAACTATTTTGATATTGCAGTGATGGATATTAAGCAAAAAAATGGAATGGGTGAAGAGTTTGATAAGCAAGCAGAGTGCGCTCTTGCTTTTGCACAAACAGCAACTCAGCGTTGGGCTGAAGAAGAAGACAGAAAAGGTCTCCTGAGTCTCCGTGTTCGGGGTTCTTCTGGATTACCTGTTAGCAATGGAACAACTGTTCGAAACGAGGAGTCAACTCGTAAAGTGGAGAGGAATCGCTAAGCCGTGATTATTCAGAAAAAGAAAAAAAACTCTCATATTATTTTAAACATACTTTTACTGAGCTCTTCTTTTTCTGGTTTCGCCCGAGTTTCTTATGATCCGGAGTTGATCTCGAGCATGCCGGAGCAAGCAGATTCTTTTATTGCTAAATTCAATCGTTCAAGTAGCCAGCTCTATGGATATTCTCGAACTCCTGGAATGGGTCGAAGTATTCGCGCTTTAAATAATTATTATCAATTACAGTATGAAAATTTCATGTCTGTTTTTCAACAAAACCTTAATACCTTAGGTGTTGTGAGTGATTTAGTTTCGGATGCAAAGTCGACGCCTGGAGTAGGGTCTTGTCTTGAGGGTTCTTCTCGTAAAAATACATGGGGTGAATTTGTTGATTCCCTTGAAAACATGGATGGACTTTCCTCTTATGTAAATAAAAGCATTCAATCTCAGCAGGGTTCTATGTCGGCATTTACTCAATACGGGTCTGGTCTTTTTGAGCGTCGAGGAATGCCGAGTGATGTGGCTTCCAGTTATAAACGAGTTGCAAAGTATGTTGATCCAAGCAAAAAAAATACAGGTCTTTTAAATGATCTTCGAGAATGCTGTAATAAAGCTAATTCTCAATCGGAAATTTGTAACGAATCTAATGTGAAGGATCGTTTAGCTTCTTTGGCGGATCTCAAGCCTTTGCCCACTCGTTTTGTGGATCCGATGAATCCCGGAGCACTTGTTCAGAACATGAATCCAGATGACTTGATGACAATGATCGGTCTAGGTCAGATGAATGACTTTGCTTACGCAACTGATTTTAATGTTCAAGCAGCTGCCTTAGCGAATGCAGATCAAAAGTGCCAAGATAACCGCGAAGCAGCTCTTCGTAAGATGGGTCACACTGCTCAACAAAAAGGTTTAGCACGTACTGTGGTTCACACTCTTCATTGCTCTCTTTGGTCTGTCGCTCAAAATTGGGGCAAGGGAGCTCGGACTTTTGTAACGGGTGCTACTCGCTCGACTTTTCCATTATTTGATACAATCTCTCAATGCCCTCCTGAAGTTCAGCAGCAGGCAACTTTGGCTTTGATGTATTCTCCCGAGCAGTTTCAAAATGATTTTAGAACTTTAGGAAGATTACCAGGTAATATCGTTTATTCGACTCCCGTTGCGAGTGCGCCCATTACGATTCGAAGTCTTTCGGATTCGTCTGCTCAAATTAGCTTTGTCGATGATGCAGGCTTTGTTCAAAGTTCCATGCTTCTCACAGCCGATACTCAAACGAAGAATCTTGCCTCTCAATCGAAACTTCCTGTTGTTGTCGGGGCCACAAGTGCTGCCGCAAACAACGAAGCCACTCGGAATGGAGTGAGCGTCATGCGTGGTTTACAAGGAAAAAGAGTTGTGAAGGGCATGGGCGAAACCATTGCAAAGCAAGAGCGTTTAGCTGTGCGAAGTCTCGCAAGTAAAACAGCAGAGGGAAATTTAGAAGCTGCGCGAACGCTTGCGGGTTCCGTTAAAGGTCGTGCAGCAGAAGTCAAAGCAACGGTTGAGCGAATGAAAGCTGATAGCGGCCTTGCGAGTCGAAGTGCTTCTCGAGCACTCGCTTCTCGTCAACTAGTTGCAGAAGGCACAGCTGTTCATACTTCAAAGGGTGTGAGCGAAATATTCAAAGGAGCCTATAGGGGATTGTTTCGTCAAATGAGCAGCGATTCGTCTACAAGTTCAAGTTCCGGAAGAACGGTTGAAAGAGTGACCACAACGAATGCGGCCACAGGAACATCTTCTGTTTCTACGAATGGAACTTTCACTGATAAGCAAAATCAATTGAATTATCAGCAAGAGCAAAAAGCAAGAGATGCTGCTGTTTTGATGTCTTCTTTGAGTTCTCTAGGAACAAGTATTAACGGTATCGCCACTCGCTTGAATGATATTATCAAGCAAAAACAGGCAGCAATTGAGAATTATAAATTAGCTTTTGAACCTTCAAAGCTTTATTCCGAACTTGGTAATTTGGGTGCGGATGCTCGTGCTAATCGATTGATTAGCTTAACAAAAGAATGGGCAAACACAGTTAAGGAAATTAACATTCTGAATACTCAAGAGCTGGGGCTCAGAATCAGTATCAATACAGCCAAATCAAGTATGCAAAACATGATTGCAGGAGCTCAAGCGTTTCAGGGGCTCAAAGTTCAGATGGGAGATATTCGCGGACCTGCAAGTGTGCCCAATAGTCTTCCAAATATGACGAATGGAATGTCAGTGAATGGATTGTTACCCAATGATCCTTCTTTAAATCCAAAGGGAGTGAATCCATTTTTTGTAAACGGACAGCCTCCGATAAGTATCTTTCCTCCAAACTTTAAATTTACTCCTGGTTTTTCAATGCTTGATGATAAAAGTATTTATGCAAAGATGCTCAATCTCTTTATCTTGCCAAGTGCTTTTGCGGCACCCGTGAGTTTAGATCAGCAGCGTGAAAAGCTTTACGGAGAGTGGAGCAATTTTATGGATGAGTATTCTCGATACCAAGATAAGTTGGCTGTTGAGGATTCTACTCTTAAACAAAAGATGTGGGATCGATTTTTGTTTAATGAAAAACAAAATCGCGCAGAAAATTATATTTCCACAGAAGGACAAATTGTGGTGGGTTCTTTCGGTCAAGCGATCAAAGAAGAATTGCCTGATTTGTTAGCTTATAAAAACAATCAAGCACTCTCGAGTGCTGTGAATCCGCAGGTCGGGCAATATATCGAAGAAATTCGTCGTGGATCAGAAGAGTTGGA
>CANIGN010000067.1 GCA_947467125.1 Bacteriovoracaceae bacterium | reverse complement strand
ATGGAACATGCGGTTCTTGACCTTCCGCTTTTTGCACAAGGATCAATCACACAAATTCTTCAGCGTCGTAAAGGCTTACTCCAAAACATCTCTCAAAGAGGAACAGATCGAATTCGCTTGGAATTTTCGATTCCTTCTCGAGGACTCATTGGTTTGCGCTCTCAATTCATGACTCAAACAAACGGCCTAGGTCTTTTTAACTTTTTAGCGGCAGGATATGAACCCTTTAAAGGAGAAATCCTTCGCCGAACAACAGGCGCTCTCGTGTCTGACCGTGCAGGAGAAAGCAGCTCCTACGCTCTAGAAGATTTACAAGATCGCGGTATTCTCTTTATCGGACATGGCGCCCAAGTTTACGAAGGGATGATCATTGGGGAAAACGCAAAAGAAAACGATCTCAACGTAAATTGTTGCCGCACAAAACAACTCACAAACTTTCGAACCGTAAACAAAGACGATGCAATTGTCCTCACTCCTCCTCGTGTCATGACAATCGAGCGTGGACTTGAGTGGATTCGCGAAGATGAGTTGATGGAAGTCACTCCAAAAAATATTCGTGCTCGTAAAAAAGTTCTCGCAAAAAATATGCGTTAACGATTTACGACAACGGTTTTTGCAAAGATATCGTGAAGACATCTTTTACGCTTATCTATAAAAAAAGTTCCTAAATCTAAAAGATAATAAGGAATGACTATCATTAAAAATCTCATTTCATCGGGACTCAGTGTTTCTTGCTTTTTCACTTCAAAAAATGATCCGTTCAAAATAGCTTCTTTATTCAAAAATAAAGAAATAATTGTAGGTAAAGACATAAAAAGAATTCTCTTCAAAATAGGAATCGCCTTTGGAAAAGTTTTTTCATCATCCAAAAGAACAGTGATCCCCATAAGCATCTTTCCAATTGTTTGGCCAAATTTCATAATCAATGAAAGCTGGTAAACAGCTCCAATCAAAAGAGGAGCCAAGACCAAAAAACATATAAACTCTTTATTTCCATTTGTTCGCGACATTAACTGAGAAGACAAAATAGAAAAGGGCAACAAAAGAAGAGAATCGATACTAATCGCTGCAAAACGTTTCCAAAAACTACTGTATCGGGGGTCTCTCATAAAGAAGAGCTTTCTGTAATTTGCATTCTTAATCAAGACCTTCTATGGATGAAACATGAGCAAAGATCCTTCATTTGATGATCAATACGTATGGATCCGAACTCAAGACGGAAGCCCCACTCTTTGGAGCAACCAATTGGGAGAGCCCTTTCGCTCTGTTAAAGGAGCCTTTAGAGAATCACTTTTGGTATTTGTAAAACCTGCACTTGAATATATTCTTCAAAAAAACATCAAGAACCCTGTCATCGGTGAATTTGGATTAGGAATTGGAACCAATTGGTTGCTCTTTAATTTATTAGCCCCCATCTTTGAAATCGAACATTCTTATTTTGCAATCGAAAAAAACACGTCTCCTTTTTTTGAATCCCAAAAAAAATGGGAAGCTGAAATCCCTCTTATAGAAAAAATAGTCGAAGATGTGTTTAAAAAAAGAATTTCCTTTTCTATGGCATCATTAAAAGATCCTCAAATTTTTAATTCCCTAGAAGCTACTTCCCCCGCAAACAAAGCAAGCATCTGGTTTCATGATCCTTTTGGATTTGGGGTCAACCCTGAAGGCTACACCGAGGAAACTCTTATCAAATGCGAAAATTTGTGGGCACCTCAATTCTTAGGTCTCAGCTACGCATGCAATTCCAACTTTCAAAGAGTTCTTAAAAACAGAAAACTTAACCGTGTCGAATCTCTAGACGTTCAAAGCCCCCCCCTCAAAAAAGAACGACTAGAGTTTGAACGCTTAACACAAAATTAACTTCTTATTCATTATCATTTCGGTGTTAAGCCTGAGATTCTATAGATGAGGAGAAATGGTAGTCTTTTTATTTTTTTTGGAGTCAATATGAGAATAAAAAAATCAAGTTTATGTTTTGTGGGATTTTTAGTTTTTGCTTCTTTGAGCTTTTGTTTAAACTTCTTCTTTTTTGAAAAATCTGACTCAACAGAACTCAGCCCTGACTCTACAAATGAAGAAGTATCAACCAACAACGAAAGCATTTTAGAAGCCCAACTTGTAGAAGAGCTTTCACAACTGTCTCCTTACGAACTAAAACAAGTCATGATGAACCAATTTTAATAAATTTAGCATCTTCACAAAAAACTCATCAAAAATTATACAAAAAATTACTCTTTTCGAGTCTCAGCTCTCCGAAGAATCTTTCATATGCAAAAAGTAACTTTGGTGACAGGTATAAATGGCGGACTTGGATCGAACATTGCTAAACAACTTTTGTTAAAGGGTGAAAAAGTTATAGGACTCACAAAAAATCCTAGAAACCAAAGCCTTCTTCACCTTGAAGATTTAGCCCATAAAGTTACTTATGCAAAAGGCGACATTTGTGATCTTGATACAATTCGAAATATTTTAAAAGATCATAAAATCACGCATATTTTTAATTGCGCCGGTTACACTACGATTCAAAGCGCGCATGCAGCCCCCCTCGACTGCTTTCGAACGAATATCATGGGTACGGCGACTATCCTTGAAGCTGCAAGACTCAACGGTGACATCAAAGGTATTCTTTGCATGGAAAGTGACAAATCATATGGAAATTTCGAATTCAAAGAACTCCCCTATCGAGAGCACCAAGCCCTCAAACCCCAAGGCATCCTAGATGCATCAAAAGCAGCCACAAGTTATGTTGCCCTTTCTTATTACCACAATTACCACGTGCCTGTTTTCACTGCACGTGCTTCCAGTCTTTATGGCCCAGGAGATTTCAACGAAACGCGACTCATTGTCGGAAGCACCCTTCGGTTACTTCGTGGGGAATCACCTGTGATTTACGAGGGTGTTGCTAACAATATTCGTGAATTTTTATATCTCGAAGATGCCGCTCGTATCATGACTCAAATGATGGACAAAGTTTCAACTGCAGCTGGCAAAGCTTACAACGTGGGCTCCGGATACAAATACACCGTAAGGGAAGTTGTAGAACAACTGACAAAAACATCTGGACTCGACATTAAGCCGCTCATCAAACCACTTACAAACAAAGCGATTGTTATCTCAGAGCAATTCTTAGATTGCTCAAGGATGCTTTCACTTTTACCAAGCAATGTAACTCAATGCCTGGGACTTAGAGAAGGACTCTCTAAAACCTTCAGCTGGTATAAACGTTTTACTCCAAACAAAGAAGAATTTAGAAACGCAGCCTAATATGTATTCATTTATTCACCTGGATGAATCATTTTTTCAGGCCTTACCCATTCATCAAATTGTTGATCTGTGAGTAACCCTAGTTCCTTTGCTGCCTGACGAAGAGTTTTATTTTCTTTATGAGCCTTCTTCGCAATTTTTGCAGCGTTATCGTATCCGATATGAGGATTCAATGCTGTCACAAGCATCAAGGTGTTTTCTAGATGTCCTTTAATATTGCTTTCATTGGCAGTCATTCCCGCTAAACATTTATCCACAAAGTTTGAACAACTATCTGCGAGTAATTCCAAAGACTCCATAAAGTTGTGGATAATAAGAGGCTTAAAAACATTAAGCTCAAAATTTCCAGAGGCTCCTCCGATGTTAAGAGCCACATCATTTCCCAAAACCTGACAGCACACCATTGTGAGCGATTCAGACTGAGTGGGATTTACTTTTCCGGGCATGATGGATGAACCTGGCTCGTTTTCTGGTAAGGATAGTTCATTCAATCCGCAACGCGGACCGCTTCCAAGCCAACGCACATCATTTGCCAATTTCATGAGACTACACGCGAGAGTTTTAAGAGCTCCATGAGCAAAAACGAGAGCGTCGTGTGAAGCAAGCGCTTCAAATTTATTAGGAGCACTTACAAACTTAAGGCCTGAAACTTCCGAAATTTTCTTTGCGACGAGTTCTGCAAATTTAGGATGAGTATTGAGACCCGTTCCTACTGCCGTTCCCCCTTGCGCAAGCTCCCTCAAGCGAGGAAGGGTTTGCTCAATGCGCTCCAAAGCATATTCTACTTGTGCTCTGTAACCTGAAAATTCTTGCCCCAAAGTGAGAGGAGTCGCATCCATCAAATGAGTGCGCCCTACTTTGATGAGATGTGCATATTTTTTTTCAATTTCGTTTAATGAGAAATGAAGCTTTTTAACAGAAGGTAGCAATCTTTTCTCAATTCCTTCAACGGCCGCAATATTCATCGCCGTCGGGAAAGAATCATTAGAAGACTGACTCATATTGACATCGTCATTAGGATGAACCGGTTTTTTACCCCCACGCTTTCCTGTTAAAATTTCATTCGCACGCGAAGCTAAAACTTCATTCACATTCATATTGCTCTGAGTGCCAGATCCTGTTTGCCAAACCACAAGAGGAAATTCCTCGTTTAACTTTCCAGCAAGAACCTCATCTGCCGCCTGACAAATCGCTTTACATTTTTCCTCATCCAATTTTTTTAATTCTTTATTGGCTAAAGCCGCAGATTTTTTGAGCACCGCAAAAGCGCGAATGACAGATGGAGGCATACGATGGTTTCCAATGGGGAAGTTTTCTATAGAGCGTTGAGTCTGCGCCCCCCAGTGTTTATGTGACGGAACTTTGACCTCTCCGAAAGTGTCGGTTTCGATACGAAATTCGCTTGGATTCATTTTTTCAGACATAAGCGCAAATGTAGTCAAATTCTTGGAAAGAGACAAAGCCTTGACGCGAATTCAATGATTTGACGCGGCCTTTAAAAAGCCTCAAGGCTTCCGATAAGAAATGAAAGAGAAAGGAAATTGAACAACATGGAAATTTCAGATGTACAAATCTATTTGATGAACGAGGAAAAGCTAAAAGCTTATGCAACCGTCATCATCGATGGAGCCTTCCTCATTCGCGATCTCAAAGTTATTCAAGGAACGAACGGTCTTTTTGTGGCCATGCCTGCTAAAAAGATGAAAGACGGAAGTTATCGAGATATCGCCCATCCGCTCAATCAAGACACTCGCCAGTACTTTGAGAAAAAAGTACTGGAAGCCTATGAGGCCAAAGTTGCAAGCGGCGATCAGAGCAACCCTGATCAACAATCTGATCAATAACGAGGCTTTCGCTAAGCTTTAAAAATTTTCAACCCTTGAATACTCAAAAGAATTATTCTTTTGAACAGAATCATCTAATACCAATTCAATAGCTTTTTCGCCTAAAGAAAGCATTTTTTTTCTCCAGGACAGATCGCTGGGACTAAAAAGTTCTTGAAACTGTTTTTTAATTTTTGCTTCAACTTCTGAATTTACACATCCCCAATGATGAGCTCTATTTTCAAGAATAATCCGAATAGATGTTTTTAATTGTGAAAGAATATCATCTCCTAAAGTTCCAAACTCTGCTGTAAAAGTTGCAATCTTTGACTTTTCTGAAGCACATCCATGAACAAAATCTACAAAATCACCTTCTGTTTGATAAAATCCCTTGGACGAAGTTGTCACAACTCTCATCCGATCATCCTGCTCAAATTTTTCTACAAACATTTTTCTTACCCAAGGATTTTCAGGCAACGTTTTGACTCCGCAAATAAACTGAAGCACTCCTGACGTTCCAAGACCCGTATGAACGTCGTAATGCACGACCTCTTCATATCCACTCAAAATATTTTTAAGCAAGCTATCCAACCAAAGGACTTGAGGCTCCAACGCCCCACCCCCATAGTAAATCCCCTTGGTATCCTCGTACTGACCGCCTGCAATTGCCTGAGTAAGCTCTTGCTTCTTACCCATAAGCGTTGGCAAAAGTAGCCCCAGAGTAATCTTTAAGGATTCAGCAAAAGGATAAAATACTTTTCTTTTCTCAGACAAAAGCGAAGCAAATTTTTCGTAAGCCTGATTCTTAAGCTCTTTTATTTTTTCAGGTTGATTAAAAAAATTTCGATTTAAATCGATATTATTTTCAGTCACCCTTCGCCCCGTTACAAAGCCATAAGGATTAATCGAGTGCAAAAGAAGGATTCCTGTATTTGAAAAATCGAGACGAGGCGCAATTTTTTTTAAAAAAGATAGCTGTAAAGCACTCCCCACAGGGGCTTCACTACCGTGAACTCCAGAGCTCAAAATAAATAATTTTTTCTTTCCTCGAGTTGCAGATATATGTGCCACGTCCAGAAATAAAGAAGGAAGCTGAGAAGACATCACCTCATAAGCGGAATGATCTACTTTTTCTTGAAGTGAATCGAGAGCTGCTAGAAAACGCGAGCGAGCCTGAACGTAATCTTTCGAAAAAAAATCCT
>CANIGN010000066.1 GCA_947467125.1 Bacteriovoracaceae bacterium | reverse complement strand
GAACCAAGCCTTCAAAACAATGGTTGGTACAAAGCCTCAGAAGAACTTAAAGAAATCAAAAAAAATCCCGATCAACACATAAATCCTTTCAAAAACTTTTATGTTGAATTGAGAGATTATCTACACTTTATGGCTGTTGATGTAGATGGGTTCTCGCCCCTCAATCTTTGTAAAAAAGACGAAAATGCGAGTCCTTTTTATTGGTGGCCCTTTGGGGGAAGAACCATTAGCTATCGCTGGTCCACCCTTGATAGCGGTGAACACGTTTCCTATCTCTATATGATTTCGAATCCCTTCGGCTGGGCAATGGGCCTCCTTGGACTCTTTCTCACGATCTCGTTCTTTTCATTGAAAGGAATTTTTAAAAATTTGCAATTCAAAGCTGAAGACGAGCGCAAACTCTTCGTGCTCTCAATTCTCTACCTTTCCTACATGTTGAGCATGTCTCGAATTATTCGCGGCATGTATATCTACAATTACTTCATTCCTCTTATTTTTACCTTTGGAATGGCCTCTCAATGGATACCCTACACTATGGAAGGCCTAAAATTTAAAACGAAAAACAAAATTTTTATCTCCCAAATTATTTTCGCAAGTTTAGTTGTGGGATCCTGGTACTTTTATAGTCCTCTCACTTATTTTAGCCCCCTCAGCTGCAATGAATTTAAAAATCGTGCCCTCTTCGACGGATGGGACATGCGAGGTGTAAATTGTAAATTTGGACAGAGCCTCTACCGAATAGAGGAATCTGTAAAAGAAAAAAAATAAAAGAAAGTAGCATGAATATATGATGATCAATTGGGGAATTTTGGGATGTGGAGATGTTTGCGAGCATAAAAGTGGCCCTGCTTTTAACCAGACAAAAAACAGTCGACTCATGGGAGTGATGCGAAGAAATGGACCACTAGCTGAAGATTACGCAAAAAGACACAATGTGCCCTTCTGGACAAACTCAGCTTTGGACCTGATCCAAAATCCAGAAATCAACGCTCTTTATATTGCAACACCACCTGGAAATCATCTTGAACTTGCTTTAGAAGCCTGCCGCTTTCGAAAACCAGTGTACGTAGAAAAACCTATGGCTAGAAACCATACGGAATGCCTTCAAATGATAGAAGCTTTCTCAAAAGCATCCATTCCACTTTTTGTGGCCTATTACCGAAGGTCACTTGCCAGATTTATAAAAGTAAAAGATCTTATCTCCTCTAACGAGATTGGTGACATAATAAAAATTTCATACGAATACTCTCAGCCTTTTCACAGACACATCAAAAAAGAGAAGCTGCCATGGAGGGTTCAGGCTGAGCATTCGGGAGGCGGACTTTTCTTAGACCTTGGCTGCCACACTCTTGATATTATGGATTACTTTTTCGGTCCTCTTCTAGAGGTAAATGGAAAAGCTGAAAACAGAAAATCTCCTTATCAAGTAGAAGACTGTGTACGAATGTCTTTTAAAATATCAAATGGAGCAGAGGGATTCGCCTCCTGGAACTTTTCAAGTTTCTTTAGCAAAGACTTAATGACTATCGAAGGATCTAAGGGAAAAATCGAGTTATCAACTTTTGGAAATCAACCCATTAAACTAAAGAAAAATAAATTTTTATCGAGTACTCAAAAATTCTTCCTAACAAATCCCTCACCTATTCAAAAACCAATGATTGAATCAATCATTAACCAGTTAAACGGAAATGGGACTTGCCCCAGCAACGGTGAAAGCGCTGCTAGAACTTCAAAAGTTATGGATCTTGTCTTAAAGAGTTACTATGGAAATCGAAGCGACAAGTTCTGGTCAAACCCTCAAAGCTGGCCAGGGCGCACCCATAAGAATGCTCCATAATTTAAGCTCTCGTTAAAAAGTCTTTTCCATCAAAACCCCAGAGTTGAGACTTGCCATCTTCTCCAGCAGTTTCAATGTAGACGCTTTTTTTCCAAAGAGAAAATAAGTTTTTAAGAGTGAGCTCTGCGAAATCCCGCTTCAAAGTTCTCCCATCAAAAACATGCTTCAAAAGGAGTGAGCCTTTATTATCGAAGTTGGAATCCACAACTTCAATCATGGGTTGTCCAAAATTTGTAAGCTCCGTTAAAAACTGTGTTCGAACTTTTTGAAATTCTCTTGTTTCAATTTCCCATCTCTTCGTACTTTGATTATATTTTGAAGCGAAAAGTCCACTTTCCTCGCAAAAATCTTGGCTTAAAAATTCATCAATAAACGTTAGATCAGAATAAATCTTACGAACTTCAAAAAGTTTCTCACGGCCTTTATTGAGTTTTAAATCCCAATTTTTTCTTTTGACCGTATCTTCGCACTCAAGCCATTCCTTACCAAAGCGCCCCTTATTCCAACGATCTTCAATGTTTCGCAACAACTCGAGACCTACTCTATAGGGATTAATTCCATGAGGATGAGGAGCGACTGTTCCACTATGAACACAGGCATAATCAACAATTTCTGAATCATCGAGAATATCCTTCGTCATCATGTGGCTGTGCCAGTAACTTGCCCAGCCTTCATTCATAATCTTGGTCTGACCTTGTGGAACAAAATAATAAGCTTCTTCTCGAATCATCTCGAGAATTTTCACTTGCCAGTTTTTTAAAGGTGCATGTAAAAGCAAAAAACCCAAAACATCACGGATGGGCCTGAAAGGAATCTTCTCTTCTTTTTTTGCTTCCTCTTCGATCCTTGCTCGCTGTTGATCGAGAAACTCAGGAGTATTAATAAATTTATCTAAATATGACTTGGCTTTAATTTTTTGAACTTCTTCGGGAAGCTTCTCTTCTTCTTCGCGAGTTTTAGGTAACTCTCCTGATGAACGTAAATCAATTAAATTCTCAAGGCTCAAGCACTGGTCGATAAATTCTTCTACGACTTCAACTCCAAACTGTTCTTGGCACTGACGAACGAGAGTTGAATGGTTGGCCATTTCATCGAGCATCTTTCGATTGGTCTTAGAAAAATATTGATTATTTTTAAAAAAATCAGCGTGTCCATAAACGTGTGCAATCACCAATTTATTTTCAACAACTGAATTGGAACTCAGCAAATACGCATAACAAGGATCCGTATTGATCACCATTTCATAAATCTTACTG
Source organism: Bacteriovoracaceae bacterium (assembly GCA_947467125.1). Lineage (GTDB taxonomy): Bacteria > Bdellovibrionota > UBA2428 > UBA2428 > UBA2428 > CANIGN01. The sequence goes on along the minus strand of CANIGN010000066.1, from coordinate 3,595 downwards.
AGGCCGTAGGTATAAGATTTAGAAATACGGTCATATTCCATTCCAAATCGCCAATGGGGATATCGTTGAGGAAACCCACCCAAAGAAGCCAATTCGTTCATTTCTTTGTAATCAACTTTTTCAAAACAAACTTCTGGAAAATTCAAACCGTAACTGCGGGCTTTGTCCTCTATGTACTTGATCCAATCATTGAGTTCCGGTCCTAAATCACGTGACTTCATGCTGCCTCTTTTTTATCTTCCCGTTGCAAAAAATTGCTTAATAGATTCGTAAATACCTTCTCGATTTTGAACACGACACGCAACCAATCGCTCTTGTTCTGAAAACTTCTCTAAAAGATCTTTAAAGAACTGTCCGGATCCGTACTTACTTTCGACCTGACCATAAGAAAACTGATTCACAATCGGAAATATTTCGTTTTGCAACAAATCCAAGCACAGCTGAGAATCCTCATTCGACCAGTTATCTCCATCACTGAAATGAAAAGGATAAATATTCCACTGCTGAGGAGGATAATCCTTATGAATAATATCTAAAAACATTTTATAGGCCGAACTAATAAGCGTTCCACCACTCTCGCGTGTTCGATAAAAGGTATTTTCATCAACCTCACGCGCAACCGCATCGTGGATAATGTATCGACGCTGCAAGCCCTTGTACTGTGACTGTAACCACGTATCGATCCAAAAGGCTTCGGTACGTACAATCTCTTTTTGCTCGTCTCCCATAGAACCCGAAACGTCCATGATGTACACGATCACGGCATTTGTTTGAGGGCGAGGAGTTTCTGCCCATCCTCTAAATCGCAGATCGCTTTTGTGAGGAATAATCACAGGATTTTCGGGATTATAAATTCCCGCAGCAATCTGTCGCTTCAAAGCCTCACGATAAGTTCTTTTGTAATGTCGCAAGCTATGCGGACCCACATGATGAATGCTCTTGTAGCGTGAGGACTTGGAATCAATATCGTGCGACCCCTTAGGAAGAATCCGTGGTAAACCAAGCTCCTGTCCCATCATCTCAGCCAATTCCTTAAGAGAAACATCGACCTCAAGTTCGTGCTTTCCTTCTTCATTACCCGCTTCTTTAGGATCGCCACCCTCTTGCTCTTCTCCCTCGACAGGATCTCCGGGATTTCCCTTACCCTGTCCCATTTTAGATCCTTGATTTTTTCCAAAAGCAAAACGAGGAAGTTCAATAGAAGGAATCGGAATGGAGACAAACTCATCTCCCTTTTTTCCGATGAGTTCACCATTTGAAATAAACTTTTTTAAATTTTCTCTAATTTTTCCAGAGACAATATCTTTAAAGCGCCCATGATCGCGCTTTATTCCCGACATTGTAAAAACCTTCGAATAATCTTCGGGCTTCATAGAATTAGTATAACATTTTGGGAGCGTTAGGATTCTGACACCTCCCTAAAATTAACTAAATCTTAGCAATCAAAAGAGCAACAGGACCTTCTTTTAAGCGACATGAGCCCACAAGCGAGTTGTCATCCTTAACAGACAAGTTGCTGAGTTCTGTATATTCATCGCTTGCAAAAACTTTTTCAAGAAGAGGAACCTCCGGAAGAAGCTCAGGGTCTTCTTGACTTTGTGTTTCCAAAACATAGAGAACACTTGAAGCACCTTCTTGAGAAGATACCCAGACATGGCCCTTTTGTGGAGCATTTTGCTCTTTGCTCTCTTTTTGCTGAACAGCTAAAGACAAAGGCAAAGCGCCTTCAAATTTCTTAATCGTTTGCAATTCATCTAAACGACTTTCTAGATTCACACGAACACGAAAAAAAGATTCACCCGCAACGCCATACAACCAAGAATCAACCGAACAATCGACAGATGATCTAAAGGGAGAACCGGGAAGCTTCTTTGTTGTGGGAATCGCTTTCTTGTCTGTCAGACCTAACTTCATCAAACGATCTTCGGCGCCAAGCAACCAAAAGACTCCATCTTCAACCTTATGAAAGCGATAATTGGGTTCTAAATCCTCACGCAAAAAATACCGTTTATCAGAATTCAAATAAGGTTCACGAAAGATGACTCCGCCCGTAAGACCAAAAACATAATCTCCAATTAAAGCCGCATCTAAAAGCGCTCCGCTTTCCTTGGAACTTCGAACCTGAAATTTTCCATCGATAATCTGCACAAAAGAATGCTTATAAGAAAAGCCCAACGCATTCCCATTATTTGCAAGATCCATAAAAAGCTCTTCCGTTGATAAAGCCGCAGGAGCTTTCTTAAACATTCCAAATAAAGACGATCCGCCTCGATGCAAAGTTGCAAAGGCAGTATCACCCGCACGATTACCTCTTAAGCCTCCTGTGATTCCTAAAAAATCTTGATCGAAAGATTTTTCAATCTCTTGATCTTTGGCTTCCACTACATTGCCCTTTTCAATTTTAACTTTTAAAAGAGCAGGCTTTGCAAACAAAAGACCCACATAATAACTCCCATCACTTTGAGGCTGCACAGTTGTCACCACAGGTTTCAGCTTGGGATCAATTGGAGTAACGGGAAGTTGAAAAATGTTTGGTTTTAAATTCATAAAGACTCCAATTGTTTTAAATTTTCATCGAGCTTTTTAATTTTTTCTTCGGCCTCAAGAAGCTTCGCCTTTTCTGTTTCCACAACTTTAGCAGGCGCACGCGAAACAAAAGAATCATTCGATAATTTGGATTTCAATCCACTTACATATTGGTTGAGGTTTGTGAGGTCTTTCTGAATACGCTGAATTTCTTCTTCTGTATTCACAAGCTCACTCATGGGAACCTTTAAACTAATGGTGCGACCTTTTTCAAAAGAAGAAAGAGTCACGATTGAATGAGGGGCCTCACTTGCTTGCGCAAAAACAAATTTTGCTTTGGAAAGACTTTCCACCCAAGGCAAGTTTTGTTTCAAAAGCTTTTCTTCTGCAGAAGTTAATTCAACATAGACAGGAATCACTTTTGAAAGAGGAACGCGACTTTCGTTTCGAAGAGTTCGAAGAGCCCCAATCCAATCTTTCAAAAATAAAAACCCCGAGATTTCATCAAGGTTTTTTCCCTCAGGAAACTTCTGCAAAGCAAGAAACTCGTCTGTTCCCCTTGCACCCAGCTCATGCCAAAGCTCTTCACTTACGTGCGGACACAGGGGATGAAGAAGCTTTAACGATTCCGTTAAGACATGCACAAGAACAGGCTGATATTCTTTTCGTTTAGTCTTAGAAATTTCCAAAAACCAATCACAAAAATCATTCCAAAAGAAATGATAAATCGCCTCTGAAGCCTCTTGCATACGAAACTCTTCCCAAGATCGATTCACCTGATAAGCGCAACGCTCAAGCTGACCAAGAATCCACTGAGTTGGAAGATCCTCTTTCATTTCTGGAGAAAGATCCTTCAAAGTCACTTGAGAATTTTCCATCATTACGAACTTAGAAGCGTTCCAAATTTTGTTGATAAAGTTTCTGTACCCTTCAATTCGCTCAACAGACAAGCGTAGATCTCGACCCTGAACACACAAAGCATTCAAAGTCATACGCAACGAATCAGCCCCCACGCTTTGAATAATTTCAAGCGGGTCGATCACATTCCCCTTAGTCTTAGACATTTTTT
>CANIGN010000065.1 GCA_947467125.1 Bacteriovoracaceae bacterium | reverse complement strand
TAATGATTTAAATTTTTTCAAAATAATCCCCCTATCAAGAGCAGCAGTTTGCTGTATCTCTTCAAACCCTTTGCTCCCATCTCCGCTTATAGACGTGCGAAAATTAAGAATCAAGTTTGTCCTGTTGAGTCTAACGCTAGAGCAAATACTTTAAAGCAAATTTAAGGTTTATGATCCTGAGTCTAGCGAAGCAAAGCCATGCACGATTTTTTCATGATTTCAGCTGCCTTAGGCGCAACTTCGCGAGTTGCCTGATAGGCAAAGTAATTTTCAATCGTTTCAACGAGTTCCTTAATGGCACTTCGTGGTGAAGCGTTTTTTGTATAGTGCTTCGCCATAAGTTGGTCCAAGAGTGACTCCCTGAGGGGATCCTCAATCACGAGGTTTTTTTGGTTTTTAGTATTTACGTTGTGAATCGTTGAAACAAAGTGTTGTTTTAAGATTTCTCGAAAATCTTCTGGGGAATAATAAAGGACAGGGATCACTTCAAAGCGGTCAATTAAGCTTCGCACAAGACCTTCTTCAGAAGCTCGCTTTTTAAGTTTTTCTATATCGATATTGATCTTTGCTTCTTGAGGATTTGATTTTGCAACTTCTGCAGCAAAGCCCATGGATTTAGCTCCCTGAGAGCTTTGCTCTTCGATAAAGGTTGATCCAGAGTTTGTGGCAGCACAGGTGAAAGTTCTGCTTAGATCGACACTGATTTTATTATGATCTCCAGTGTTTTTTCCATAATTGATGTCCGCTCTAATCTTTTTGTCATCAAGTGTGCTGTTGAGCGCGATGATGATGTCTCGAGGTGCATCACCTAACTCGTCAAAGAAAAGAAGAGAGTAGGGGTTTTTGAGTGCTGCACGAGCAATATCGCTATAAAGCATTTCGCGATCTGTGTAGGCACTCAGAGGAATTCTCACATAGGGGCGACCAAGAGCCGTTGCAATGGATTGAACGGTCGTGCTTTTTCCAAGTCCGTAGGGGCTGATGAAAAGAAGGCGACCGTCTGATTTGTCTGCGATTCGAGATCGAGTCACAGAGCGAATAAGAAAGTTTTTGACGCGTTCTTTGACTTCGCTAAAGCCCACAACGTGGCTAAGAGATTCGTCAATTTGAGTCAGTTTTGCATCGAGATCTTGTATTGCAAAATTTTGGACGTTGTATCCATAGAGCCGTGAAGCCACTTCAAGAACGTATTCTTTGTGAGTCTCGATATTTTCAAAATCTAATCCGTCGTAGGATGCTTCAGCATAGAGTCGCTCAAGGAGTCGCGCTGCTCGGCTGAGGGGTTCTCCTGTTGAGTCAAATTCAATCGCGACATTGCTGATGTATTCTAAGAGTTCGCGGCTTAGTTCGGGCTTATTATAAGCCTGTATCCATTGTTCAATTTTTTGAGGAACTTCTTTTTCAGCGACAGGAGGAAGTTGCCACTGAGGAAGGCGTCTTGCCAAATCGGGTCTTGCCGCAAGTTGGGTGTAGTTATCGCCTGTTGTTGTCGCAACAATTTTTAAATAACCTTTTGAAAGAGGGGTGAGCAGTGTATGAAACACGTCGTTGTGATTTCCGGAGTGTGTACCTTGACCTACAAGAGAGTGAATTTCGTCGATGAAAAAGTAAACGCGTTTGCCATTTTTGCTCGCCCATTCAGCGTATTTGATAATGGCTTCGACTTTGCTTTCAAGCGTTCCTACATATTTAGAACCGCTTGAAATTTCGGAAGCTGAAAAGTGATAAACTTCTACGTCTTCAGCAGGTACGCCTCTGTCTGCAAATTCACCGTTCAGAAGGCTTCGCGCAAAGGCTTCAAGGAATGTTGATTTTCCTCCTCCCGATTCGCCTGTAACGACAACACTTCCACCTGTTTCAGAGAAGAGAGGGATCGCCAAGGCTCTAAAATCATCGGCTGTAAATCCAAAATTAGGAATCTCTGCTGCTTCATATTTCCGAGCAAATTCGGCAAGAACTTTGTTGGCAGGCATAGCGCCATTTCCAGTATTGATGGAAGGGATGCCGCTTCCTCCGCCTTTATTTTGATTTTTTTTCTGATTATTTTTTTTAGAAGAATTAGAAGAAGGTTGATTTTCGGCAGCAGGATCTTTTGAGAGTGTATTGATTTTGGGACTCGATTCAGAAACCCATTCTCTATTTTGATTGTCAACAAAAGCAAAACGAGGATGGTATTTGCTTTGGCTTCTCCAATCTGGATAATCTTTTGCGTTTTCAAAGGTAAAATTAGAAGGATTTTCTAAGTCAATGAAAAGAAGGCTGGATCCTTCTTTGGCTTCTAAAAGGATGTCAGATTGGGTGTCGAAGGTATAAGTAAAGTTGAGGGGGACGCGTTTTGTGGCAACAACACTTACGCCCTTGGAATTGATAATCCAAGGATGGCCTTCATTGAGGGTGAGGGGTTTTTGGCCAAACCCAACGACGGCAATAATTGTAAAAGCTGTTTCATTAAAACCAACGATTTCGTAAGAAAAGCTTTTGATGTTTTGACCTTTTAGGTCTGGGAGGCTTCGAATGGCGTCTTCAAATTTAAAGAAATGGCCGTCCTGGGTCATGATTCCAACGTTGTTCCGGGTTATTTCGTGAACAGTGTTTGCGTTCTTGGTTTCTGTCCATATGAAGGGTACCGCTTGAGCGGTGCGTGTCTGTAGCAAAAGGGGGTTATCTCCGGATTTACTAAGAGTCGTTTCAGATGGATTTTTATTGTTTTGCGAAAGACCTTCCGGGAGCAAGATAATCTCCTCTTCTCCTATGTAGATCTTTTTTTCTTTGAGCTGGGGATCTCCTGAGGGCGGCATGTAGTGAATTTCCCCGTCGATAATGGCTAATTTAGCTCCATTCGTGAAAGCGTAGTAAAAGGGGCGGTATTTTCCAGCCTCAGCACCTTTTGCAATGAATAAAACAGCAGCAACAACTACGAACTTCAGCACCCTCATTTTTGCACCAATACTCCTTTTTAAAGACTTAATGAGTCATATCGAAATATGGGCGAATTGGAGACTTAAATAGTTTGTCAGGAAAAGATTTTTGGAAGGTTTTTATAAAGTACCAAGATGGGTATATTTAAAAAATAAAGCGTAGGTATAGGCAATGAGTTCGTCTATTAGAGTGCGTACTCCTGAGCTTGAGATCCACCATGATTGAGGATCAAAATAAAAGGGTTTTGCAGCAACGATTCCGATTTTAAATGTATTCTCGAAAGCTAAATCAAATAAGAGTTGGGAACGTTTGGAGTGGGGCCCACTTGAAAATAAGTTAAAAGATTTGATGTCGATTTTGTGATCCTCAAAATATTTTTTAAGAGCAAGGGCAGATGTGAAGGTCCGATCTTTAGCGGTGGTAGGCCCTGGGACTACTGTTATTTCCTTTGACTCTATTCCTAATCTTTTGAGGGTGGCAGCTCCTAAGTCTGCATAGTTTTTATAATCAGAAAGAAAATTCCCTATATCAAGAGGGCCACCCGTGACGTAAATATGTTCATATTTATGTAATTTAAATTCGGTTACTGCTTGCTTCATTCCCTCGTCGAGAAGCCACCCTTCAACGACTAAAATAGTGCTTTCAACTCGATTTAGGGGAGCTAAAAATGGATAAATATTTTTGAGAAAAAAAACAAAAAAGCCGATTGATATCAAAACTCCAGATATCCAGCCTTTCCAGCTAAGCCCCAAGCGCTCTTTCTTATTTACGAGTCCAAGTAGAAGAGTTTTTTGATTTTTATTTTTTTTCATATTTTTAAGCCAAGTGGATTTTTTTGGAATTTATATCAAGTCCCCAAAAGCAAATATCATGAGGAGCGTTGGAAGCTTTTTCGTTTTTCTCTAGGTGAAATAAAATATCATTAAAATCATCTTTAAAGGATTCTTTGAGTGGGCCTGTTTCAATTTTTTTAAGAAGAGACTCATTTAAGGAGCGGTTCAGAAAAAATAATCGAGTCGCAGGTTGAAGTTGTAAGTTTTTCTTAAGCGAGTTTTCTATTTTCTTTGGAGGGCCCCAGTGATTCAATTCTGCGTTTCGCATGAAAAGAGTGGGGCTTTCACCTAAAGTTGCCTCATTCCATTTGAGAGTTGAAAGATGAATGTTTGCGATAAAAATTTTAGCTTTTGTATCGTTTTGAAGATCTAATTCTTGGGTAAGTTCTTTGAGGACGCTCTCCGGTGTGTTCTCTATTTGATCAAAAAAAGCGCGACCTTGTAAAAGAAGGTAGGCTTGAAAAAGTGTTGAACTCAAACCATAAGATTCGACGTTAAAATAAAAAAACCAAAGATTTGTTTGTTTGGTATTCAAGAAAAAGTCAAAGCCCTCAGCTCTATTTTGTTCCCCCGGAATATAACGGCTTAAGAATTCGATCCCTTGAATCTGAGGGAAACGATTTTTAGTAACAAGGTTTTGGATTTGTTTGGCAATTTTTTCAGTAACTGAAAGTTCTTTTTGCAAATTAAGAAGCCTTGATTCAAGGGCTTTGAGTCGCTGTTCAAGTTCTTGAGGATTAAGTCCCATAAGTTCATTATGGCTTAGGAATCTTGAATCCTCCAAGCCGTAATTTCTTCATTATTTGTTTCGCTTAACAAGGATTGAAATGTGGGTTCAGCGCCTATCACTTGGCTTAGGTTTTTGATCTCTGATGGATCACTGCTGCAAATAGAGACAAAAGCGATACCCTCTTTTGCCTTAACCCTAAGAGCTTGTTTGATAATTTTCTCTTGGATTTCAAAAAGTTCTTTATCCGAAGCGGGACTCCAGTTTTCTAAAAGAATATCTGGTCGCGACGCAAGAGTTCCAAGTCCCGTACAGGGTAGATCGGCAATGATTAGATTCCATTTTTTTGGCGGATCAAGTTCTTCGGGTATAGAGTCTTGAGTCCAGTCGTGAATGAAATTTTGGGTTTGATCAAGAAGTTGCCAGGACTTTAAATTTCCTTTAAGTCTTTCAACGCGTTTAAATTTTGAGTCAACCGCTGCAATTTTTTCATAATTAAATGAATTTTTATTTTGCTTGTCTAAACTTTGGAGAAAAGTCAGAAGCCCAATGAGTTTTCCTCCGGGGGCTGCGCACATATCTAAAAAAGTTAAGTTTTTATTTTCGAGGGATGCTTTGACACTTTCTGCAATCCACTTGATGAGATCGTAGGAACCCTGGCTTAAGGCAAGCGTTTCGCCCTCTTTGAATTCTTTGAGAGAAATAATGTCAAAGCTCTTATTTTTTTTTAAAACAGAGATGCCAGGATTGGGACGAGTCGAAACTTTTTGAGCAAAGCGTTTGATAAGTTCGGGTTGTTTTTTCCAACGAGTTAAAAGACTTTCTCCCAAGAAAACTTCAGGATTTTGTTGAATTTGAATCAAGATTTGATCTTTTTCTCTTAAGAGCTTTCGGCAAAAAGCGTTACAAAGCGTGGAGGTGTGCGGACCAAATATTTTTTTGGAGCTTTCTACAAGAGCATGAGTGAGTTGGGCTGTGTTTTGAGCGTCTCTTGTGAGAAGAGAAGAAAAAGAGAGTCGAAGAAGATCAATCATTGCGGGCGGTTTAAGTTTACCTTTCAAAAAGGTTTTAAAAAAACTTTGAAAGAGATGCTCGTAGCGATAGCTCATCATTAAAAAATCAAAATCAGAGCCGCTTAATATCTGAGCTTTTCGATAATCATCGATGAGTTCATCAAGAGTCAGCATCTGAGTGCGCTTTTCTTGCTGTCTATGATACGGAAATAAATTTAAAAGATGAGGGTCAAATAATTTCACACGTCAGAATCGCTTATGCTTTGTGAAAGCGAAGTTTCAACTTTGTGAGCTTCGCCGCTATTGTTTTTTTGAAGACTTCGTTCGAGTTTTTTGTTGATTCGACGAAGAACGATGTTTTTGGATTCAAGGACGATCAGTTCCACGATGAGAATGATAGCTGCAAGCACTGCGCCCACTAAAACGGCACCTAAAAGGAGTTGCCATTTGGGGCGAGCATCTGTTGTGTAGCTAAAAAAGTTGAGAGTCATTAAGTCGTTGTTTTGTGTTGCGAAACTCACGCAAACGGAAACAAGAGCTATAAAAAAAATGGCCCAAAATCCTGTTTTGAGGGCTTTCATGTTTTTAGTTTAAGGCAGAAATTTTTTAAAGTCAGCAAAATGTGTTTTCAAACTTTCAAAAACTGTCAGGTTATGAACGGGTAGCGAGCGAGTTTCTGCAAGAAGAGGCATGAAGTTCGTGTCGCCCTCCCAGCGAGGAAGAATGTGAAAGTGCAGGTGCTCAGCGATGCTTGCTCCTCCAGCTTTTCCCATGTTCAAGCCGACGTTGATTCCGTGAGGTTTGATTCGGTCCATGAGTAAGTCGACGGTTGCTTTAAGGCAATCGCTTAGATCGGCCCAGACTTCTTTTTCAAGATCAGGCATCATTCCCACATGGTTATGAGGGATGACGAGTAAATGATTCGGGTTGTAAGGAAAGCGATTCATCACCACATAACAATGTTTGGATTGGTAAAGTTTTAAGCTTTCTTCATTAGAAGGCATTTTGGCCAATTCACAAAAAATACAGGGTGAATCTTTCGCTTTTTCAGCGTGCTTTTGAATGTGTTCAAGTCTCCAAGGGGCCCAGAGTCTTTCGATTTTTGTTGTATCTTTCATGACTAAAATTACTTTATCGCGATTTAAGGAGCTTGAAAGTAGCTTGGTAAAAGCATGGGGATTAAGCCGTGAAAAGAATTCAGCAATGGACGCAC
>CANIGN010000064.1 GCA_947467125.1 Bacteriovoracaceae bacterium | reverse complement strand
TTTTAAGAAGAGGCATCCAGTTCTAAGGTTAAGGCATGTATGGTTCCATCTGCAAATTCCTTGGTTAAGATTTTGTAAACCATTCGTTCGCGATTCATTTGATTGAGGTCTTTGAATTTGGGGCTTTTTATTTTTCCTTGTAGGTGCAGGTTTGTGGCATTTTCTTGCAGGGTAGAGTGGCCTACGTGCTGGCCCGAAAAGTCGAAGATTTCAACTTCTTGAGTTTCAAGTTCTTTTTGAAGCTTTGCAATAATTTCATCAATGACGCTCATGAGTTCTGTATTAAGACATTTCTTGGAAAGCGTGACAAGTCTGCTCTTTCGCTATTAATAAAAGAGCTATGAATACCGAAAAAGTCTTAGGTTCTGCTATGAAAAAGAATATCGATTTCCTCCCTCTTTTAGGGACTGACCACGTTGAATTTTACGTGGGAAATGCCAAGCAGGCTGCCTATTATTATCGCAAGGCTTTCGGTTTTCAGCCTTTGGCCTATGCGGGGCCAGAGACAGGTGTCAGGGACAGAGCGAGTTATGTTTTAAAGCAAGGCAAGGTTTGTTTTGTTTTCACAACTTCTCTTAATCCCCAGTCTGAAATTTCTGAGCATGTAAAAAAACATGGCGATGGAGTGAAGGCTTTGGCTTTGTGGGTGGAAGATGCGAAACAGGCTTATAAAGAAACGACAACTCGAGGGGCAAAGGCGATTGGAGAACCTGTTGTTTTAACTGACAAGAATGGCGAAATCGTGATGACGACGATTCACACTTATGGAGACACGATTCACCGCTTTGTAGAAAGAAAAAATTACAAAGGTGCTTTTTTGCCAGGTTACGAGCCTTGGAATCCCGCTGGCGAAGCAGATGTGGAAGTGGGTTTGAAATACGTTGATCACTGCGTGGGTAACGTGGAGCTTGGTAAAATGAATGAGTGGGTTGAGTTCTATAAAAATGTTATGGGCTTTAATTTGCTCATCACTTTTGACGATCAAGATATTAGCACTGAATATTCTGCGCTCATGTCGAAAGTTGTTTCAAACGGAAATGGCTTTATTAAATTTCCAATTAACGAACCCGCTCAAGGAAAAAGAAAATCTCAAATTGATGAGTATTTAGAATTTTATCACGGAGCGGGAGTGCAGCACGTGGCTCTTGCGACTGATGATATTATTCACACAGTCACAGAACTGCGAAAACGTGGAGTGGATTTTTTGCAAGTTCCGGGTGCTTACTACGATGATTTGAAAAAACGAGTGGGCGACATCAAAGAAGATTTCGAAGCGATTAAAAAGCTCAATATTCTGGTTGATCGAGATGAAGAGGGGTATTTGTTGCAGATTTTCACAAAACCTGTCGAAGATCGTCCGACTCTCTTTTACGAGATTATTCAGCGCTGTGGAGCAAAGAGCTTTGGAGCGGGTAACTTTAAGGCCCTTTTTGAGGCTATTGAACGAGAGCAAGCTCGTAGGGGTAACCTTTAAGCTCAGTCTCTGAAGTCTCCTAATCGATATTTGTGCAAGAAAAGCGCACTTTTGCTAGATTCGAAACATGGCCAAAGTGCTTGTGGGAATTTGTGGAAGCATCGCTGCTTATCGCAGTCCTGACTTTATTCGTGATCTAAAAGCACAAGGACATGAGCTTCGTGTTGTTTTGACGTCTTCTGCTTCTCAATTTGTGACTACCAAAACTCTTGAAACTTTTTTGGGTTCAAAGCTTCTCTCAAATGATTTGTGGAACGCGGAACATCTTGGGACTGATCACATCGAAGGAGCTCGCTGGGCAGATGTGATTGTTGTCTACGGAGCGACAGTAAATTTTATGGCCAAGCTGCGACAAGGGTTTTGCGATGATTTTTTAACTTTGCAAATTTCTGCGACTCAGGCCCCTGTTGTTTTGTGTCCCGCCATGAATGTGGTGATGTGGGAGAGTCCTGCCAATCAAGAAAATTTCCAAATTTTAAAAAATCGAAACTTTGTTTTTGCAGGACCTAAAGAGGGGCTTCTTGCTTGTGGTGAAAAAGGCCTTGGGCATATTGCTGAAAATTTAGAAATTTTAAAAAAAATTGAATGTGTTTTGTTCTCAGATGAAAGCTCATCCTTTTTAAATAAAAAAGTTTTATTAAGTTTTGGTGCAATGAAAACTCAGATTGATGACGTTAGATTTTTGCAGAATTCCTCAAGTGGGAGAATGGGGTTGGAGCTTGCTCGATCTCTTTTGAAAAAAGGAGCTTATCTTCATTTGTTAGCGGGGATTTGCGATGTGGGTGTTGAGAACGAACTGTTAGCGCTTGCGAAAAATAATCCTTCTCGAATTCAGCTCATGCGATTTGAGGGAGTGTCTTCTTATGAGGAAAGTCTCAAAAATTCTTTTTTGTCTTGCGATCTTTTTGTGTCTGCTGCGGCTATTTTGGATTTTGAAGTTGAGTCGATTCATGGGAAGTTAGAGCGAACGAAACGAGAAAGTTTATCTTTGAATGTGAAAGCGACCCAGGATTATGTTGTGTGGGCTGCTCAAAATAAAAAAAGCTCTCAAAAAATTGTCGCTTTTGCTCTTGAGAGCGGAACGTGGCAAGAAGCAATTGATCGAGCAAGGAAGAAGCTTCTTCGCAAGGGAGCAGATGCTATTGTCGTCAATAGGAGCGGCGTGGAAGGCGAGGGGCCTTTTGCAAGTACGAATCAAGTCCTCGTGATGAATCGAGAAGAACTTGGATCAGGCGACTCTCAACACTTAATGCCTTGTCATTCTTTAAGCAAGGCTCATGCAGCGGAGTACATTTTAAGTCAGCTTAATTGGGATCTTGAAAAATCTGAACCTGTCTTAGAAGCGAGATAGCTTCTTCTTTTTCTAAGGAATTTTCTTTCTTTTCTTTTTCAAAATCTGCAAGAATTTTTTTTAATTCAATAATGATTTTAGAAATATCTTCTGGAGTCGGATTGTCGGATGAGTGTATCCATACCTCAATAAGTTTTCTTTGACTTTCAAGTTTTTCTGATCCGCTCCAAGGTTTTTCAGCTAAGTATTGAGGGCAGCGATAGTTTGTGAGTTTGAGTGGGCACTTGTCAGGTTCTGCTATGCATTCCTTTTTGAAGAGAGTCCAGTTTTCTGATTCTTTGATGTGAGTTTGCTTCAGTTTGAAGCTTGAGTAGCTTCCGATTTTTTCAACTAAATAATCTGGGAACTTATCCCAGATAAAAGCATGTTCAAAGTGTTGGGTCCTGTATTCTGAGGAAAAATCACTGGATAAAAGTCCGATATCGCCAGCTTTGATTGCTTCGTTTCTCGTGATTTTTTGGCAATTAAATTTTTTGAGTAACAAAAAAAATTCAAGATCAGACATGTACGATGTGCGATTGGTGAGTCCGCTAATATAAGCTGTGGATTGAAAACAGTTGGGACCATCTTGCAAGGGTGTAGATTTTATAGCACGTTGAAATCTTTCGAAATATTTTTGGGGAAGAGTTGATTGTATATTGTTTAAATAAATATCTGCATCATTTGCATTTGCGACCAGTTGAAAACTCGAAAAAATTACGACGAATAACAAAATAAAGGGATTCATTTTGAAGGTCCTATTTTACAGGAAAGTGGGCTTGGAGTGCAGCTTATTTTGAGTGTCTAAAGTCTTTACACTCAAGGCACCAAACTTTGTCTTAAGTCCTTGTTTTACTTCGCTTTAAAGGCTCTTTTTAGGAATTTCTCGAGCAATTACAGGATGTTGTAAAAGATTGTTTCTGGGCTTCTGTGGCATGGCTTCTGCAATCTAAGCAAGAAGAGGCTTATGCGAATGTTACGTCAACTGTATTTCATAATGGGTTTTGCAGCAATTGTAGGATCTTCTTCTTTAAACGCACAAAACATGGAAATCGTAACAGAAGAGCCTATCGCTTCTGGATTGAAATTATCGGGGCTTGATCCTGAGGTGTCTGGTTTAAGTGGATCTAAAATGGGGATCCCTGTATCGAGTTTATTGGACTCAGAGTGGGGAATGCTTGCAAATCCTGGCCTGGGATTGAAAAACGCATGGGATTATTTGGTAAAGAAAAAAGCAGTCAAAGCTTCAAAGGCTTTTGATTGTAGTTCTTCAAAAATTGTTGTCGCAATTATTGATACGGGAGTGGATTTTAAACATAAAAACTTACAAGAATCTGCATGGGTAAATGAAAGTGAAGCAAAGGGTGCTGCTGGATCTGATGATGATCGTGATGGATTCGCAGACAATGTAAACGGTTGGGATTTTACGACGAACACTGGAAATATTGTTGATGGTCATGGTCACGGAACTCACCTTGCGGGAATCATCAGCGGAAAATCTACCGAAGCTAATGGATTCAAGGGTGTTTGTCCGGGCGTGAAGATTATGTCTGTTCGTTATTTTGCGAGTGATTCAAGTGGAATTAAAAATTTAGAAAATACTGTGAAAGCAATTCGCTATGCCGTTAAGCATGGTGCAAATATTATCAATTATTCAGGTGGTGGAGCGAGTTTCGCTAAAGAAGAATACGAAGCTTTAAAAGAAGCTCGTGATAGAGGAATTTTAGTGGTCGCAGCAGCGGGTAATGAGCGCAATGATACGTCAGTGCGTCCTTACTTTCCCGCATCTTATGATTTGAATAATATCATTTCTGTTTCAGCGATTGGTCCTGAAGGAAAGTTGATTCCGGCTTCTAACTGGGGTGCGAAGACTGTGAACGTCGCGGCTCCAGGTGGAGGAATTTTATCTCTTCAACAAAATCAAGCTTATGGTTTTATGAATGGAACAAGTCAGGCAACCGCGTTTGTGTCAGGGTTGTCGGCTCTTGTGTGGAGCTTAAATCCACAGCTCACAAATTTAGAAGTGAAGCAAATTATTCAAAAGTCAGTGATTAAAACAGCATTTTTGAGAAATAAAGTTATATCAGATGGTTATGTTGATGCGGCTTTAGCTGTAAAGGTTGCGGCAGAATTTAAATCAGTTCCTACTAAATCAAAGATTCAACTCAAAAAAGCTTCCAAGCTTCGAGTGATCTCTGGACTTCAAGCTTTGCCAAGTCTTCGAGTCAAAGAGAGCCAGTAAAAACCTTTTGTCTGTTTCTTTCTTTTGAATGTCTAAAAGATTATATTCAGAGAGCTCAAAATGGGCATGGGTTTTGAGCCTACTTGAATCTCAAATCTTTAATTCAAAATTATATAATAATTACAATCTTTTAAGAGTCTTTGTTTTGGGTTCGTTCTGGCATGCCTTCTGCAATCTTTTCTTGAAGAGGTTTATTGCGTATGTTGCGTAGAATTTGTTTTACGTTGAGCTTTTTGACAATCAGCTTTGGAGCAATTGTGGGATCTTATTCTTTAAGCGCTCAAGATCAAAAAAAAATAAGTCTTTTGAACTCAGAGTGGGGAATGCTTGCAAATCCTGGCTTGGGATTAAAAAGCGCATGGGATTATTTGGTTAAGAAAAAATCGGTCAAAGCTTCAAAGGCTTTTGATTGTAGTTCTTCAAGAATTGTTGTGGCCGTTGTTGATACGGGAGTCGACTTTAATCATAAAAACCTACAAGAATCAGCTTGGGTAAATGAAAATGAAGCAAAAGGTAAAGTTGGGTTTGATGATGATCATGATGGATTTGTTGATGATATAAGTGGATGGGATTTTATTACAAATCGTACAGGGATTGTTGATGGCTTTGGACATGGGACTCATATTGCCGGAATTATCAGCGGAAAATCTACAGAAGCCAACGGGTTCAAGGGTGTTTGTCCGGGCGTGAAAATTATGTCTGTTCGTTTTATCTCAATGGAATCTACTGGCGCAAAGAATCTTGAAAATAGTGTGAAGGCTATTCGTTATGCCGTTAAGCATGGCGCAAATATTATCAATTATTCAGGTGGTGGAGCGAGTTTCGCTAAAGAAGAATACGAAGCTTTAAAAGAAGCTCGTGACAGAGGAATTTTAGTGGTCGCAGCAGCGGGTAATGAGCGTAGCGATACAAGTGACCGTCCATTTTTTCCCGCATCTTATGATTTGAATAATATCATTTCTGTTTCAGCGATTGGTCCTGAAGGAAAGTTGATTCCGGCTTCTAACTGGGGTGCGAAGACTGTGAACGTCGCGGCTCCGGGTGGAGGAATTTTATCTCTTCAACAAAATCAAGCTTATGGATTTATGAATGGAACAAGTCAGGCAACTGCGTTTGTATCGGGGTTGTCGGCTCTTGTTTGGAGCCTAAATCCACAGCTTACCAATTTAGAAGTGAAGCAAATTATTCAAAAGTCGGTTATCAAAACAGCATTCTTGAGAAATAAAGTTATTTCAGATGGTTATGTTGATGCGGCTTTAGCTGTCAAAGTGGCTGCAGAATTTAAATCAGTTCCTACTAAATCAAAGATTCAACTCAAAAAAGCTTCCAAGCTTCGAGTGATCTCTGGACTTCAAACTTTGCCAAGTCTTCAAGTCAAAGAGAGCCAGTAAAAAACCTCCGCGCCCTGCACCTGTAAGTTTTGCGCCAAGAGCGCCAGCTTCCAGAATTTGAGCTCTGAGTTGATTGAGTTCATCATTTGAAACCTCTAGCTCGCAAAGAGCTTGATGAGCTTCATTCATAAAAAAACTTAGGTCTGATGTGTTGTTTGTTTGAATCGCTTCTTTTCCTTTTACGACAAGTGATTGAAGCTTGAGAATGTTATCTGACCACTTTTTAGTTTGGGTTTCTTTAAGAGAGTGGCTTTGGCTAACAATGTTTTGTGTATTGCGTCTGATCTTTGAATCAAAAAGAACAAAAATAAATTGAGATCGAAAAGATTGAGGGAATTTGAGTTCTGAGAAATCGTG
>CANIGN010000063.1 GCA_947467125.1 Bacteriovoracaceae bacterium | reverse complement strand
CCTCCCACAACTGCAATAATATGTCCTGAGTTTAAAGGAGCGTTCATTTTATTTCCTCAACCTAAACTTACGTTTTAAGCTTTCTGTTCCTTCACTTGCGTTTCGAATCTTAGTGGGCGTGACGAAGATAATCATTTGGTTTCTTTGGTCTTGAAACTCATGGTTTTTTGAAAATTTAAAAAGAGTAATATCGCTCCCGTTAGAATTAGGAGGGTCTCTTCCCATGGCGACTTGTCGACGTTCAGAAATAAGTCCTCCCAGGGCAGCGCTGTCTCCATTGGAAACAATGAGCTGTGTTTTTACGCTATAACTAAGGCTTCCTGGAGGGGCATCGGGGGCTGGCTTCTCTTGTGCTTCTGCTTGATTTGCATTTACGCTGATATTTATTTTATCTGTTCCTGCGATGGATCGCCCAGATACAGTTATGTTTGTGTCAATCTTCGTAAATTCCCATCGGGGTGGATTTTTTTCGTTACCAGGAACAAAGTAAGGAACTTGTAGTGACTCTGCTATTGAAGCTTCCGGGCCAGCACCATTTCCTTTTTCTGCATCTTCGCCATCTTTAATAAGGAGTGTGGCAGATTTTAGCACTCGGGCGTGTCCGTTTCTTGAAAGAGTTTCGAGAGAAGGGAAGAGTCCGCTAAGAGTGGCTTGAAAAGATCCAATAAATTTACCCGCATCACTTGCATAGCTGTAGCTAGAATTTGCTGTAATGCCAGGCGCCCATTTAAAGTTGAAAGCTTTTATGTAGCTACGTACAAGGCTTACAAAATCAACGCGAATACTCATGATCGGATCGGGATCTGCAGGTTGACTGGGTCTAAGTCGTATACGGAGCATACATTCAGGAAGATCTTTAAAAACAGATTCTTTAACGAGTTTAGGCTCAAGTTTGAATTGATCTTGAATCATTGCTTGGCAAGTTTGCACAGCGATGTCGCGATCGATTTTTTTATCTACAGCACCTTCTAAAATAAATCGACCGTTCAAAATTCGAACGTAAATATTTGTGGGTCTATCTTTTCCCCCGTTGATTTCGTCTTGCATTTTTTCAGCGATGTATTGCAAGGCAAGTGGCGAAACTTCAGCTAAAAATTCAACAGGTTTGCCAGCTTCTTTGTAATTTGAAAAGACAGTCAGAACTCTTCGTAAGTCTTTGGGAACAACGATTTGCCCATCAATGACTATGCGGTCTCCAATGAGGCGCATTTCAAGTCCCTCGATTTTACCCATTTTTGCTTTGATTTGTTGTAAGAGCACAACAAGATCTTCTTCTGTGACAGTTACGCGAAAAACTTTGAAAAGTTTTTTTCCTGGAATGGGTTTTTTGGTTTTAGGATCAATCTCTTTGTCGTAGACAAGAATTTGAGTTGTTCCTGTTTGTCCTGTTGTTAAAATAAAGGCTCTTTTCGGAGGAGAGCCTGGTTGTGACATGCTTTCTTTGTCGAATTTAATAATTCCTTGAATGGTAGGGAACCAGTAAATATCTTTAACATCTTTAATTTCAGGAATGTCTTCGACGCTAATAGGTGATCCCGTTTTTGCGTTCGTATTTTTTTTGTTTAATCCAATAAAGATTTCTTCAAATCCGTAGATGGGATTAAGTTCATCACGGTTTTTAAGAACTGTTTCTAGATTTGAATCTGCAATTTCTCCTACAAGCTGAGTTTTTTTAAAACCACTTTCATCGCTTGATGAAGAGCTTTCTTCTGCACGTAAAAAAGAACAAAATACAAAAGTAAAAATGAAGAAAAAAAGTTTAACTCTGAGATGTTTATTCAAGGACGCCTCCTCCTGATTCAAGCGGATCGCTTGCGGGTTTTCTTGCCGGAGCACCGGGAGTTCCCTCAGCAGCGGCATTTTTAGCTGCCGCGGCCGCTGCAGCTGCGGCTGCTGCTTGGCGAGCTTCTTCGATGATTCTTTTTTGTTCTCTGTCACGAGCTTCAGCTCGTTTCGAGTCGGGCCCTAGGACTTCATCAAGAGTTGTGGATCCAATGTTACTTTCAACACGATCGATAGGGTTTCTTAGAGTGAGATAAAGTCCCGTTCCTTGAGCCAAGGAGTAAATCAAAACTTGAGATTGCTCGGGAGTGACTTCAACGGTGACGGTGTTGAAATTCTTTTCTCCGCGTGCGCTGACAGCAACTTTTCGTTGATTGAGAGGATCGTTTTCGTAGCGAGTGGGGATATTATTTTGAATGATTTCTCCAACAGCAAGAATATTTACATTTTGAAGAAGCGTTTTGAGTTCGGTTTGTTTTGATCCATCGGGATTGGGGTAGCTAATGCTTCCTATGATATCGACATGATCGCCAGGCTTAATGAGTTTAGAAACGCCTGTGTCGTCGTTTACGGGAATCGACATCGCGCGCTTTGAAGCCGCAACTTGAAGAGCGAGTCCTGTTTCAGTGCTTTTGGGAGAAAGTTTTGTCACGAGTATTTGTTCTCCCGCTTTTATAGGAACAAGAGTCACCATGTCTTTGATGTCTTTGAAATCAGTTAAGGCACCGGGTTGTATAAGTTTATCAAACTGACTTTCTTGAGAGACCATTGTCTCATCTAAGACTTGCATTTCATTGATATCTTTAGTGGCGACAAGAACGTTAACCGATTTGCCAAGTTTGTCTTGGCTTTGTTTTTCTTGGTCTGAAATATAAAACGCAACAAGGCCCATGCCTAAGATAGCAAAAGCTAAACTTACAAAAAATGCACGCGACTGATTCAAGCTAACTCCTTATATCGCTATCGGTTTGTTTATCTTGTAATTTGAGTTTTATTTAAAATTACTGACAAAGTTTTGGATCACCAGGTTGACGGAAAACTGTCATTTTATGAATTCGCTGAAGTCCCATTTCTACGCCTAGAATGCTTGGAAGTTTAAAGGTGTTGGGACCATCTGTTGAAAGTTGAGGGCTAGCAACAAAGCATGTATTACGGCTGTTCACCTCAATGTTTTGTGTGCCTGTCATGGGAAAGGTGTAGAAGCCTGGAGCACCAGATTGGTTGACTCTTGAAACGAGAGGTCCGGAATTTGATATCTTAGCAAAAGCGGCGTTTCGAGCGGCTTCTTGAAGCAGGGTTGATTCTCTGAGCCCCATAAAAAAAACAGTACTTACGATAAGGATCACGATAAAAAGCAAAATGGCTGGCAAGAATTCAATCATCGCTTGGCCGCTTTTGTTTTTGAGGGGGGAGGGTTTTTTTAGCATCCGTTATCCTCCATGCCCTCCCAAGAGTGAAGGCCGCCTCCGCTACCAAAATTAGAGAAAAAGTTTTTAAAAAAGTCCTGACATTCTTTTTGTGTAGGTTCTCTACCAAGTCTACTTTCAGTTTTGAGTGTAATTGTTCCAAATTCTCTTTTGAGGTCTTCTCCGAGTGGAATGCTCACAAGGGGAACTTGAAATTCTAAACTAAAAGGGGTGGTGACATCACGAGGAGTACTGGGTGCGCCAAATGCAATAATGGTAGCAAGCGTTTTTTTTTGGGAAAATCCAAAAGGCGTTGAGCCTGATCCAGGTTGAACATTTGGAAGATAAATAGCCATTGTTCTTTTGGCAGCTTCAAGTTGTAATTCTGGAGTCTCTCGACTTGCTTGATAAGCGCGAGCGGTCATGAATGTTGCGTAACTAAAGTATTGATAAACTGCAAAAGAAACAACCACGTTATAGCTAAGCGAAAGAAAAAATATAAAAGCAATGAATACAAAGATGAATTCAATAGTGCCTTGCCCTTTTTGCTTTTGAAGATTTTTTCTAATTGTTTTCATTGGGCTTTGTACTCAATTTTATTGTAATAAGCATCTTTGGGTTTTCCCGCATATGCAGAGTCTTTTTCGACTTTGTCTTTAAAAGTTTGGAGAGGTTTTTTCATTCTACTTTTTAGAGCGGTATAAGCAGCGAGGGCTAGGCCTACGATCGCAACAATTACAAGAATGTACTCCACGACAACTTGACCTTTAAGGAGTTTTTTCTTCTTTATCATAAAAATAAACTCCCTATTTGCAGTCTCCGCTATTTTGAGTGTTCCTGGAAATACAAGTTGTTGTTTTTGATTTAAGTCCAATCATGGAGTCTCTAAAAACATCATAAACTATGAATTTAACCACAGTTACTGTGGCTACAATGACAAGCAAAGAAAGTAATATGTACTCCACTAAAACTTGTCCTTTTTTTAATTTCATAGCTTATATCCTTTCGAGCTAATAATTTTTTGAAATCAAAAAGTTAATGTTGATTTGGATCGGCAAGAGTCCCGACGCTTGAGTCTACGCTTTTAAAGACGGTTTCTGTTGTAGTGCCGATTTTAGCTTTGATCGTTTTACCAAAGATCATAACGAAGCCAACCATAACCGCAAGAATAAGAATCCACTCAAGAGTTCCTTGGCCGCTTTTTTTGTTAAATTTTTTCATATATTTCTCCCTGAAATCTTTTCGGGAGAGTTTCTCAAAAGCTTTGGAAATTTTGTGTTAATTTTGTGTTAAGACACACGTCTTTGGGGTTCTTTTGACTTTTGTGAGGACTTTGATTTATTTGATTCCGTTTCTGAAAAGTCTTCACCCATTAGAACAACTTTAAAAGTGTTAATCCAAATTTTTAAATCAAGAGCAAGAGACATTTCACGAACGTATTTGCAGTCTAAAGTAGCTTTTTCATCGGGATCATTAAGGTTAGTTTTGAGTGCTTGCCAGTATCCAGATAAGCCAGGGCGTACGGCAAAACGATCTACGTGGGCTTCAGTCATGTGAAGATTTTCTTCAATGATATAAGGTCTTGGACCAAGAAGAAGCATGTCTCCTTTTAGAACGTTTATGAGTTGTGGAATCTCGTCTATTTTCCACTTTCGAAGAAATCGGCCGAGTGATCCCTCGACTCGAGGATCGTCTTTGAGTTTTGTTAAGGCACTGTATCCCATATCAATCACTTTAGGGGAGCCTACTTTTAATGTTCTGAATTTATAGACATTAAAAATTGTCCCGTTTTTCCCAACTCTTTTTTGTTTATGAATAACATTGCCACCTTTCATCGTTTTAATAAGTGCTGCGACTGTCAGTGTGATAGGGCTGGTTATAATTAAAAGGATAGAAGCAAGAAACGTTTCAAAAACTATTTTGAATTTGTAATAAAGAGGAAGTCTTTTTTGAACATTAAATATCTTATTTTGAAATTTAATAAAACTCGAAATAGGTGCTTCACTCATAAGTTTTGTTTCTTCAATCTTTAATGATGTGCTTTGTAAGGACACTATTTATGATCGGAGCTAAATTATTTTATTTAATGAATATAGTGTGAATTTTTAGTTCACCAGAGGGAATTTTTTTAATATGAAAATCAGGCTTTTTATCGCTATGTTTTAAAGCGAAAAAAAATTGTTCGGTTGGACCGTCAAGGATCACTGTAGGAGCTATAAAGTGGGGCTTTTTAAACCAAGTTTCAAAGCCAAAAGAAACATAGACAAAATCTTGAACTTTTTTAACGCTCAAATTCGATACTTTAATAGGCGCTTCAATCGAGCTCTGTTTTCTATATGTCTCGAAGCTCATTAAATCGTATTTTCCATCAAGTGAGATATTCAGTTCAAAATATTGTTCTGACCATTCGTCAAAAAAGAAACACTCAAAACAAGTCTTTTTCCAAAGGTCTTTTCCCTTCTCCAAAACTTTGAATTCTTTTGAAGAAAAAATTTTTGGATCGACATCTTTTTGACGAAGTTTATAGGTAACGAGTAATTCTTGGTTTTTTATTTGCTCGAGCGTGACCTCAATAAATTTGGGATCTGCGTCTTTAAAGTTTAGAAGCTTTAGGGATTCTTTCATCTTGACTCTTTTATTCAAACTGTCAAAAGAGAGAAGTGCAATATCTCTTTGATCCAATTTCTTTGTCTGTGATTCAGCATGGCCAAGAAATGGGTTTTTTTAAAGACAGTCATTTTGAGCAATCAATGGGGGTTCCTCTTTGTGCAGAAGATGAGCAAGTAAAAGATTTTTACGAAAGACTTACTTTTGTACTGAGTCATTCAACAAAGTCTCAGTTAGTCATTTTATTTATAAATGAAAAAGAGAATGCCTCAATCATACAAAGAGAGTCTAACCAAAAAGTTCTTCAATTTTTTTCTTTTAAAGAAAATGAAGCTTTAAAAACTTTTCAAATTCATAAGCATCTTGTTTTGGTTGTTAATGGAACGCATGATCTTTGGAAGCTTAAAGTAAAAGAAGGTGTTGGAAGAGCTCGCCGTATCTTAGGTGATATCGCTTTATACCTTTATAAAGAAAAAAATTTACTTTCTTCTCTTCACCGTCAAAGTGATGCGGATGTTCGTTTGCCTCTTGATTACTTTAAGGCAGAACTTATTCCAGGATCAATCGCAGGAACTTATCCCTTTCGTCATTCAAGGGGAGTCCTTTCTGAAGATGAATATCAAGGGCTTTTGGAATACGAGAGTTTTTTGCGTTCTTATGTCGAGGGATTGCAATACGCAGGCTCTCCTTATGCCTTTTGGGCCTTAGGAAGCACATTAGTTTTTGATTTACAGGCTTATGAAAAAATTCGGGGCTTTCCTAATGTTCAAGCTGGCGAGGATTTTTATTTCTTAAGCAAAATGCAGTCGATAGGTCTTGTTCGTCAGATTGATACAGATTCTTTTAATCCTTCGCTCGATATAAAACTTGAAATCGTGGGTAGAAAATCTGATAGGGTTCCGTTTGGAACGGGGCGTGCCCTTGAACGTTTAGAAAAGGGAAATCGGTATCAAGTCTATCCCTTGGAGGCGTTTGAGAAACTTAAAATGGTGTTGGTTGAGTTGAAAAAACTTTCTGAGCACAGAGATGTGCAAAAGTTTTTCTCACTACTTCCTCCTGAAGATCATTTGAATTTAATTGAATTAAAAAAATCTTTTG
>CANIGN010000062.1 GCA_947467125.1 Bacteriovoracaceae bacterium | reverse complement strand
TCGTGAAAAAGAAGATCCTTATCAAATTACGTTAAGTATAGGTACTTTTTAATATAGTGAATCATGCTCACGTAACTAAGAAGAATCGCAATTAAAAAAGATATTTTTCCTATGAGAATTGAAGGTGGCATGAAGCTCAATAAAGGATCATTTAGGATATAAGCCCCAATCCCTATAAATTGAAATGCAGTTTTCCATTTGGCGGTTTTTTCAGCGCCAAGAATAATGTTTTTGCTCGCAAATAAACTGCGAAGACCACTCACAAAAAATTCACGAGCCACAATGACACTTGCAATCCAAGGATTAAGTTGTCGTAGAGGGTCTCCTACTAAGAGATAGAGGGAAACACTTAGGAAAATTTTATCGGCAATAGGGTCTATGACTTTTCCAAAATCACTTACCTGATTGAATTTGCGTGCAAAATATCCATCAAGTCCATCGCTAATAGCGGCGACAATGAGGATGGAAGTTGCTGCAAAATTATAATCATTTTGCATAAGCCATCCCATGGGAATTAAGAGAGCGATTCTAAAAAGAGTAAGGCCATTTGAAAGATTCACAGGGCTACCTTTAGGGGATCCTAGCAGGAGCTTCTAAGGACTGCTAGACTTGGCTGCGCGATGTCTGCGAAGAAACAGAAATTAAAAAAGCTTCGAGTTTTTGCTAATCTTGCCATTTCTCTTGATGGAAAAATTGCGGATTTAAAAAGTCCACATAAAACTCTTGGAACCGCGTTTGATAAAAAAATGATGGAGCGTATTCGTCACCAAGCGGAAGTAGTGGTTGTAGGAGCTCAAACAATTCGCGTTTTTGCAAAACCTATCAAAGCCAAAAATAAAAGCGGTCGTTTTTTGGTCAATGCAGTCGTTTCTCAAAGCGGTGAAGTAGATGCTGATCTTCCCTTTTGGAAGGACCCACAAGTTATTCGCTTTCTTTTTACCTGCGAAAAATCCTACGCGAAAGCGTTAGAGTCCTCTCAGGATCGTGCCTTTGTAATTGTTGCGGGAAAGGACACGGTTGAACCGCGGAAAGTTTTAGAAGCTTTTGTAAAAGCGGGCTTTCAAAATATTTTAGTCGAGGGTGGGGGTGAATTAATGCACAGCTTTATAAAGGCTGGGCTCCTACAGGAACTTTATTTAACGCTTACGCCTAAAGTTTTAGGGGGAAGAAAGAATCCAAGTCTTGTGAGCGGAGATGACACCTTGAGTCCATGGCCACAAATGAAATTATTGGATCTTAAAAAAGTCAAAGATGAACTTTATTTGCACTATCGTTTTTTGAATGCCCAGAAGCTTTGAGAAACGACCATATTTCGGATTAAGATCTTTTTGTGGCTGAAGCTCAACATCGTCAACTTGTAGATGTTCCTCTTAAAAAACTTTACCAAGCAATTCTTGATTTTGAACAATATCCTCGATTTGCAAGTGGGGTAAAACAAGCTCAAGTTCTTGAGAAGAAAGAGGACTCCACAGTCGTACAGATGCAAGTCGAAATGATGAAGAAAATCGATTACTCCATCTCTGTTAAGAGTGAATACTCTGATGAAAAAGCAAAAGTTTGGTGGAATCTAAAAGAAGGTGATTTTTTTCAAAAGAATGATGGGCTCTGGGAATTAACAGCTGTTGGCCCCGAAAAAACACAAGTTTCTTATAAGTTAGATCTTGAGTTTTCAGTGAGTGTTCCAAGTTTTATTTTAAAAGGACTTATCAAAACGAGTCTTCCAAAAGCAGTCGAAGATTTTACTGCGGAAGCTAAAAGGAGAGAATCATGAAAGAACGTATCCATTCAGACTCAGCACCTAAGGCCATTGGTCCTTATTCTCAGGCTATGAAAGTTGGGAAAATGCTCTATATGTCTGGGCAAATTCCTTTAAATCCCGAGACGATGACTCTTGTAGAAAATGACATCCGTATTCAAACTCAAAGAGTTTTAAAGAACATGGCTGCTGTTTTGGATGCTGCGGGAGCAAGTTTTGAGAGTGTTGTGAAAACAACAGTTCTTTTAAAAGATATGAATGATTTTAAAACTTTTAATGAAGAATACGCTAAAAGTTTTCCTCCCGAAAAAAATCCACCTGCACGCACAACCTTTCAAGTAGCAGGCCTTCCCCTCAACGCATTGGTTGAAATCGAGGCCATTGCTGTTTTGCCTTAAGGCATAAATGAAAAATACGGCCGTTAAAATTTTTTTAATTGTCTTCTTTGTCTTCGCTGCTTTGTGGACAAAGGATTTGTATGAGTTTTCCTTGCTAATTAAATATCCTGAAAAGCCCTTTGATATTCAAAGCGAAGTTCCAGTAGATATGATTGCTGTTTTAACGGGAGGTCAGGGGAGGTTTCGCTCAGGCCTTGATTTGCTCAAGAAATATCCTCGTGCAGTTTTGCTCGTTTCGGGAACAGAAAGCTATGTCACCTTAGACGATGTTTTAAAGGCTAATAACGTTTTGGATTTGAGTCCCTCTTTGAGATCTCAGATATGGCTTGGAAAATTTTCAAAAAATACTCTCGAAAATGCTATTGAGCTTCGTGAAGTTGCTGAGCAAACCAATTCCAAAAATATTTTAATTGTTACAAGTTCCTACCATGCTCGAAGAGCTATGGAATTTATCAAAAAAGAAATTGATCGAAGTAAGCGTAGAGATATTGCTGTTTATTATCAGCCTGTGGAAAGTCCCAATTTTCCACAAACAGGATGGTGGCGTCGTTGGATTGGTTGGCGAATATTTTTTTCAGAATACTTTAAAAGCAGTCGCTTTTGGCCTTCTCGAGTCGACGAACAAAATTAGCAACACTTTCTTTTTCGTTGAGCGTGTATTTTTCACAAACTTTATTTTCGGGTGAGATAAAAATAAGAGTAGGAAGGCTCAGGACTTTAAAGCGAGAAGCAAGGTCCTTATTTTGGTCAGGCTTTGTCATATCGACTTGAACAAGGGACCATGAGTTTTTATTGAATGTCTCTTGAGTTTCAGTGTCTGATAGAATTTCTTTTTCGATTTCCAAACAAGCTGCGCACCAGTCCGCACGAAAATCAACCACGAGCCAAGAGCCTTGGGGCTTATTGTCCCAAGTGTATTTTTGAAAAGAAGAGACTTCTTTTTTAGAGAAAAGAATTTTTGATCCTGGGATTAAAAAGTAAAAGGAAGCTCCTGTGAGCATCGCGCTTCCAATGTATTTTGCAATAAGAGAGTATTTTCCTAATTGGATTCTTTTGTGAAGGCGAAAATAAAAGTGACCCAAAATTAAAAAAGGAATGGCCATTCCAAGGCCAAAGATGCTGAGTGCAAAAAATCCCGAAGCGTAACTTTCGAAATTTCCTTGAGGAAGTTGTCGACTCAACAGGGCCAAAAGAGAGAGCAGGATGGGACCTACGCAGGGGCTTGCAACAAGCCCAAGAGTTGCACCCATTAAAAAACCTTTAAAAAGAAGTCTCTTGAATCCTGTTTTCTTGCTTGTTTCTAAAGGACCTTCAACTTTGTTGGCGAGTTCAAGCAGTTTATTCGCAAAAGGAAAGGGAATGAGCCCAGAGTAAATAAAGCCCGACAAAAAAAGAATCGATCCAATCGTTATGAGGTAGAAGGGACTTTGAGTGAGGCTTCCAAAAACTCCACCCGTTGCGGCTGAGAGTAGGCCATGAGAAGCGTAACATAAGATAATTCCGAGACCGTAGCTGAGTGAGAGCGCAAAAGCTTTTTGTTGATTGTGGTGTGACCATCGAGAGAAAATTCCCAATGTGATGGGAAAGAGAGGCATCACACAAGGCGAAAAGGAGGTGATGAGTCCGGCTAAGAAAAGAATCAAAAGTGAAGAAAAAGAGAGAAGACTAGAGGAATTTTGAAAAAGTTTTTTAAACTTTTCAGCAAGTGTATTTTGATACGAACTTTCAGGTGAGTTCAATGTGGAAGAGGGAAGGGGGGCTTCTTTGATTGAATTTAATATGGGAATTGTAAAGGAAACAGGAAGAAGGCAGTTTTCTTTGGAGCAAGCCTGAAGTTTTATGCTGAACTCTTTGAGGTAGGTTTCTTTTTTATTTTTTAGCTCAAAAAGAAAAGTGTTTTGATCTTTGTAAAATTCTTTTATTTTTTGGGAAAGCGGATCAAGGCTTTTAAGTGCAGGGGTTGCTTCTTTAAGCTCGAGACGAAAATACTCGGCTTTGATTTCGAGAGTTTCTTTGTAAACGGAATATCCGTTGAGGGTTTCTAGAAAAACTTCAAATGATTGGGGATTCTTTTGATAAGCATTTATTTTGAAGGCTTTTTTGTATTGATCAGGTAATTCTTCGTAAGTTTTTTTTGCTTCCCCGGAGAGAGCTCCTTTTATTGTGAGTACACTGAAAATAAAACAAAGGCTTAAACGTTTTACGTGAGGGGCCATGTTTTGAGGATATCGAAAAAATTGTGAAATGGCTTGAACTCTACTTGAGCATTTTCACAAGTTTTAATGAGCTTTTCGGTCGCATAAATCATATCCACGTGATGAAGGAAGGTTTTGTCACTCCCTCCGTTTCCGATAGCAATAATTTTTGCTCCATTGTGCTTTTGTGCAAGTTCTTGAGCCCATCGACCTTTGTGTAGAGGTTCAGCTTGGGAGTTATCTTGGTCTGGTGGGATGAGGCTCGATATAGATTTTTCGTTAAATTCAGCTGTATTTGATTTCAGGCCCTTAATAGCTGCTTGAGCAAATTTAGACATAAAACGATCGATCACGCTTGTGATGTAGAGGTCTATTCCGCAGCTTGCGACATAAACGGGAATATTCTTATGTGCGCAGAGTTCAAGAAACTCATTTACTCCCGGGCGAAGTGAAGCGGCTTTGAGCGATGCGTGAATAAATTCTTCTTTTGAACACGGAAAGCCGGTCCAAAGTTGTTGCTGAAATTCTCTCAGGCGTAAATTTCCCGCGCTATAGGAAGCATGAAGGTCTTTAAAAAGTTGCGGACGATAAATCATCGACAATTCGTTGCCGATGTCTCTTTCGGTGAGTGTTCCATCAAAATCCGTAACGACGATAAATGGAGTTGAGTGAAAAATTTTAGTCATTATTAGCCGTCGTTGCCAATTGCTTCTACAGGGCAAGATTCCATAGCTTCACGACATTGAGCAAGTTCGTCATCATTGACAGGCTGTTTGTATACGTAGCTGTAGCCTTTTTCTTTTTGTTGAGTAAAGTTATTGGGGGCTGTTTCTCGGCAGACATCACAATCAATGCAGTTTGAATCGACAAACCAAGCACCCACAATGTTTTCGGACTGTTTTTCTGATTTATCTGCCATATTCTTATTATAGGTGTAGATCTCTCTGCTTGGAAAGTAAAGCTTTAGGGGCTCTCAAGAAGTTTGGAAGCCTCATCAAGATAAGCAATGTTTCTTTTAATTGCAGGAAAGATAAAAGGCATACTCACAACAGAAATCAGGACAAAGAGACTTGCGATGGTAGGGTGAATCCAGTTGGGGATAGCTTCTACTTGTCGGGCTCCACCCAGAACGAATGTCATGATTCCAAAAAAGATAGCAAAAGTCACAAAAGGAAAGGCTCGGCCTTTTAGTTTGTTCGCCTTTTTGTAGATTTCGTAAACAGCTTCAGCTTTTTTTCGATCTTTTTTCGCAAGGCCCATAGCCTGATCTTTGATCCAGACACCTGTTCCAATAAAATAGAACAAAACTCCAAGGGCTGTGAAAAATTGCAACAAAGTGCAGGGGATCGCTGTCATGTAATGAATTTGCATGGCATTGAGCGAGGGGAAAGTTTGAACAAGTGAAAAACGAAACCAAACAGCTGTGTAGGTAAGACTCAAAAGAAGAGTCGAGAGTGCCCAAAAAAATCTCACACCATTTTCAATTAACATTTTTTAAAAACTTCTACTTACTGAGCTTGAAACACTTCAACGGTCGCAAGTTGATCGCCTTGTTTGACAAGATCTAGCTCGTCGAGGCCTTCCGTGATTCTTCCAAAGACAGTGTGAACGCCATCAAGGTGGGGCTGAGGTTGAAGAACGATAAAAAATTGTGAGCCATTTGTATCACGACCCGCGTGAGCCATGCTGAGTGAGCCTCTTAGGTGTTTTAAATCATTGTCTTCGTTGTTAAACATCCAGCCAGGTCCACCGCGGCCAGAGCCAGTGGGGTCTCCACCTTGAAGAACGAAATCGCGAATAACTCTGTGGAAAACAGTTCCATCGTAAAAGTGATTGCGTGCAAGGTGAATGAAGTTACTGACAGTGTAAGGAGCTTTATCTGAACTAAACTCGCCTTTTAATTTGCGACCATTTTTGAAATTAAAGACAACTGTGTATTGAGCGCCTTTTTCAACTATAGGAGCAGGGAGTTTTTTGAGTTCAGATACGGAGTTCACTGATTTTTCAAGTTTCATAAGTTTTTTTTGACCTTGCTGGGATGATGCTCCGGCAGGGGGGCTTTTATCAAGCTCTTTTTTCTCGATCATTTTTTCTACGTCCGAGGGAAAGATATCATCAAAAGCGGTGATAGTGAGAGCGGGATCTTCAAATTGAGTCATCCAAATGGGAAAGTCTTTACTAGGAGTCTTATTACCTATTTCAAGAGTGAGGGGTTTGTTTGTACCCTCAACGATCTCAAGTTTTGCTTTTCCAAGACCAAGGCTTGGGTCTCGTAGGCTTTTTTCAACAAACTTTTGAGCGCGTACAAGGCTTAAAGCGTTGAGTATTTTTTGAACGGCATCGGCCTTGAAGATTCCCTCTGCTTTTTTGTTTTGAAAAGTATGCGTTCCTTTCCAGGTGCTACCGTCTTTTTGGAGAGAGATCTTCAGGTCTTTTGAATCGTAGTTAATTTTTTCAATCTTATCCTTATCAAGAGTGAGAAGTCGCTTATTGCGAAGGTCTGAGTAGTCTTTGTCGACCTCACTTATGAATGAGGCAGGCATTTCGTAAATGGTGTCGCTTTTTGAGTTGATTGCGTAAGTTTTGCTTTCATTTGCATTTTTAACTGTCGAAAGAGTCCATTCAATCTTTTCATCTTTTAAAGTGACAAGAGTGAGTTTTTTTTCGGCTTTTGAAAGCCCAAATTTATCGAGGTTTTTCTTTTCTTTTGATTCAGCTGGAAAAG
>CANIGN010000061.1 GCA_947467125.1 Bacteriovoracaceae bacterium | reverse complement strand
TAAAGATCTCGAGACGCAAGAATTAACCATCAACATGGGTCCTCAGCATCCCTCAACTCACGGAGTTTTGAGAGTCGAGATTGTTTCTGATGGAGAAATCATCAAGGGGGCTTATCCAGAGATTGGATATTTGCATCGTTGTTTCGAAAAGCACAGCGAAAATCGCGAGTATCTCCAAGTGGTTCCTTTTGTAGATCGCATGGATTACATCGCGGCGATGAATATGGAGTTGGGTTACTGCCTCGCTCTTGAAAAATTATTGCAAGTAGAGATTCCTGAGCGTGCTCAAGGAATCCGAGTGATTGTGTCGGAATTAAATCGTATCGCAAGTCACTTGTTGGCTTTGGGAACTTATTCGCTTGATATCGGTGGGTTCACTCCGTTCTTGTATGCGTTTCGTGACCGCGAAAAGATCCTAAGAATTTTTGAAGAAATTTGCGGAGCAAGATTGCTCTATAATTACATTCGTCCAGGCGGTGTTGCTCGCGATCTTTCAAAAGGCATTCAAGAAAAAATCGCCGATTTTTGTAAGTATTTTGTTCCTCAGTTAGATGAAATCAATGATTTGCTTTCGGGCAATCTTATCTTTGTAAATCGCACAGCAGATATCGGAGTCATCAGTCCTGATATGGCGGTCGCTTATGGATTGAGTGGCCCGAATCTTCGCGGAAGCGGAGTGAATTGGGATTTGCGCAAAGTTCATCCTTATTCCGGCTATGAGAAATATGATTTTGATGTGTGCCTAGGGACCGCTGAAAAAGGCGTCGTGGGAGATTGTTGGAATCGATACTACGTTCGCATCAAAGAAATGTATCAAAGTATTCGTATTATTGAGCAAGCCTTGAAGGCTCTTCCAGAGGGAGCTTCCATGGGGGCTGTGCCTAAATCACTTAAACCAAATGGTGAAGTTTATATGCAGACAGAATGTCCGCGTGGAACTTTGGGTTATCATATTGTAGCAGACGGAACGAAGCGTCCGCATCGAGTAAAGGCGAAGAGTCCGTGTTTTATTGCGGTTTCGACCATCGATGAAATGTGTGCGGGAATGATGCTCGCAGATGTGGTGGCGTATTTGGGAAGTCTTGATATCGTTCTTGGAGAAGTCGATCGATGAGTACATTTTTTAAAGAATATTTTGGAAATATTTGGACCGCTATCAGAACGGTGGCAAAGGGAATGTCTGTGACTTTCCTTGCTTTCTTAAAAACAAACGGACTTCGAAAAGTTCGTGGGGGTTATAACTACGGATCCGGAACGGTGACGATTAGTTATCCTGAGGTGAAAGATCCTCTTCCTTCCATTTCACGCAATCGATTGTTTATGCACGAAGAGGGATGTATTTCGTGTAACCAGTGCGCGGTTATTTGTCCTGTAGAATGTATTACGATTGAAAGTCGCAAGAAAAATTCAGACGAAAATCCTGATGCAAAAACTCCAGCGCATTTTGGAAATAAACCTCTTAAGTTAAAACTCATGCGTTTTGATATCGACGAAGCACTTTGTTGTTTTTGTGGATTGTGTACAGAAGTTTGTCCAACAGAGTGTTTGGTTCATACGACAGAGTTTGAGTACTCTAAGTATGATCGCGATCATCTTGTTTACGACTACCTCAAATTCAAAGATGAAAATCCTCTTCCAAAGTAATTCACTTAAAGTCATTTGATGAGCGAAGAATTTCCTTCTTTTCAAAAAGAAAAAGTTAAAGATGATTTTCAGTCTCGTAGTTCTGCGTTTTTTTTAATCACGATTCTTGTTTTAATCACAGGCCTTACAATTTTTGCGAGCTTTCGTTTTTTATCCGGTTCAAAAACTCAGAGAAACGAAATCTTGGCGAGGGTTTTGGAAGCTTCTGAAAGTCGCCAAAGCCACCTTCTCTTGGAATGGCTTCAGCATTTGAATGCAGGCGAAAATGATTGGAAGCCCAGCGCTCAAGAGCAAAAAGATCTTTTGAGTTGGTCGGAGGCGAGAATTGCTGATCTCAAAAGATCGGGCAATACTCCCGCTATCTTGGCTTTGCATGTGGCAAGTCAGGGGCCGGGGATTGCACTCGACGAAGAGCTTGCAAAGAAATTGCTTGCAGGAGCTCAAAGTGCTGAGGCAAAGCTTGCTTTAGAGATTTATTTGAGCCGCCAAAAGCTGATCAATCCAGAAATCCTGAGCTTTTTTGAAGAATTAAGTACGGATGCTTCTTTGATTTTGAGAAAGGTCACTCTTTCATTTTGGGAAAACTGTATTGCGGCTCATTACGATAAGAAAGAGCTTTGTGAGAGCAAGCTCAAAGGCTTTTTGAACGACGAAAACGATGAGCTTCGTTGGAATGCGGCCTTTTCTGCACTTCGAGTAAAAGATGGGGTAAGCGCAGATATGGTGACTCAGGCTCAAGAGCAGCTGAGGGCTTTGGAGCAAAAAATTTCATCGAAAGATCCGGAGCTTTTTTCTCGGTTTAGTGCCGAGACTTTGGGAGAGATTCTCAAAGAAATCAAACGCTACGCGTTGTGATTTAAGGCTTTGAAAAAAGACATTTTTTTTCATTCAAACTTAAAGCGGACTTGCTTGGAAGAGGCGCTCGCGGCATAAAGAAGTAGTCTCATAGGAATTTACTAAAGTGGCAGAAGAAACAAAGCTGAATCGTCGCGAATTTATCTCCTGGTTTTGGTTAGGTTGGATTACCTTTTCTGTCATTGTCGGAATTGTGTTATCTGCTCTTGGCCGCTTCCTCTTTCCGAACGTACTTTTTGAGAAACCCTCTAAGTTTCGTGCGGGAATGCCAACGGATTATTCTGTTGGAGTGGATGAGCGTTTCAAAGATACGCAATCTGTTTGGCTTGTAAAAACAAATCAAAACACGATGTATGCTCTTTCAACTGTTTGCACGCACTTGGGATGTACGCCCAACTGGCTTTCAAGCGAGCAAAAATTTAAATGTCCTTGTCACGGAAGTGGTTTCCGTCCAACAGGGTTGAACTATGAAGGTCCCGCTCCTCGTCCTCTCGAAAGATTTGCAATTAACTTCGATGAGACAGGCAATATCGTCATCGATAAATCTAAAAAAATCATGAACGCTTCTGAGTGGGAACAGAGCGAATTTCTCTTAAAGGTATAATGAAATATGAATCCACTACGTAAACTTTGGAACTTTATTCGTGAAGGGCAAATTTGGAAGTCTATCTTTCGTCACAATCTTCCTGACAATCCTCGAGATCAAAGTTTAGCGGTTCTCACAAACGTCTTTTTACATTTGCATCCTGTTAAAACTCGTAAGTCTGGTGTTCGTATGTCGTTCACTTGGTGTATGGGTGGACTGACTTTCTTCTTGTTTCTTGTCGAAGCGGTCACAGGCATTTTGTTGATGTTCTATTATCGTCCCACTCTTGAGTTTGCATACAACGATATCGTGGCTCTTCGTGAGCACGTGCCTTTGGGAATCATGCGTGAAATTCATCGTTGGGGTGCGCACTCAATGGTGATCACCGTGTGGTTGCACATGTTCCGCGTTTTCATGACTGGTAGTTACAAGCCCCCTCGCGAATTCAACTGGGGCGTGGGCGTGATTCTTCTTGTTTTGACAATGTTACTTTCATTCACGGGCTATCTCTTACCTTGGGACCAGCTTGCGATTTGGGCGATTTCAGTCGGTGCAAACATGGCCGCTGCAACTCCTTTGATGGGTGTTACAGGTCCTGGATCGATGCTTCTTAAAATTGGAGATGTTCCGCTTGTTCATAGTGGAAATGATGCGAAATTTGGTCTTTTGGGTGGTCGCTTTATTGGTGAGGCAACGCTTCTTAGATTTTACGTCTTACATTGCATTGCAATTCCGTTTGTCGTGACTCTTTTGATTGCGGTTCACTTTTGGCGAGTAAGAAAGGATGGGGGAATCTCGGGTCCTCTCTAGGCCGAGTCTATAACAATGGTTCAAGCACTTCGCGAGTTCATCAACTTTTTATGTAACCCTGTTATTTATTTTACGGCTGTTTGTGTCGCTTGGTGGGCGATCATGAAATACTACCAAGTGTGGACGCAGCCTCGCGTGATGCTTCCCTTAACGGGCTTCGCTCTTGCCTTTTTGGCCTTTGCTTTTACAGATAAAAATTTTTACGGCGAAGCCGTCAAGCCCGACAACATTCCTATTTGGGTTATGACCATTGCAACCGTTTTTCTTTTTTGGCTCTCGATGCGTCGAGCAGCGATCAACGATCAGTTGATGGCAGAAGGAAAACCAAATCTCGAAAAACAAGAATCCGATAAAAAAGTCTATACGTGGCCTGATCTCGTTTATTCAGAACTTATTTGTATGGTTCTTTTTACAGCCTTTCTTATTTTTTGGGCGATTATGTTCAAAGCTCCTCTCGAGGATCCTGCTAACTCAGGTATAACTCCTGCGATTGCAAAAGCTCCATGGTATTTCTTGGGTCTTCAAGAAATGCTTGTTTATTACGATCCTTGGATAGCGGGGGTTGTATTGCCCACGATGATTATTGTGGGATTAGTGGGCATTCCTTATATGGATTTCAATTCCAAAGGGAATGGATATTACACGGTCAAAGAACGTTTCGTTGCGATCTGGCTCTTTGGTTTTGGTTTTATTGTTTTGTGGATTGCTCTTATCTTCTTGGGAACTTTTATGCGTGGTCCAGGATGGAACTTCTTTGGTCCATTTGAAGAGTGGGATGCACACAAAGTTGTTTCCGCTCCCAACATTAACTTAAGCGAAATTCTTTGGGTAAAAACATTGAACGTTGGTTTGCCAAAGAACATTTTTGTTCGTGAGATTTTTGGATTCATACTTGTAGCAGCGTATATGGGAATTCTTCCTGTTTATTTAGCGAAGACTTACTTGAAGCAATATTACGAAAAGATGGGAGCTGTGCGCTTTTATCTTTTTGCGATTTTGCTTATCGTGATGATTTCCCTTCCCATTAAAATGTATCTCAGGTGGTTGTTTGCATTTAAATATGTGATTTCTATCCCCGAGTTTCTCTTCAATATATAGGTGATGACGAGATGGCTACAGAGAAACAAGACACAGTTTACGAATCCAAAAAACTTTCAAAATGGTTTGCGATTGGCTCTCTTATTTTGTTGGTCATAGTCGTTTGGGCTTTGATTGAAGATTACGATCGTCCGTGGAAAGTTTATCAACGTCAGGCTCAAAAAATTGCAACAGCTGTCGGCGAAAATCGCCTCAAGATGGCTGAGCAAAACATTAACAAGAGCAAACTTTCTGGGCTTGAAGAAAGCTTAAAGAAAGTTGAAAAAGAAGAAGAAGTTGTTTTGGGTGAGATCGACAAAAAGATCAAAAGCCTAAGTGATGACTATTATACAAAAAACAGAAAATACCAGGATTTGAAAGGCGATTTGTCAGCAGATCTTTTCGAGTTAGAAAAATCTATTGAACACGAAAGCAAAGAGTCTCGTAAGTTAAAAGCTGATTACGATGCAAAAGCAAAAAAAGTGGCTGAGCTGGGTGTGATCGCTGATGCTGCCGATAAAAAATTAAATCAAGCCAAAGAAATGCGTGCGGATATTCTTTCAAAATCAAAAGAAATGACCGACCGCAAAGAAAAGCTTCTGAAAGAAGTGACTTTGCTTCGTAAGACAATTTCTGATTCTGAATTAAGTCTTGGAAACATTATTCGAAATGCGCCGATGATCGATTTTGTCGCTCCGACGATTAAAATCAATCAAATTATTCTTCCAAATTTAAAAGACGATTATTTCTTTAACAAAGTTCCACGTGTTGACCGTTGTATGAGTTGTCACGTGACGATTGATAAAACAGGCTTTGAAGATTTCCCTCAGCCTTACAAATCACATCCTAAGTTGAAGTTGATGGTTGGCCCTGATAGTCCACACCCTGCAAGCAAAGTGGGTTGTACGACTTGTCACTCAGGTGTTCCTCAGAGTGTTGATTTTGTGAAGACTGCTCACGTTCCTCGTGATGTTGCTCAAGAACAAGAATGGGCATCTAAATATCATTTCCACCGCGATCACAATATCAAGACTCAGATGATTCCGTTGCAGATGACGGAAGGTAAATGTATGCAGTGTCATGCTCAGCAGGTTCAGCTGGATGGCGCACCTACGTTCAATGCGGGAATGCGTTTGATCGAGCGTTATGGCTGTTACAATTGCCATAAGTTTGCGGGTCACTTTGAACGCTTACAAAAAGAAAAGAAATCTGGACCTCAGCTTTACACAGTCGCTGCGAAGGTAACTCCTGAGTGGGTGCGTAAGTGGTTGTGGGAGCCGAAATCTTTCCGTCCAAGCACTTTGATGCCTGCGTTCTGGCAACTTCATAACAATTCCGATCCCGACTCTCTCGAGCGCGGTAAGGTTGAAGTTGAATCCATCACTCATTATCTTTTCAAAAACTCCGAGGCTTTTGAGCCGATTAAGATGTCGAGCAAAGCTGTGGGAGATGCAAGTCGCGGTAAAACGTTGATGGAAAATGTGGGCTGTCTTGCCTGCCATGCCATTAGCGATTTCCCTCGTAAAAATCCCGAGTCGATGAAGACTTTAGGATGGAAGAATCCGATTGTTCCTCTTCCCGGGCCTGAGTTGAATCAACTTGGATCAAAAGTGTCTCGTGAATGGTTGTATTCTTGGTTGATGAATCCCAAACATTATTGGGCACAAACTTCTATGCCCAGCATGAAGTTGAGTGAGCAAGAGGCTCTTGATTTGTCTGAGTACCTTCTTGCGAAGAAAAACGAAGAGTTTGAAGCTCTTCCTGTGCCAGAAGCTAAAGACGAAGTTCGCGATCAATTAGTGACGTCTTATTTAACAAAGACGATGTCTCCAAAAGAAGCGCAAACAAAACTCGCTTCTATGTCTTTGGAAGATCGTAAGGATTTCTTAGGGCAGAAATTTATAAACCATTATGGTTGCTACGCCTGCCATGCAATCAAGGGTTTTGAAAATTCTCCAAACGTTGGGGCTGAGTTAACTTATGAGGGCAGCAAAGACGTTTCTAAGTTTGCCTTTGAGAACGTTCACCTAGATCATACGTCTCGTCCCGATTGGATTTATACAAAACTTCGCACACCTCGTATTTGGGATGTGGGCAAGGTTCGTGATTTTGAGGCGAAAACAAAGATGCCTCACTTTGGAATGTCCAAGGAACAAGCGACAGC
>CANIGN010000060.1 GCA_947467125.1 Bacteriovoracaceae bacterium | reverse complement strand
GAAACGCAGCAACAGTCATAAACACATTCCAGAATCTTAATTTTCGACTCTTTAAAAGCATAGTCGCATCAAAAATTTTTTGGGAACCTTCAAGGCCAAAATTTTCCATATGAACGCTTAAGAGCTGCCCATTGTCATAACCTTTAACTTCCAAAGAAGGATGACTAAAAGACCAATTGTATTTTTGTTGCATGGGCAAAAAAGGTGAAACGTGAAAATCTTTTTGAAAGACGAAATTATGAATCTTATTTTGCAATTCATGAGTTTCTTCACACTTCAAAACGTAAGCATGTCGCTCGTTCCATGGAGTATTCGTGATTTCAGCCACAATAGCCTCCAAAGTCTCATCTTTTGAATAACAATAATAAAAACTCACAGGATTAAAACAAAAACCAAAATATCGAAGCTGAGTTAAAATTCGAATAGGTCCCTCAGGACGAAAACCCAAAGATTGAAAAACTTTTGTTCTCACACTCTCTTCTAAAGAAATCTTTGGATCACCTAGGTAATCGGATCTTCGAAAACTTAAGAGAGCTCGACTTTTAGAAAATAACAACGGAACACTCAAAAGCTGATCAATTTCAGCTAAATCTAAATAAAAATACGCGACTTTATATGAAAAAAAATGCTCACGAGGCAAAAAGCGACGATGCCTCAAGGTTCCAGTGTAGAGCGCACTTTTCAAAGCTCCACCCCAAAAGAATTCGCAACACGAAGCCCACTCTTAACCCCATCTTCGTGAAATCCAAAACCCCAATAAGCTCCACAAAAATGTAAGCGATCTTTACCGCTTAGATCTTGCCATTCATTCTGAGCACTCACGGCTGACTTTGTATACACAGGATGATCATAAACAAAACGTCCAAGAATTTTTTGGGAATCAATCTGCTCGGCCATGTTGAGAGAAACACAAAAAGTCTCAGGAGCACTTATTCCCTGCAAAATGTTCATATCGTAAGTCACCGCTACCTTGCTCTTTTCTTGCTCGGGAATCCAGTAATTCCATGCCGCCCAAGCCCTTCGAGATCGCGGTAATACAGAAGTATCCGTATGCAAAACGGTATCGTTTGGCTGATAAGCAAAAGAAGACAAAATATTTTTTTCAATCTCAAGAGGAGAATCAATCATTTTTAATGTTTGATTTGAATGAGATGCAAAAACCACTTCATCAAAATGCAATTCTTTTTCTTGACCTTTATCTAAAACGTTTAAGCGAACGCCTTTTTCAAGTCGCTTGACTCTTTGAACCGGACAATTCAAATAGATGCGCTCTTCAAAACTTTTCACCAATGGCTTCACATATGAATAAGAGCCGCCTTGAATGACTCTCCAAACAGGACGCTCATTCACACTGATCATTCCATGATTTTTAAAAAAGCGAATGAAATATCCCAAAGGAAAATCTTCCATTTGCTTTGTAGAAGCAGACCAAATCGCCGCTCCCATAGGAACAATGTAATGATTTTTAAATTCAGCAGAATATTTATTCTGAATTAAAAAATCCCCAAGCGTTAATTCATCTGCAAGAGGATTTCCGACTAAAGCTGTCGCTTCTTTATTAAATCTTAAGATATCGAAAATCATTCGATAAAAACTTGGATTGATCAGATTTTTTCTTTGAGCAAAGAGTCCATTTAAATCAGTTCCATTATACTCAAGTCCTGAAGCTTCAGCCTTAACGCTAAAACTCATAGACGATTCCTGGGAAGCAACTCCAATCTGATTCATGAGTTTAATAAAATTTGGATAGGTCCAATCATTAAAAACGATAAAGCCCGTATCGATCATGTATTTTCCAGAATTCACTTCGACGGGTACCGTATGAGTGTGGCCGCCAATATAGTCTCCAGACTCAAAAACATGAACTTCGTGCTTCTTTGAAAGCAAATAGGCAGCTGAGAGACCAGAAATTCCAGATCCAACAACAGCAATCTTCATAGCAAAAACTTAACCCGGAAGGTTTCCCTTATTGAGTTCACGCGCCAAAATAATTCGCATAACTTCGTTTGTTCCTGCGCCAATTTCGATAAGTTTTGCATCACGCATGTAACGCTCTACAGGATATTCCTTGGTGTAACCATATCCACCCAACATCTGAATTCCATCGAGAGCAATTTTTGTTGCCCGATGAGCCGCAAATAGCTTTGCACTTGTTCCTAAAAGAAGCCCCTCTCGTGAGTCTAAGCCCTTACGTTCTATAGCCGCCGCAGCTTCGTAGGTTAAACTACGCGCAGCCAAGTATTCGGCCGTTGCATCCGCCAACATTTTTTGAACCATCTGAAAATCAATCAGAGGCATATCAAACTGTTTACGTTCTTGAGTGTAGCGTGTGCAATATTCAATCGTTGCCCTTGAAATGCCCAAAGAAATTCCTGCAATCGTCACTCGCTCTAAAAGCAAATTGTGACTCATATGAGCAATAGAACTGGCCTCTTCACCAACGCGATTAGCAACAGGAACTTTGCAATTTTCAAAAATCAATTCGCTTGTAGGAGAAGCTCTCATTCCAAACTTATTTAACTTCTTACCCACAGAAAAACCTGGGAAAGTTTTTTCAACAATAAAAGTTGTGATGTCTTTTTTAGTGGGCCCTGTTTTTGCGTAAACCCAAAAGAAATCTGCATAAGGACCATTTGTGATCCACATTTTTGTTCCATTCAAAATGTAGTGATCACCTTCTCTTTTTGCCTGTAACTTTAACCCAAAGGCATCGCTTCCTGCTCCTGGCTCACTCATAGCCATGGCACCAAGCCACTCACCCGAGCAAAGCTTGGGAAGATATTTCTTTTTTTGTTCCACTGAACCGTTTTGGCTGAGATTATTGACAGCCAAAATCGAGTGCGCCAAATAAGACAAAGTCGTCGAAGCACACGCGGCTCCAAGCTCTTCCATCACAAGAGTCGCTGCAATGGCTCCCATTCCTGCGCCCCCGTGAGCTTCATCTGCGGTGACACCCAGCAACCCCATTTCCCCGAGTTTTTTCAAGGCCTTATGATTAAACCCCTGCTTTTCATCTAATTCTTCGGCATGGGGTTTTAGCTCTGTTTCGGCAAAGCGACGCACAGATTTTTGTAATTCTAAGTGAAAGTCCTCAAAGAAAAGACTCATACTCATTTTCTAATCGAGAATGAGGAACTAAGCTAGGGTCTATGAATATTGCTGATTCTGTTGAGGAACTCGTTGGATCAACTCCGCTTTTGCGACTTTCAAAATCTCTTAAAAACATCCCCGCTGGAAAATGGATGAGCCAAGAAAAAAAACTCACTCAATCTTTCTCTTTAAAAGGTGAAGTCTTAAGCAAAATTGAATTTATGAATCCTGCAGGAAGCGTGAAAGATCGAATCGCGATTCACATCGTCAATAAAGCCGAACAAAGAGGCGAACTCAAAGCAGGATCTACAATTGTCGAAGCCACTTCTGGAAATACAGGCGCAGGCCTTGCGATGGTCGCCGCCAAAAGAGGCTACAAAGCAGTCTTTGTCATGCCCGACAAAATGTCTGCAGAAAAAATCAACGCCCTCAGAGCTTTTGGCGCAAAAGTCGTCATCACCCCAACCGCTGTCACTCCGGAAGATCCTCGAAGCAACTACCGAGTGGCAGAGCGTTTAGCGAAAGAAATTCCTAACGCCTTCTTAGCCAATCAATATCACAATCCCGACAACCCTGAAGCTCACTATTTTTCAACCGGGCCTGAAATCTGGAAGCAATGCGAGGGGAAAATTGATTATTTCATTTGCGGTCTTGGAACAGGCGGAACCGTTAGTGGAATTGCCAAGTTTTTAAAAGAAAAAAACCCTCAATTAAAAGTGATTGGGATCGATCCCATTGGAAGCCTTTACTACGACATCATCAAAACCGGTAAAGGGTCAGGCGCTAAAACCTATCTCGTTGAAGGAATCGGTGAAGACTTTGTCCCCAGTACAATCGACCTGAAATTAATCGATGAATGTGTTTATGTGAGTGATCAAGAATCCTTTTCTGCAACTCGCATGCTCGCGCAAGAAGAAGGCTTGCTTGTAGGAGGATCTTGCGGATCTGCGTATTACGGTGGCGTACAATATTTAGCGTGGCTTGAATCTCAAGGAATGACTAATTACAGAGCTGTCATTCTCCTTCCTGATTCAGGAAGCCGCTATCTCTCAAAAGTTTTTAATGATGTTTGGCTCAAAGAAAAAAACGTTAACACCCACTGGAACGAACTCAAGCTTGGCGCAGATGTGGAATACATCGAAGGAGCCAAAGTTATTCCAGGCGTTTAAAAAAACATGAAATGTGTTAGCTTCTTCTTGAAATGAAAATTCAAGGCGAAACAAAAAGTCGACTCAAAAAATTTTTAGGTCTCAAAGAAAAAAGTCTTGCAATCCATGGAGGCCAAGAGCCCGATCCCGTAACAGGTGCGGTTATGCCTCCCATTTATCAAACCTCTACCTATGCACAAAAAGCTCCGGCTCAACCCATCGGAGAATTTGAATATTCTCGCTCTCACAATCCCACTCGTCGCTCACTCGAAGACTGCCTTGCTCTTTTAGAAGGCGGCACTTATGGACTCGCTACATCGAGTGGAATGAGTGCGATTCATTTGGTTCTTGGACTCTTAAGTCCTGGCGATGAAGTTCTCTGCGGAGACGATGTGTACGGAGGAACTTATCGAATCCTCACCACTATCGCCAAGAGACATGGACTCAAA
This sequence comes from Bacteriovoracaceae bacterium, assembly GCA_947467125.1. Lineage (GTDB taxonomy): Bacteria > Bdellovibrionota > UBA2428 > UBA2428 > UBA2428 > CANIGN01. The sequence continues at coordinate 2,712 of CANIGN010000060.1, read as the reverse complement.
GCAAAGTTTTTAAACTTTGCGGAACTCGATAAAAATTCAAAATTCATAGAAGAAAACTCTAGCAAAAACACAAAGCTTGTCTGGCTTGAAACACCCACGAATCCGACTCTTAAAGTTTTTGATATCCAAAAAATTGCAACGATCTGCAAAAAAAACAAATGGACTCTTTGTGTAGACAACACCTTCATGACTCCTATTTTTCAAAAGCCTCTTTCGCTCGGAGCAGACCTCGTTATTCATTCACTCACAAAATACATAGGTGGACATAGCGACACCGTTGCAGGAGCCATCATCACTAATGATGCAAAACTTGCCGACCAACTCTACATCGATCAAAATTCTGTGGGATCCATCTGTCCTCCTTTCGACTCTTGGCTCTTACTTAGAAGCCTCAAAACACTTCCTGTGCGCATGCGCGCGCACCAAGAAAACGCTCTTGCACTTGCGGAATGGCTTGAGAAACATCCCAAAATTTCGAAAGTAATTTATCCGGGACTCAAATCTCACCCCCAACACGCTCTTGCAAAAAAACAAATGCTTGGCTTTGGCGGAATGCTGAGCTTCACGCTCAAAGGAAACCTTAAAACTGCAACTCAGTTTTTCAAAAAGCTCCAGCTTTTCACTCTTGCAGAATCGCTGGGAGGTGTTGAAAGTTTGATTGAGCACCCTGCACTCATGACTCACGCAAGTCTTCCCACAAGTGTTCGAAAAGAACTCGGAATTGAAGACACTTTTATTCGTATGAGCGTAGGCCTTGAGGACCTTGAAGACCTTAAAAAAGACCTCGATCAAGCCCTCAGATAAACTCTTAACACAAATTTAATCATTCAAGATTCCTCGTTTTTTGACGAAATGAGAATATGGCTTCTAGGAGTTTTGAACAGGATTTTGTTCCCAAAAAATCTTTCAAAAAAAGATGTCAAGGCCAAATGCTTGTTGCCGTCATGATGATGGTCACAACAGTGATTGTCATGTTTGGAATGACCGTATCCGTGGGGCACCTTGTTCAATCAAAAATCAATTTGCAAAACTCTATTGATCTTTCAGCGATGACTGCAGCTTCCTATGAAGCTCGGCACATGAACGCTCTTTCTGTTGCCAATTACAGAATTCGTTCTCTTTTTAAATTTTTTTTATTAGATGCTTATGTCACTCAATCACGATTTGGAACAAATTTTCAGAGACAAATCATCGCATCAAATAGCTCGGGTCCCATTCCCAATCCTCTGACGACTCTTCAGGTTTGTGAAATCAAAGAAGGCTTTCACCCGACTCTTCCTGATTGGGGTGAAGTTGGTGATACAGAATCTGGAGATCCCTGCCAATATGCCGGAACAGGATTTAAGATCACACCCGTGATTCCCTCTTTTTTTCCAGGCATTAATCCTGCCTACATAGCGATCAACATCGCGCTTATGAGAATTGCTGATCAATTTAGACAAGCTTGTGGCAACTGGAAAGGATCTAACAAAGCTTGGGTTAAGTGGGCTATTGACCGAGTGAATAGAAATACCTTCGAGGCTGCAGGGGAATTCAATGACCTTTTAGTTGATTTCAAAGCAGACCTTGGAAATCAAGGACCTACCCTCATTGGCCAAGGTGGACTTGCCGCAACGAATACTTTTTATTCAAATCTTTTGGGATCGACAATCGATTCAGTTAGTCGAGAAGGTTTACTTTTTTTAAATCATTTTTCTGAGAGATCTTTTGATAGCGATGACTTCGAATCAGCAAAACAACAAGTAGGACTTCCCTATGTAGATGCAACATGGGACAATGGATGTAGCATCATCGTCAATCCAGGAGGTGCTGCTGAGTTAAGCAGACCCGTTGATACGGGCTTTTCCAAAAAAGAAAATGGTAAAATTATACAAGTTGCTCTTTTATCCTCTGCTGTTAGATCAAAGATTCTTTTTTGGCCACAAGGCCTACAACCCACCCTTGTCGCGGTCGCTGCGGCAAAACCTTTTGGAAGTCGTATTGGTCCTCCCAAAAGATACCTCGACGCTGAAGGATCTGCTGGAATTGGCTATGGAAATGTCACTTTATTTCCGGGTGACAATTCAAGCGCGCTCAACACGGGAGGCTTTGGACACCAAGAACTTTTACGCTTCGCTTTCTTTCGAGGACTTCCTGCACCGGGAAGTGCCGTGAATGAATACAGGCCCAAAACCGAACTCCAACAACTTGCGTTCACTCCCAGTATTTTCGATGGACTTTATTACAGTATTTTTGATTATGGAAATGAAGATTCAGATTTTTATGCTCCCGATAGTCGACTTGCAGACAAAGTTGTCTCCGAAGGAATGAAGGACAGAGGAGCTCCCATGCCCGATCCTTATATTTGGCTAAAACCACTACCCTCCGGCAATGGTATGGATAAATTCTATAAAAAAGATGCCATTACCTCTGCATGGTCACCCGATCCCGATGGAGACAAAAGAAGCGGATATCAAATCAAACTTCTCTCGATCGAAAGCGCCTGCAAAAATAACGAAAAAAATCCACAAAGAGAAGCAAGACTCACAAAGCTTTGCGCAACAGGACAGGCAACACTCTGATGAAAAACGCTAAAAAGAAACCCTCTTCTGCTGAAACGTCCGAAGAACAAACAAATACCCGCACCGAAATTGCTGACAACAACGATTCAAAAATTGCAGACCTTCTCAAAGAAGCTCAAGAATCAGACCCTGCCCTTGTTGTGATTCAAGG
>CANIGN010000059.1 GCA_947467125.1 Bacteriovoracaceae bacterium | reverse complement strand
TCCTCCCCCAATGCCTACAAATCCATCAAGGAATTCGGGATCTATGACGTCAGTTGTTTCGTTTTCTTCATGGTTCAGAAGATGTTGAGCCTGAACAAGTTGAGATCCTAAAATAAATGTAAGAGGAATGAGCCACAGACGTAACTTCATTCCTCCATGTTAACATCCTTTATCGAGTAAACAACATTTCCTGGTACTTAGGTAAGGGCCAATGATTATCTGAAACACGGTCTTCGATTTGATCAAGAACTTGGCGCAAAAGACCCATACTTGGAACGACCTTTTCTGCAAAAATTGCAGCTTGAGTATAACCCTCTTCTGCCTTTTCAGCTTCACCGAGGTCTTTTTTGAGGGTTTGAATTTTTGCAAAACACTCATCAATTAAATCAGTAAGGTTTTTAAGATAAGTTCTTTGTGCCGAAAGCGATGCAGGTGATTCACCTAGAGATTCAACGGCTTTGACAGAAGAGGCGTAGTCTTTTTGAGCCTCAAATGCTGCAGGCAAAATAAATTGCTTACTGAGTTGAATGAGACTGTTGGCTTCAATGGCTATTTTCTTGGAATAACGCTCGTACTGAACGTGAAGAATAGTCTGAAACTCTTCGTCTTTTAGGATTTCAGATTTGGTGAGAAAGGTGTGGTGTTCTTCTTTTCCAAAAGTTTTGAGAGAGGAGGGAGTTGTGAGCAACTCAAAGAGGCCGCGTTTTTTAGCTTCTTCTTTCCATTCTTGACTGTAACCGTTGCCTTCAAAGCGAATAGCTTTAGACTCGTTGATAAATTCACGAGCAATTTCAAGAACAGCACTGTCATTTGAGACTGCTTGAGCGCTTTTAGTTTTAAGGCGCACACAAAATTCTTGAAAGCTTTCCGCAACGGCAGCGTTCAGAATAGTGATAGGAAGAGATACGTTTTGAGAAGATCCAACAGCGCGGAACTCAAATTTATTTCCGGTAAACGCAAAAGGAGAGGTGCGGTTTCGATCGGTATTATCTTTTGGAAGTGAAGGAAGTTGGTTTAATCCAAAAGTAATCATCACTTGTTCTGCAGAAGTTTTTGAAAGATCTTCACCTCTTTCAAGTGAAGAAAGAATCTTGCTCAACAAATCGCCAACGAAAACAGAGATGATCGCAGGGGGTGCTTCGTTTGCTCCTAGGCGATGATCGTTGCCGTGACTTGCCACAGAAGCGCGAAGAGCTACTTGTCTGTTGAAGACGGCTTTTAAAACGACAGAAAGAACCGCTAAAAAACGTACGTTTTGGTGAGGGGTCTTGCCGGGTTCAAGGAGGTTTTCTCCTGTGCTTGTCGCCATTGACCAGTTGTTGTGTTTGCCCGATCCGTTGATTCCCGCAAAAGGTTTCTCATGAAGTAGACATTCAAAGCCATGATCTTGAGCTTTGCGGCGCAAAACTTCCATGAGCAACATGTTGTGGTCACTTGCGATATTGGCAACCTCAAAAATGGGTGCAATTTCAAATTGACCAGGGGCCACTTCGTTATGACGAGTTTTTGCAGGGATTCCCAAACGATAAAGCTCTTTGTCGAAATCTGCCATAAAAGCTTGAACGCGAGGAGGGATGCTTCCAAAATAATGATCTTCAAGCTGTTGTCCTCTAGGCATTCCCGCACCTTGAAGAGTGCGTCCTGTCATAATGAGATCTGGCCGAGCTTTGAAATAAGCTCGATCAACAAGGAAATATTCTTGCTCGGTTCCAATGGTGGTGGTGACAGATTCCACTTTTTTATCGCCGATAAGATTGAGGAATTCGGTAGCGACTTTGCTCAACAAGTTCATTGAGCGAAGAAGAGACATTTTAGTATCAAGAGCATTGCCTGTGTAACTTACAAAAACGCTGGGGATGCACAAAATTTTTGCTCCTGCGTTTTCAACGATGAACATCGGTGAAGAGAGGTCCCACGCAGTGTACCCACGTGCTTCAAAAGTGCTGCGTGTTCCTCCAGAAGGAAAGCTAGAAGCGTCTGGCTCTGACATGATTAATTGAGAGGCATTAAATTTCTCAACGTATTTTAGAGTTTTAAAATCAAAGCTCAAAAATGAATCATGTTTTTCTGCAGTCAATCCTGTGAGGGGTTGAAACCAGTGGGTAAAGTGCGTTGCGCCTTTTGCAATCGCCCAATCTTTTACGGCGTCTGCAATCTTTTGAGCATTCGCCATATCCATGGATTCTTTGCCGCTGAGGGCTGCCTTGTAAGCATTGAGGACTTGAGAAGAAACAGCTGCTTCCAGCTCTTGAATTCCAAAGGTTAGTTCTCCGTAGTAGTCGGAAACTTTTTTGGAGCTGTCTTCAGCTTTAAGAGCGGGGGATTGATGGATAAGCTTTAAGATTTCAAGGCGAGTTGAGTGCATCTTGGCCGCCAACTTAAGAAAAGGAGAGTGAAAAATCAATTTGAAAATAGAAAAAATTAAAGGCTTTTTTAAATAACTCTTTCCCAGTCGATGACTTGCTTGGGCAGTAAAAGCCAGTTGCTTTTTTTGGGGAAATTATGAGGCGGACGTTCGCAGTATTCCTTGTTTTTGAGGTGCCCCGTTAAGGCCAAGATGAAGGCATGGAAGGCTTGTATGTGAAGAACTAACATTTCAAGGCTTTCATCAAATATAAAAAGTTCGGGCATCTTTTTTTGTAATAAATTCATGAAGTCTCTTCGAGCTTCCAGACCGTCACTTAAAGAGGAATATCCTTTTAGGATAAAGCTTCGAGCCTTGAGCGATTTGGCAATCCGATGAAAAGAGGCGCGCGGGGCGCTTTCATGAAATTTTGCTTTGATGTTTTCTCGAAGCTTGAGCATTCGAGCGGCCAAAAGTATTTGATTTGATCCGATGGCATCCGCAAAAGCAAAACGCTCGGAGCATTGGTGGCGAAGGTAGATTTCAACCGGACGATGGACGTAATCAAGAAATTTTCGAGGTTGAGGTTTGAGTTGCTTCCAAAGATGTTCCATCCACTCTATCTCTTGGCGAATGGTGTCGTGCGAAGCTCCCATTTTTTTTGAAAGAAGCGGTGGAAAACTCAAGGGTGCATTCGTAACAAGCAAGCTTTTTGAAAGCTTCGGTTGATCTTGGAAAAAATCAACAAGAGCTTGATCGAGGTCGCTTTCTTCATCTCGAGGCATCATCAGATCGCTCAAAATGAGGCGCTGTGATCGAGGGTAGTAATCGAGAACGGCAATAGTCGAACGAGGGACTCTAGGTCCTGTGAGTTCGAGTCCATAACTTCGATAACCGATTTCACTCGTCTTCATTTGCTGCTATCTTCAGTCTATCATGTTTGAAGTTTGGGGCGTAACAGGTGTTATAGGATCTGGAAAATCAACAGCCATGAAGCTCGTTAATGAGTTGGGATATCCCTGCATTGATGCTGACCAAGTTTCAAGAATTGTCGTTGATAAAAAGCGAGAAGAGGGTAAAAAGGGCTTTGCTCTTATTTACAAAGCCTTTGGTTCAGAGGTTTTGAATAATTTGGGCGAGCTCGATCGACCCGCTCTTCGTAAAAGAATGATGCGAAATCCTGATGATCGAAAAGTTCTCGAATCTATTCTCCATCCGCTTATTTTGGAATACATCACGAAAGTCATGACAGAGTGGAAAAGCTCTGGGACAAAACTTGCGTTTATTGAAGGAACTCGATTAATCGAATCAAATTTTCACAATATGCTGTCGGGAATCGTTGTTGTGACAGCATCAGAAGCTTTAAAAATTAAACGCTTGATGAAGAGAGATTCTATGGGTCGAGATGAAGTGTTTCAAATGCTTCAGCTACAAAATGAAATTCTCATGAAGCGAATTGCAAAGCATGAATGGAAAAATGAATCTTCAGAAGCCGTTCTTAAAAAACAAATCCAAGATTTTATTGCGAAAAGACTCGAGAGCGAAAAAAAAGCATAAGGAAAGTTCAAGAAAATGAAGTCCCAGGTTGCAGAACTGATTACCATTGGAAATGAAATCCTCGATGGAAGAGTTATCGATACAAACAGGAGTTATTTGGGCCGAGAATTAAAAGCCTTAGGGTTTGAAGTTCGCTATGCCCAAAGTGTGGATGATGATTTAGCTCGAATTGTCTCTGCGTTTGAGTTGGCCTCCAAAAGAAGTGATGTCGTTTTTTGCACGGGTGGATTGGGGCCTACATCTGATGATTTAACAGCAGAGGCTTTTTCTCAATTTGCAAAAGTTCCTTTTGCAATGAATGCGGTTGCAGAGAAGTTTGTTCGCCAAGTTCTTGCAGGTCGCAATCGTGAAGCAAATGAAAGTCAATTGAAGCAGGCTAAGCTACCTCTTGGTTGTGAAGTGATTGAGAATTCCGTGGGAACAGCACCTGCTTTTTCTTATTTGATAAATTCTCAAAATAAAAAATGTGAGTTTTATTTTTTTCCTGGAGTTCCTCGCGAATTAAAAGCCATCTTTGAGGGAAATGTTCGGAAAAAATTCTTAAGTTCTTCTTTTCGTACTTATACTTGGGCAACTTGTTTTACAGCTGAGAGCGATTTGCAAGAAAAGTTAAAGTTTTTAGAGCCAGGTCTTTATCCTTTGAAGCTTGGATTTAGAACTCATTTCCCCGAAAATTTTGTGTCTTTAATGGGAAATGTCCAAGATGCTCAGGGCGAAGCTCTATGGGCTGAATCTCTAAAAAAAGTAGATCAAGTTTTAGCTCCTCTTTGCTATCAAAAGGGTGAAATGCTTCCTACTCTCGAAGGAAAAATTATTGATGATCTAGAAAAGAAAAAAACAAGACTTCTGCTCGTAGAGTCTTGTACGGGGGGATTGCTCTCAAGCTTGCTGACTGATGTTGCAGGAGCGTCTTCTGTGTTGTGGGGTTCGCAGGTTTGTTATGCGAATGAAGAAAAAGTTCGTTTAGGTGTTGATCCTGAAATTCTTAAAAAATTTGGAGCTGTTTCTGAAGAGTGTACAAAATCTTTAGCGGAGAACGCACTTCTTCGCCTCTGTAAAGATTCGGTTAAGGACTCTCGTTTTCTCGTCACGCTTTCTACGACTGGAATTGCAGGTCCTAGCGGTGGAACAGATGAAAAGCCTGTGGGTCTTTGTTGGCTTGGGCTTGCGATTCAGGATCAAGAATCAAAGAAGATTCAAGTGTTTACAGAGAAAGTCCTTGCTTCAAAGTTTTATGATCGAAGCATGATGAAGCTTTATTTTGCAAAAAAAGCACTCCATTTTTTGAGAGCCAATTTTTTGAATTCTACTTTCTAAATAGCGAATTTCATAAAGATTCATTTGGGCCTCACCGATATATAAAATGTGAAGAAAGACGACTCTTCTTTTCGGCGGGTGAGCGCAATCATTATGGGCGACACTCTTTGTGCAAACAAACAATATAAAGGCCCAATTTTTGCTCGTAAGAAGAAGCTAAATTACAAAGCTATTTTTTATACTTTTCTGCTTGTTGGGGCTTCGATTTCCTGTTGGGAGTTGGCACGTCGTCAAGCTCCTAAAGTAATGGCTGAGGTTTCGCACTACTTAGAAGGCAGGAATATAGCGAGTGATCAAAAATAATCCCATTGATCTAGGTCCTCTTGATCAACTCATGAACGATCCTTCCATTACAGAAATTATGGTGAATGGTCCGAGTAAAATCTTTGTAGAAACAAGAGGGACTTTAAAATCAACTCCTTTAAGTTTTAGAAGTGAAGAAGATCTTTTAAAACTATTCCAACAAATAGCTCATTCACTAGGTAAAACCTTAGATGAAAAAAATCCTACACTCGATGGCCGCCTTCCGGATGGTTCTCGTGTGAATATAGTGATTCCTCCTGTGGCCGTTGATGGTCCCTCTATAACAATCCGAAAGTTTTCTCCCTTTGTGTTGTCTTTAGAGCAACTTATGAATTCCGGAATGTTTGATGAGCGCATGGCTTATTTTTTAAATTGTTGTGTGAGTGCACGCATCAATATGGTTGTGAGTGGGGGAACGGGTTCTGGTAAAACAACTCTTCTTAATTTTTTAAGTTCATTCATTGATCCGCACGATCGTGTTGTGACGATCGAAGATACAGCGGAGTTAAAGATTAAAATTCCCAATCTTGTTCGTTTGGAATCGCGTCCAGGAAATTTACGAGATGTGACTCCTGTAACGATTCGACAACTTGTGATTAATGCTCTTCGTATGCGTCCCGATCGTATCGTGGTGGGTGAGTGTCGAGGTAGTGAAGCCTTGGATATGCTTTTTGCGATGAATACAGGTCATGAGGGCAGCATGACAACAGTTCATTCCAATACAGCGCGCGATGCTCTTCGAAGAATTGAGTCAATGGTGATGCTAGCAGGAACGGATCTTCCTCTTCGAACAATTCGCGAATATGTTTCAAGTGCGATCCAACTTGTTGTGAATGTCCAGCGAGGGCAAGATGGAAAAAGAAGAATTGTTGAAATGATTGAAGTTTCAGGGATGGAAGGTGATGTCATTACAACCCAAGAAATTTTTCGTTTTAATCATAAGGAAGGTCGTTTTACGACTCCTGGTTTTGTTCCGCGTTTTATTAGCAAATTTCAGCTCAGAAATATTGCTTTTCCACCCGACTTTTTTTCAGATCGTTATAAGATCACAAAAAAAGCTTCATGAAAAAGTTATTTGTAAATCTTTTTCTCGTGTTTGGATTTTTGCTGAGTGCGACTGCGTTTTCTACTACTCAAACAAACAACAAAGCGTCACTTTCTGATCTCGAAGCATTTGTAAGTAAGTATCCAAACGTACAAAAGCTCCTAGGCGACCGTGATGGACTAAACAAATACCGCGAGCTTCTTAAATCTTACATGGGATATAAGAGCGATGAGTTTGATCCTGTCTTTAAAAAAACCATAGAACAAATGCACAGTCTCGTTAAAGAAGTTCCCAACTTTGCAGACCAGATATGGAAGAACCAAGCTGCAGGAGAAGATGTTATCAATATTCAAGCCTCTTCTGTTGCGCGAAGTGGGATAGAAACAAAACTCACCGTGCTCGAAGATCGACTTGCAGAACAAAGAAAAGTTTACGAAAAAGAGGCTCAAGATATTTTAAAACTTACTGCTGATGAGCAAACCAAAAAAGCTCAAGAACTTGCAGATACTGCACGTGTTCAACTAGCTAAGATTGAAGACCGTTATCCAGATTCCATCAAAAACCCTTCGAGAAGCAAGCTTACCAGCGCAGGTAAAGATAGCGATCTTGTTCAAGAAAGAAAAAAACTGGCTCAAGAAAGAAAAGACTTCTTTCAAGATAGCCCTGAGCTACGAACTCTTGTCGCTTTTATAAAATACAAACTAACGAGCCAGGAATCTTGGCTTGATCGCTACCGAAGCCCCTTTGCAGAAGATTCTCTGAAAGCACTCGTTGACTTAAGTAGGCTAGAAAATATTGATTCGGAGTTAGGTGAACTCAAAGTAGACCCCCTTATCGGAGCAAATATAAAATATTTATCCAAAGACGAACTCCACGAATTGCAAGCAAGCGAGTTTGAAGCCGCAAAAGACATCAAAAAACAAATTAATAAAACACAAGATCCCAGGTTAGATCCT
>CANIGN010000058.1 GCA_947467125.1 Bacteriovoracaceae bacterium | reverse complement strand
GAAAGAAATTACTGGCTTGCTGCAAACGTCGACGCACTTCTCGTGATTCAAGCCAAAGAGAAATCTGGAACCTGGTGGACCGTCAAAGCTTGTCATGATTTTGGCATTCCTGTTTATGCCCTGTCTGGGTCTTTAACAGAAAAAACATACTCTGGTAACAACCTCATGATTACCAATACTTATGCAGAAGCGGTCCATTCTATTGATCATTTTTCAGAAGAAATTCTGAATAAAATTAAGCTTTTTAATGAAATTTCCGAAAAGTCTAAGGAAGGAGAGCCTTTAGTTATTCATTAGAGGTTTCTTTATAAAAATGAACGAACGACAAAATGATCGAATCAAAGAAGCTGTGGGGATCATTGGTCGTTTCTTGTCTGAAAACAACGAAATATTTGATGAGCAAAACGTTTCTGATGAACTTCTCAATTTAGGATTTACGGAAAAAGAAATTGCGGGAGCTTTTCACTTTATTGAAAAAAGCACCTTAGGGCCACTTTGGAGAAGGCGTCCTCAAAAAACAAAGAAAAACTTAAAAGAGCGCGCTAAAAAACTTGCTCCCTTACGAATGCTCTCTGAAATTGAAGCGACCAAAATTGATCCCAAAGCACACACCTATCTTCTTAAACTCCATAGCGTGGGCGCTATTGATTTGGAAATGATGGAAGAAATTATTGATAGAGCGCTTGGAAGTACTGGTGAATTCATTTCACTTTTAGAAATTAGAAGAATTACAGCTTTGTATTTGTTCACTCGAATTCAAATGACTCAAACCGAAGGCAGCTTGAGCGTTTCAAACAATTCAATAAACTAACTTTAATCTGCTATTTTTTTAAGTAGGGCACTAAATGTCGTATCTGAATCTTTTTCTGGGGAACCATGAATTTTCATTTTCTCTAAAACAAACCCAGGGTTCTTTTTTAAAAAAGAATGAATGACTTCCTCATTTTCTTCCACAAAGAAGCTACACGTTCCGTAAAGCAAATACCCATTCAACTTTACAGACTCCCCGGCTGTATGAAGAATTTTCAATTGCAATTGACTAAGTTGTACAAGATCAGAAGCAAAAATCTTTAATCTTAATTCGGGATTTCTTCTTATAACTCCACTCGAAGAGCAAGGGGCATCCACAATAACGACATCAAACGGACCTTGCTGAGGAGAGTTTTCTCCATTCCAAACAAAAGAATGAAAGCGATGAAATCCCATCCTCTTTAATCTGTCTGAAGTGTTTTTCAATTTATGTTCGCGAATATCACTTAAAAAAAGCTCGCCATTCTCTAACTCAGCGGCAACTTGAACACTTTTACCGCCTCCTCCTGCACAAGCATCCCAAACGCGCGCCTTTGGAGAAACTTTAAGGAGAGATAAAATTTGCTGACTTGCCCAATCTTGAAGCTCAAACTTTCCGGAAAGAAATGTTTCGAGCTGATTCAATTTCTTTTGATATGAAATTGAAAAGGCTAAGTGATCTTGTTCAATCACTTCCGCACCCACTTGCTTGAGTTCCTCGAGAACTCTCTCAACGGCTTCTTTTTTATGAATTCTTATCCACAAAGGCGCTCTCAGCGACTGATGACACAAAAAGCGATCAAGCTGATCCGAAGACCACGAAGAGGCCTCGACTCTTTTATCTAGAAAGACTTTCCATTCGGGGTCCAGGCCCTGAAAAAGTAAAAGAGACTCTACATTCTTTTCTTTTTGAAAATCTAAAAGCTCTTTTTGCAAAGAAAGATCCACTTCTTCTTCAAGAAAACATCTTTGCTCAATACATTTCCAAAAAAAATCTGGATTCAGTGCAACGAGAGCCTTCGCAAGCTCCTCACTGGATTGATAAATAATAAATTTTTTGTTGTTTTCTTTTCTATTCCAAAGCTCTAAAGCAAGACGAGCAAAGCGCAAGCCTGAATAAAGGCACTCTGAGTACCACTGACGGTCTCTTTTTCCAAATTGCTTGTAAAGTCTAAATTCTTTTTCGAGCCAAAGATCAAATTGATAGAATTTCTGTTCTTGAACAGCTTTCGTTAGATATTTCAACCAAAGCTGTTCGAGATATCTTTGCTGGTTTAAAAAGGCCCTCTTCCACCTCATCCTCGCTAAGCCTCTGCCACTTTCACGTGACATCTCCTGATTTAGAACATAGCCACCGAAGGCGATAGGTGAAAATACTTAAAAACGCTAGCAGCAAAGAGATTTTAAGACCTCACTATCCTTAAAAGGAATCTTTTGGGTACCTATGAGTTGAAATTCTTCATGCCCCCTACCCGCAACAAGACAAACATCTTCTTCTTTCATGTTTTCAAGACAGTATTTCATCGCATTTTTACGATCTGTTATGCGAACAAAGGATCGCTTTTGTTCAATCAAGGGCTTCACAATCTGATCAATAATTTTATCAGGGTCCTCACTTCGAGCATTATCAGAAGTCACAATAACAAAATCCGCAAGCTGAGCTGCAATTTCTCCCATTTGTGGGCGCTTAAAAGGATCTCTATCGCCTCCGCAACCAAACAAGACCCACAATCTTCCTCTTTTCATTGATTTCTTCAGAGTTGAAAGATTTTTTTCAAGAGCATCTGGAGTATGAGCAAAATCAACAATCATCTTTCGAGATTCATTTTTGAATTTTAAACGAAGGATCTCCATCCTACCTGGAACTCCAGGAAACTTTTGTAAATCTTTAAGATGTTTTGAAACTCCACATTTTGTTAACTGATCCGCTAAATAACAAGCGGCTAAAATATTCTCAGACTGAAAAGCTCCCACAACTGGAAGCTGAAAAGTATTTCCCGCATATTGAAGTGTTAATTCCAAAGAAGAATCATCAATAGAATAATTTTTATTGCGCTCAAGTGATAGAAAGGGGCTTTTTAATTCTTGAGCCAGCTCTTTTCCAACAGCGTCGTTTGAATTCAAAACAACAAAAGCATTTTTCTTTTGTGCTGGTAAAAAATTTAAAAAGAAACTTTTCTTAACTTTTTTGTATTCCTCTAATGTTTTATGAAAATCTAAATGATCTTGAGAAAAATTTAAAAAAGCCGCTCCATCAAACTCAACTCCGGCAATTCGCCCCAAAGCAACCGAGTGACTTGTGACTTCCATGACAAAGGCATCCACTCCTTCCTCAACTGCTTGATGCATAAGAGACTGAAGAGTGTGCGCCTCGGGAGACGTAAAACCCGTCACCTCACTCCACTTAGGAGATGAATTGTTAAAAGCGTCCCAAAGTTGAGCCCCAAGAGTCCCAAGCTCTAAAACCTTTTTTCCATTTGCAACCAAAAGAAAACGCAGAAGAGCGGCGGTGGTTGTTTTTCCATTCGTTCCACAAACTGCTAGCACTTTTAAAGTTTGAGAAGGATGCCCGTATAATTCAGAAACAAAAGACCCCCAACTAAGAAAATCTTTTTCTTCTTCAAGAAAATCTTTTGAAAGAGATTTCAATTCTTGAAGAACCTCTGAGCTCAAATCTTTTCGAAGCACGACAAGGGGATCTGTTACCTTTTGTCGAAGATCCCACTGAAGAGTGAGTCCCTTAAATTTAAGAAGTGGAAATTTTTCTACTTTCATGAGTGCCTTAAAACAATATGAGTAGACTAGGTTTATTTAAGATACAAAACAACTTCACGTTCTTTTTTTAAAGCAGAACCAGAATTGGGGATTTGATTCAGAACAAAATGCCCCTTCCCCTTTAACTTGACGTTTAAATTATACTTATCCGCAATTTTTAAAGCATTCTTTAAGTGAAGCCCTACAAGCGGAGGAGTTTTCTCGGCCGACTCATCAACTTGAACATCTTCTTGTTTCGCCTCTTCTTGTTCGAGCTGAGAGAGCTCTTCTTCACTCACAGGACCCTGCTCTTCTTCTGAATGCTGCTTTGAAACCTGAGCTAATTCACGAGTGATGCGATCTACATCAGGAGCCTTTGTGGGAGGTAGGGGATCATCATTTCGCAAACAAATTTTAGCAATGTCTGCAAAAAGAGGAGCCGCCGTTTTTCCTCCAGTATGGATATCTCCCTTGGGATTATCAAAAGCAACGTAGATCAGATATTTAGGTTCATCACTTGGAAAAAATCCTACAAACGAGCTCCAGTAACTATCTTCCGAATATCCCTTACGTCCTTGAGTCTTTTGTGAAGTTCCTGTTTTACCCGCAACCGAATACCCTTCTACCCGAGCACTCATTGCAGTCCCACCGTCTGAAAGAGCTGCTTCCATCAATTTTCGAATTCTTGACAAGGTTTTAGGATTTAAAACTCTCTCGCCTTTTTCCTCATGAGGTAAATTCAAATCTTTAAAAAGTTTGAGTGGACGCAAATACCCATCTCCAGCCAAAACTGAAAAGGCTCTTACAATTTGAAGCGGAGTTGAAGCAAAGCCCTGCCCAAAAGACATCGTGGCTTGCTCAACTTTTTGATATTCAAGTGGCTTGTGAAGGATTCCGCGCGATTCACTTGAAAGCTGCAAACCACTTTTTTCAGTAAACCCTAACTTCTCCAGGATCTCCCATACGCCCCGAAAACCAATTCGTTGCCCAACCGAAACAGCCCCAACGTTGCTGGAGTATTTAAGAATTTCTTCTGGAGTAAAATGATCCCGCGCTTTGTGACCTGCATCTTTAAAAACTTTGTCTCCAACTTTGAGTTGTCCATTTGGAATTTGAAAAACTGTTTTTTCGTGGACTAAATTTTTCTCTAAAGCCCAAGACATCAACAAAGGCTTCATCACACTTCCTGGCTCAATAGGATCTGTCGCTCCAAAATTTCTAAACAAACTTCCATTTCGTTGAACTCTTGGATTTTGAGCCCAAACAAGAATTTCATTTGTAGCGGGATCAACAACTAAAGCCATCGCAGTGTCAGCAGAATATTTAGACTTAAAATTATCCAGGGCTGTCTCCACAAGGCTCTGCAAATGTAAATCAATCGTGAGATAAACATCCTTGCCCGCTTCGCCTTTTGAAAGAAGCTGATCTTTGTCTATGTAGAATAAACGTCCTCTTGCATCTCGAGGCGTTCTCACAAGAGTCACTCCTCCTTGAAGATTTTTATCAAACTCTCGCTCGATTCCCTCAATACCGTCTCCATCGATAGAGACTTTACCCAACAACGGAGCAAGAGAATCTCCTTGTGGATACTGCCTGCGCAATTCGCGAATCACGCCAAGTCCTTCAATCTTATTATTTTTTAATCCCTCAAAAAGAACACGTGTTCTAGAATCCACTTGGCGCTTTAGCCACACAAAACGTTTATTTTTATTTGCTTTAAACTTTGAATAAATTTCGGAAGGATTCATCTGAATCATTCGACCCACTCGAATAGCAAATATCTTTCCGTTATCTATTTCATAGGGATCCATAAAGAAACTGAGTGTTTCAACTGAAGAGGCAAGCTCCCTCCCCATTCGATCTCGAATTTTCCCTCGTTCGCCCTTTAACTCGATTTCTCGATCTTGAGAGCGCGTCCATTTTTTGAGTCGATCGCCATACTGAACTTGAATTTGCACGACTCTCAAAAAAACAACTGTTAATCCCAAAATAGCGAGCGCCCTAAAAAAAACCAATCGTCCTCTAAAGTTCATCATCTTAGAGATCACTCTTCATATAAATAATCTGATCAGCTTTGGGTAACTGAAACGACGAATAACGAGAATCATGCAAAAGCTTCATTAAAACTTTTGCGCTCATGTTTTTTTCTTTTTGGAATTGAATTTCAATTTCTTTTTTCTTGAGACGATCTAATTCAGAGCGCAAATTGGAAAGTTCATAACCCAGACTCACTACTTGAATGCGCACGTTGATATGAAACACAATCACGCAAAACATAAACAAGCCTAAAAGAAAAATTCTAAAATTCAGTAACTCTCGACTCACTCCCTAAATCATCCTCTCAATAATTCTTAGTTTAGCACTTCGAGAACGAGGATTTTGGATAACTTCTTCTTCTGTGGGAGTCAGAGCTTTGGTCGTCAAAATATTGAACCCCTCATCCGATAAACTTTCAAAAGCACGCTTTACCTTTCGATCTTCGAGAGAATGAAAAGAAATAATTGCGAGTCGCCCACCTTTTTTAAGATGTCGAGGTGCCCATGTTAAAAAACTTTGTAACTCTCCCAACTCGTCATTCACAGCAATTCGAAGAGCTTGATAGGTTCGAGTCAAAGGATGCAAGGTTCCTTGCTTGTGAGAAAGGCGCAACTCCTTCATCAAAAAAGAGGTTGCCTTTTGTGCTGAAGAAAATTCATCTGGACCTAACTTTTTAAGAGCCTCAGAGATTCTCCTATAGCTTTTTTCTTCACCAAATTTTATGAGAATATCTTCTAGATCCTTGATGCTTTTTTGAGCGAGCCATTCTTGAGCGCTAGGCCCTTCTCCAACATTCATTCGAAAATCGAGCGGAGCCTCGGAATAAAAACTTAATCCTCTTCTTGGATCATCTAACTGAAACGAAGAGATTCCTAAATCAGCTAAAATAAAATCGAACTTGCTTTCAGGTGCAGCTTCTTTTGAAAATTCTTTAGCCACAAACTGATATCGGCCCTCAAAGTCGACGCCTTTTTGCTGAATACGCAAAACAGCATCTGGATCTCGGTCCCAACACTCCCCCTTCCAAAGAGGATGAGCTTTGAGAATTGCAAAAAAATGCCCCCCACCTCCGGCGGTTACATCCAACAAGCCTCCCTCTTTTACAGAAGAAGGAACAAAGCCCAAAATTTCATCAAGAAGTACAGAGACGTGACCCACACTTACAGACTAGCAGCAGAGCGTTCCCCACGCGCGAAAGATTCTTGATTTGGCGCATAATAAAGCGCTAAGTCATCATTATTTATAGGGATTTTCATGAGGAAAGGCCTTATGCAAAACTAAAATAATTTGGTTTTTTTCTTGCACGCATTCTCCTTGCGTTTTAACGTCTTCTTATGGATCAACACGACATCAAGCAGGAGCTTATAAATTATACTCGCGAAGCAGATCTCCGCATGGTGCCTCAATGGCTCAAAGACGCTATCAAATCTTGGGTTGAAGCTGTTGAATTAAATCAAGACGAGTTTGCATTTTACAATGAAAACAAAGAGAAGATCTCTTATCGAACAGATTACCTCCATTTGGATCAACTTCTCGAGCAAAGCGAGTCTTATGACAAGTTTAGAGATTGGTTCAATCGCCAAAAAGCTCGCTTTGTTAGACACCATTAAGCAACAAAAGCTCTCTTTTTTTATTTTTGCTTTCATTTCTGTGCCCTCACGGCCTCCTGATATTTTGATTCGTGGTTTTCATTTAGAAGAAACAAAAGATAAAAAGAAAACCCTGCAGATCAAAGCACCCGAAGCTCAGCAATACAAAAAAGAACAAATCCTTAGAGCTCTTTCTCCTCAAACAATTTTTTTTCAAAATGAAGACAAAGAACTTCGCCTTGATTCAAATGAAATTTACACAAGCCTTGAAAGCCACGACATCTTTTTTAAAGGATCGACCGAACTCAAAAGTCCCGAAGGCTTTAACATTCAAGGAGAAAACTTACGCTACACTCACAAAAACAAGAAAAT
>CANIGN010000057.1 GCA_947467125.1 Bacteriovoracaceae bacterium | reverse complement strand
GTCAATTCGGGAGCCGTCTTTCATCCTTTCAAAAATCAAATTGCTTATACCTATTCCAATAATGGGCAGCCCGAGATTTTTATGCTCGATTTGGATGCAAAAACTCGAGTTGCGATTACGAATACTTTGTTTTTTAGTGTGGAGCCAGCTTGGTCGCCGGATGGTCAACGTTTGGCTTATTCGAGTTCTAAATCGGGAAGACCGCATGTATATGTTTCATCTTTTAACGGAAGTAACCCGAAGCAGTTAACTTTTGCGGGAGTTTATAATAGCTCACCAAGATGGTCGCCTAAGGGAGACAAAATTGTTTTTTCGGGCCAAGAAAATTTAAAAAATAATTTCAATGTCTTTATGATCGACGCTTCAGGATCAAATTTAGTTCGCTTAACGGATGGAGCCCATTCAACTGAGAATCCAATGTTTAGTCCCGATGGCAGGCACATTGTATTTTCAAGTAATGAGAGTGGGACTTATCAACTTTACGTGATGGCTCTTCATAGCGGACGCATCAGCCGAGCTCTTACACCTAAAAGTCTTGGAGATTGTAAGCAACCCGCTTGGTCGCCAAGAATGTAAAAACTTGCTAGATTTTTGTTGTGCTTGAAACCGATTTAAAAAAACTTGAAGAGCTCTCTAAGAAATTAGAAAGTCCCGAGCTACCTCTCGATGAAGCGTTAAAGCTTTTTGGTGAAGGAGTGGAGCTTGTGAGAACTTGTCAAAAAAGAATTCAAGAAGCAGAGCTCAAGGTTAAAGAAGTCATTGAAAAAGATGGTCTTCTCATAGAGAAAAACTTCGAAAACAAATAAATAACTCACAGGATATTTCGTTGTCTTTTACGTAGCTCAACTGCTATGTTTTTCGTGTGAAAGATCTACTCCAAAAGGCTCAGTCTTCATTGGCTGAGGCGAAGCAAAAGTGGATAAATCCTGGAAAACTTTCATGGACTCAAGAATTGTTAGAAGCTTCCTTGTATGTGATGCAAGGGGGTAAAGGAGCACGGCCCGCTTTGCTTTATTGGTCTGCGCTTTCTTCTCTTAAAAAGAAACTCTCAAAAGAAGAAGGACAGGTTTTTGAAAATTTAATTTTAGATCCTTCTTTAGCGATCGAAATGATTCATGTTTATTCGCTTGTTCACGATGATCTTCCGGCTATGGATAACGATGACTATCGTCGCGGGAGACTCACGCTTCATAAGAAATTTAATGATGCGTTTGCAATTTTAGCGGGAGACTCACTTCTAACAGGAGCTTTTGAGGTTCTTGCGGGATCACAAGCTTCTGATTCAACAAAAACTCTTTTGATTCGTGAGCTTGCTCGCGCTGCTGGCGGGTCTGGGATGATTGCTGGACAGCTATGGGATATCGAAGCTGAGAAAAAATTGGTTGAAGATCTTGATGTGTGGACGCGTATTCATGATGCCAAAACAGGAGCGTTGTTCGGGGCATCACTCAGTATGGGATATCTTTTGGGTGTTGAAGCTTCTCATGAGAAAATTGATTTTGATAAATTAGAAAAAATTCGGATTTGGGGTATTCGCTTGGGGCGTTTGTTTCAGATTGTGGACGATCGCTTAGACAAGGGGCCTTTTTACAAAAAGCTTGGAGAGCAAAAACTCAATGAGCTTTGTCAGAAAGAAGCAAGCACATTGCTTCTTCAAGCGCGTGAGTTGTGGGTTTCGCCTAAGGGGATCGAAGAGATTCTTGATTTTTTCGTGAATCGCAAAGAGTGAGCCTTGAGAGCAGGATGAAAAATAAAAAACGTGTTGATCAAATTTTGGTTGATCAGTCTAAGGTTGAAACTCGTAGCAAGGCTCAGGCTTTGATCCTTGCGGGTTCTGTAGAGTTTAAAAAAGATGATCGATGGGAAAAGGTTAAAAAAGCAGGGGATTCTTTTTTACCCGAAACTGAATTTCGTATAGAGGATGCAACCTTGGCAGATGTCGGTCGCGGAGCTCAAAAGTTAAGAGGTGCTTTTCGGGCTTGGCCTGAGATTGAAGATGCACTCAAAGAGAAGCTCGCTCTTGATATTGGTTCAAGTACAGGTGGATTTACTCAAGTGCTTTTGGAAAAGGGTGCTGCAAAAGTTGTTGCGCTTGATGTGGGAACTCATCAGCTGCATGAACGATTGAGAAAAGATTCACGTGTTCTCTCTTTAGAGCAAACACATGTTTTGCATATAGGGGAGAGTTTTTGGAAAGAAAAAAATATTTCTCTTCCTTTTGACTTTTTTGTAACAGATGTGAGTTTTATTTCTGTGACAAAGGTTTTATCGCATGCGCATTTTTGGCTTAAGTCGGGTGGCTTTTGGGTCTTGCTCGTAAAGCCTCAGTTTGAGCTGGATGCTAAAAAAGTACCCAGAGGAATTGTGAAGAATCCTGATTTTCGAAAAGAAGCTCTGGACCGAGTTTTAAATCTCATAAGCGAACTGGGATGCTTTAGAGTTTTAGGTCAGGTTGAAAGTCCGATAACGGGAACAGATGGAAACGTGGAGTATTTATTATGTCTTCAAAAGCTTTAAGCCTTTTGAGTCTTTCTTTGTTAAGTTTTTTTTGGGCTTGTACATCAACTTCCAAAAAATTAACTCAATTTGATCAAACTCAAAAAGTAGAAGAATTAATTGTTCAAGAAAAATCAAACGTCTCTGTCAGTGTACCTGTGTCAGATCTTTCAACGGATACTCAGCATGTCAGTATTGAGAATATTCCGGAAGTTCAAATTCCTATTCGAAGTGTAAGTGTGTGGATGGAAGGTATTGGAACAGATGCTTATTTAGCGCTTGGCTTTTTGCAGGAGCTTGAAAAAAAGGTCAAGATCGAAAGTATTCATGGTGTGGGTTTTGCTTGCTGGATTGCGGTGAGTTGGGCTTCTGAAAATCGTGGGAACTATGCAGAATGGCAAGCCTTCAAGTGGGACTCGTGGAATATTCTTGGGACAAGTGTTTTTAACCGAGTGATTGGACGTTCGAATGTTGAATCTTTTCGCTCTCGCCTAGAAAGTAAATTACCGCTGAAGAATAAAGATCGATTTAAAATTTCTGAAAACTGTCCTTTTACTCGAAAAGGGATTTCTGATTTTGAATCCTCAAAGGACTTGTCTATTGCCGAAGAGATTTGGACTCAAATGAGAAATCCATTTTACTTTTCGAAAGCTGAAATAGAAGCTGACGATCGAGTGAGTGGGCTGATGAGATCTCCTGTTTTGCCTTATGAGTTTTTAAAGCTAACTCCTTCTTTTGTAAAAATGGAGGATCATCTTTGGATTGTTTTAACGAATGAGGTGATTCGTCAAGAATTGGGCCGTGTTCCTCAGATTGAAATGCAAAGAGGAGTGATTGATGGCTTGAGGTGGATTCGAAAATCTCTTGCGTCTGGGCAAATAACTTTAAAAGATGTAAAAGATTTAAAGAAGAAACGTTCGATGCTTCTTAAGGGGCGCAAAGAAGGCCGCTCTTTCTTTGAGAATCCCTTAGTTGAGCAATTTGTTGGATTTGGAAGTGGAACATGACATCGATTCTTAAGCCTGAAGGTGATTGGTTAAGTAAAGTCGAAGAATTTTTTAACAACGATGAGCCTGTAGCTCTTCCTACAGAAACTGTTTATGGTTTGGCCGCTCCTATCTCTCGACCAAAAGCAATTGCTAAGATTTTTGATCTCAAAAATCGTCCAACTTTTAATCCCTTAATCGTTCATTTGAAAAAAGATTGGGATATCTTTAATTGGGTTGAAAAATTAACGGACGTTGAATCGAGATTGATTGAAAAGTTTTGGCCAGGTCCCTTGAGTCTTGTCCTTCCTAAAAAAAACATTCCTGATATTTGCACGGCTTCTTCAAAGCTTGTGGTTCTTCGTGCTCCTAAAAATAAAATTTTTGAGCAGGTTTTAGATGGATACGGAGTTCCATTAGCAGCGCCCAGTGCGAATACGTCAACTCGTCTTTCTCCAACGACAGCTATTCGAGTACAAGAGGATTTGGGTGAAAGAGGCCTCAAAGCCATTGTTGATGGAGGCAGAAGTTCTGAGGGCTTGGAAAGTACAATTGTTCAAGTCGTCAACGAAAAGCTAAGAATCTTGCGTGAAGGAGCTCTCTCAGATGAGGAACTTGTTCTGGCGGGTTTTGAAATCGATAAAAGCTATCAGTCGCAGGTTGCTGCTGCATCTGGCGATGTGATGCCGGGGCAAGGCAAGCACTATGCGCCACTCGTGCCACTTGTCGTCATGGATGATCCTCAAAAATGGGTGAGTTATCATAGTAATAAGAAGCTTCTTTTTTTGAAGATTCTTGAAAGTGATGCTCCTGGCTTGAAGCCTTTCAATCAAAAAGCACAGTTCGTTGTTTTGTCACAGAATGATTTAAAAGAAGCCGCATTTGAGCTTTTTGAAACTTTACGACTGGCTGAAACTGAAGTTGAACAAATAGTTGTGTTAAAAACAAAAGATATTGGTCTTGGTCGAGCGATTAATGATCGTTTAAGGAGAGCAAATGGGTAAAATTCTAAACTTTTCAAAAATGACAGCGACATTCTTCATGTCGATTCTTTTTTCAGCGTGCACGACTCCAACTGAAAAGCTTGATCCTGAAGCTAATCATGTGACAATTTTAAGAAACGTAACGCTAACGGAGCTTGAAAAACTGAAGAAAATTGGAAGTGGTAGGTGTGAAGTGGGGTTGAATGCTTACACAGCTAGTACGAACCAAATTTCTTGTGAAAATTATTTACGAAATGAAGCCGCTAAGAAAAATGCAAATTTTATTGTGATCACAAACTCTTCTGCTCGGGGAGTTTCGAGTGCAGAAGTAGAAGCTGATTTTTATCGTAATAAATAAAACTTTTAAGCTGGATCAAGAAGTGTAAGCGCGAGTCCATGTCGGAGTCCGCGTACTGTGGAAATTCCTTTTTCTTGTTCAAAAAATTTCATACATTCAGTTAGGACCATCATTCCAAAGGGAAGAATATCCGCCCGATCTTTACTGAGATCTGGAATTTGAGCGCGTTCAAAATCTGGAATTTTGCGCAATTTATCTGCAAAAGTTTCCAGTTCGTTTTTTTGAAAGTGAAAACAGTTATCTTTGAATTCCTTATTTCCCATTGCTTTGTTAGCCATGACAATGGTCCCTCCAACTGCGATGAAAGTTTTTTTATTTTGAATTTCATTTTTTAAAGATTTCGGGACTTCTTTTTCTAGAATACTGGAAATAAAGTCTTTGGCTTCTTGCCATTTTTTATCAGGAGTTGGCTCTCCACCAATTTCAAGTAGATTGTGCGTTTTAAGGGCTCCCAGCGAAGTTGAAACAATTTCTAGTTGAGGATGAAGGAATCCTATTTCGGTAGAGGCTCCGCCTAAGTCAGCAAAAGAGCAGTCTTGTTCGTGACTCATGTCGGGGCGTGCAGTGAGGGCACCTCGGAGTGAAAGGCGAGCTTCTTCTTCTCCGGAAATTATAGAGACAGGAGATCCTAAAATATTTTCAATGGCTTTTGTGAGTGAGTCGGGATTGGAAGCTTCCCTGAGGGCAGCTGTTCCTACGATTTTAATGTTTTGCACCTGAAGACGGTCCAGATCTTTTCGAAAGCGTTTCATCACGTCGAGCGTAGCTGCTATGGATTCTTGGCTGAGTTGACCCGTTTGGGGAAGGCCTCGGGCAAGCGAGGTTGTCTCAGAGTCGATATGGACCTCCTCTAAGACGCCTTGTTGCATTTTGGCGACAAGAATTTTAACTGAGTTACTTCCTATGTCGACGATTGCTAACACGCTGACTAGCATAGCATAAAGGAGTTCAAATGATTGGAATTTTACTAGCTGCAGGACGAGGAACTCGTATGAAATCAGATCGTCCAAAAGTACTCTTTACGGTGAATGATGAGCCGATGGCTTTTCCTGCTTATCAAGCCCTTCTTGAACTTTGTAATCCTGTGGGAGTGGTCATCGGGTATGGTGGCTCCGATGTGAAAGCTTCGTTGCTTGAAAGAGCTTCTGAGTTAATGAATTTAAAATCTTTGGGCTTTCAAGAAAAGACAATTTTTTTCACTCAACAAGAATTAAAAGGCACGGGCGATGCAGTTCGAACTGCGATGCAGGGTTTTTTACGTGGTGGCCACAAAATTGATCCAGCAGAAGAAGTGATTATTTTGAACGGAGACCTGCCTCTCATCAGAAAGCAAACACTTGATTATTTTATTGCAGAAGCGCGCAAGCAAAGTCTTGATTCTGCTTGTATGACCTTCACCACAATGAATCCCAGCGGGCTTGGAAGAATTTTGAGAGACATGAGAAGTGTTTTTGAGGGAATTCGCGAAGAAAAAGATGCGAGTCCTAGCGAAAAGAAGATTCGAGAAGTGAATAGTGGAGTTTATTATTTCAAAGCGGCAGCTTTGCTGAATTCTTTAGAGAAAATTTCAGATAATAATCAGCAAAAAGAATTTTATCTGACAGACACGCTTGGATCGGCTTCTGGATTTAAGAGTGAAGCGATTCGGTGTCCTTTTAAGTGGGACTTGTCGGGAGTGAACAATGCTTATGAATTAGCGATTGCTCGAAGTCTTTCGCAGGCGAGACTTCAAAAAAATCTTGCAGAAAATTTGGGAGTTAGTTTTGCGGATCCCTTGAGCTCTTTTGTTTCTGCTCGCGCTCAATTTGAAGGTCCCTGTGTAGTGGGTCCTAATGTGCAAATATTAGGTCGAAGTAAAATTGGTAAAGAAGTTGAAATCGTCGGATCCTCTTTAATTGAAAATACAGAAATTCAAGATAAGGTTTTGGTTGATTTTTCATGTGTGCTTCGCTCAGCAGTTTTAAAGCAAGGATCAAAAGTTGGCCCCTTTGCTCATTTGCGTCCTGAAAGCGTTGTCGGAGAAGAGGCGAAGGTTGGAAATTTCGTTGAACTTAAAAAAACAACTTTAGGAAAAGGCGCAAAGGTGAATCACCTAGCTTATTTGGGTGATGCGGATGTGGGTGAAGAGACGAATATTGGATGTGGAACCATCACTTGTAATTATGACGGTGTGATGAAACATCAAACTCATATTGGAAAAAATGCTTTTATTGGTAGCGATACTCAGTTGATTGCTCCTATTACTGTTGGGGATAATGCTTATGTGGCATCGGGGACAACACTCACAGAAGATGTTCCTGCGGGAGCTCTTGCACTTTCTCGAGCTGAGTTAACTGTGAAAGCAGATTATGCAAATCGATTGAAAGCGCGCTTGAAGTCGAAAGGATCAAAGTAAAATGTGTGGCATCGTTGGTTATGTAGGGCCCAAAAATGTTTCGGAAGTTTTAATCGGAGGCCTCGAGCGTCTTGAGTACCGTGGGTATGATTCTGCAGGTGTGGCTCTTATGCCGCATTCAAAAGAAGATGTTTTAATCAAGCGATGCGTAGGAAGAGTGAGCGCTCTGAAGGATGCATTAAAAAGCGTAAAAGGCGACTTTGCTCAAGGAATTGCTCATACCCGTTGGGCAACTCACGGAGTTCCCTCAGAGGTGAACGCGCATCCTCATAAAGCGGGTAGAACTTTTCTTGTTCATAATGGGATCATTGAAAATTATCTTGAGATTAAAGAAGAGCTTCAAAGACAAGGTCAGGAGTTTGAATCTCAAACAGACACAGAAGTTTTTGCTCATTTAATAGAAAACATTCGTT
>CANIGN010000056.1 GCA_947467125.1 Bacteriovoracaceae bacterium | reverse complement strand
TATTTTTAGAAGAAGAAAGTAGACTCAAAAAAGAATTCCCGAACATGGGACTTGCTAAGTGGAAAGACGGACGAAGAATCCTCACTGTTTTTTCAAATTCAAACTTAACAGCCCTCAAAAAAAGCTTTTCACCCAAGCTTCTCCCCTTTTACGATTTCAACGTTCGCCATCAAAGCCTTCCGGGAAATAATTTAATTTTTGAACTGACTCTTTTTGAATTTTCACGAGATCGCGCCCAAAACTTAGGAGTCAGTTGGCCCAAAAACATTTCGCTACTCAAAATAGACCCCAGCGGATCATCCGCTCTTAAACTGACGAACATCGCCAGCAACAAAGGAGGAGACCTTCTGATTGGAGCTGACTTTGGAGAAAGCCAAGGAATTGGAAAAGTTCTCTCTCGCCCCACACTCCGAACAAAGCCTGGCATTGAAAGTCGTTTTCTTTCAGGAGGCGAATTTCCTATTCGCAACAAAAATGCTTTTCACTCCGAAACAACTTGGAAAAGCTATGGTCTTAAAATTTCACTTACCCCGAATGAATCCGCTCTTCCAGGAGATCGTGAAGTATCTGTCGCTTTTAAAATGGAATTCTCTGAACCTAATCCCGACTTAGGAATCGAAGGAGTTCCAGGTCTCCTTCAAAGACAACTTGAAAGTCAATTTGACATACGAATGAATGAACAAACTGTTCTCACAACAATGGTGACTCTTCGAGAAAGCAAGGCAAGAGACGGACTCTATTTTTTAAGCCAAGTTCCCATTTTAAGTTTATTTTTTGGGGAACACGCTCAAAGTAAAAACAACTCTGAATTGTGGTTCTCGCTTAAACCTACATGGGATGAAATCGAAAATTCAAATAAACAAAACTCCCCTCTAAAACTTGAGGATTCAACATGACTCCTTTTTTAAAAAACACTCTCGAAAAGCTTGAAATAGAAGACATTGTTTTGAGCTCAAGAGGTGTTTTTTATTTTGAAAAAACCTCATGGCAAGGCCCCTTTCAAGACCCCATCTGTGAAGAAAAAAATCTTTTTATCCTTTCTAGAAAAATAGCTGATCGCGCCAACATCACACTTGGACTTACACAACCTAGCGCTGATTCCTACGTTGATTTTCAGGACAAACATTTCTTTCGAGCTCACGTCGTCATTGCCCCTATGTCATTAAGAGGAACTGAAATCACACTCCGAAGAATTAGAGCTTCACAAAACTTTCAGCTCGAAGATTTTTTGGACGATTCAAGGCTTCTCAAAAAACTTAAAAGTTCTCTTCTTCAAAAAAAATCAATCTTAATTGCGGGCATCACAGGAGCCGGAAAATCTTCTCTTCTCACTGCTCTTATGAATGAAATCCCCGCAAAAGATCGCGTCGTCATTCTTGAAGATAGCCCCGAACTCCCTATCCCCAATGAACTGAGCAGTAAATTACTCGCTCGCTCCGATCGCTTTGGCTTTCGAGAAGGAGCCGAATGGGACCTCTGCCACCTTGTTTTTGAATGCCTGAGAATGCGCCCCGACCGAATGATTATTGGCGAATGCAGGGGACCTGAAGCTCGCGCTATCCATCAAGCTCTCATGACAGGGCATAAAGGAGTCATGACAACTCTTCACGCAGGATCCTGCTCAGAAGGTCTTCACCGCTTTGAAGAGCTTGTCCAAAATTCTTTAAAAGGACCAGTTCTTCCTTCAAAAAAACTATGGGATCTCATTTTGCATATTAAAATACAAAAAAACGGAAGCCGTAAGGTCGAAGAAGTTCTGGAAACTCATTTGTGACAAAACTTGCGTCCGATCTTTTTATCAGTGAACTCAACCTCCTTCGAAATCGCCTTGAAGCAGGCGAGTCTCTTTATCAATGTCTTTCAAGCATGGGAACCCCCTTGATTGCTCCAGAACACATCCAAAATAAATTTTTAAAATTAGCTGAATTAATGCTCGAAGGGAGAACTCTTTCTGCTCCTTCTGTGAAAGCTTTTTGTGAGCAAATTGAAAATGAAAAAAAACTAATTCAACTTGTTGAGCAAAAAACCCTCTCTCCAAAGATTCAAGCCTTCGTAAGTGCAGGAATTTCGGGCCTTCTTATTTTAAGTTCTTACCTGCTTTTTCCCCCGCAACTTAAACCCTCAATCACCGTCCTTTTCATAGCTCTTTTAATGTGTGGAGCCTCTTTGTACGTCATGAGGCTCTGCCTTCGAAGATTTGAAAAAGAGCTCTCTTTTTTGGAATGGATTTTCTTTTTAAGAGGGATTCAACTCTCACTCAAATGTGGGCTTTCCTTTCCAACTTCAGTTTTTGAAAATTTCCAAAGCCTTCACAAAGCTCAAAACTTGCCTCAATTTTTTAAAACCAAAATTCCCAAACTTGAAGTCATCACATTCACTCAAAAAAAATCACTTTGGTTTTTAGCAGCAAGAACTTGGAACACTTTGCTTACAAGCCAAGAAAAAGGTCTTCCCTTAAGCGAAATGCTCAATCGATCAATTGTTTTTCAAGAGGAGCAATTTAAATCCTCAATACTCATCAAAAGCGAAAGACTTTCATACATTTTACTCATACCTCTTTTTCTTTTGAGTCTTCCTTCAGCGATGTTGATTTTGCTCGCACCCTTACTCAACGTCCTCGAATAAGGTCGCTTATTTAAAAAGAATAGGTCACGCCTGCATTTAAAACGAGATCGATAGAACTTGTCACTTGAAGTTCCGGAATGACTATCATTTTGAACACATCATTGGGAATATAATTTAACCCCAATCCAAACAAAAGACCTGTTTCGCTTTGTCGTGCGCGACTCTTCATTGAATTAAATTCATCTTGAGTCAAAGTCGTTCGAATAATTCCGTATTTATAAAGGGCACCCAGCTCAACGGGAAGAGTCACCTTAGGCATAATACGAGGTTCCCATCTTATGAAGCCTCTCATATCCACATAACTCACTGTCAAAGAGTGAGAATAAGTCGCTCCACCATTGTAACCCAAGCCCAACCCCAACTCCAAAGGTGTATCCGCAACCACCAACGAATAATAAGTTTTACTGAGTGTTCCCAAAAAGCCCACACTCCAAGGCAAGGGAGCAAAAACACCATAAGCTCCCCAGTGAACAGTTCGATCACTAGGACGATTTAAACTCTCCAACTCATCACGGCCCACTTTACGTGCGATATCTTTTCGAGGAAGCCACCCTTCTTCGCTTGTTTCCAAAACTCTTACATGAGCCCACTTTTGATCATTTGAAAGGTTCAAAAACTCAACCCGATCGTTCGACTCTACATCTCCAAAACGATTCGCATTTCTCAAGGGTTTTTCATAGAGAGATCCAGCTGTCTTGACGACGAAAACATCTCCTTCAGAATCTCCGCTGTAATCATCAAAGCGATTAGCTGAAGACCCTCTTCCTCCAACACTCTCAATCAATTCATCATCTCCAGGAAGATCATCATCTGAAAATTGTACCTTTGGATTTAAATCTCGAGAGACAACCTCTTCACGAGTCACTCGAGGAGGATTTTTTTCAGTCACAGCAGCTTTAGACTCATCATAAGTTTTTACAAAACTTTTGCGAATCCACCCATATCGAAGGCCGTCCGATACAAAGACCCACTCTTTATCTTCGCTTTGCTCGATAGCGCGAAAAGAAGACTTTCCCGAAACTTCAGACAAGACAATGGAACGCTCTGTGGGTTGAGCAAAGAGTTTGAGCGGACGATTGGTCATCACAGAAACACTGCCAAAAGCGGAAAACACATAAAATCCTAATAAAATTGGAAAAAACCTCATCCGCATTGTCTTAATTTTAACAAGGACTTAGCTGAAAATTAACCCTCAAAGTGCCATCATTCTGCCATATTAGTAAGTGGAGGATTATGAATGGTAACCCAAATAGAGGTTGAGTTTTCAAAGCTTGGCCTTAGAAAAGACTTCGATAACACAGAAATTCTTGTGATCGAAGATGAGGATTTAATGAGCGCACTTATCTCGCGCTACCTCGACAGTTCAATTATTCCAGGGCTTGGATGTAAGCCTAAAGTGAGAATCCTCGATCGTGGATGGGACCTTCTTGAAGCTGATTTATCCAACGTGAGAGTCGCTATCGTTGACTTGTTATTGCCTCAAATCACCGGAATAGACCTTATCCGTAACTTCAGAACGCGTTACCCAGAAATGGGTATAGTGCCGATTTCCGGCATGGCAACAGCCCCCATGAAAAGGAATCTTGCCGAAATGCTTGATGGGGAATTTGCCCTGATCGACAAACCCCTACGAAAAGATAATTTCACAAACGCTTTCCTAAGGGCTTGGAACTATTGCGAAGTTCCCAAAGGCGGAAAGGACCAATCTCACGAGAAGGCATCCACAGAACCATCCTGGAACGCTGTTTCGACTGATAAAGCCAACGCTCATATAACTGTAGAAAAGAAGCGAAACCTCAAAAAGGCTTCTTAGGGTTCGTGTCCTAAATACGAGAAAACACTCTTTTGGATTTATTGTTCGTCTGAGCCTTGTGAGTAATTGACTCGTCTGCCCAAATACCCTATTTTTTCAGAACTTAGGCCTCACAAGGTGGAAAAAAAACGAATGTCCCTCACTAGAAACTCAAACTCAACCCCTCACAATTCCTCATCTCAAAATTCAGGTCAGATCCGAAGACTCTTTCACGAAGAAGACGAAATCATCGAGAATAATTATCAAGAAGATGGAAAAACCTTCGAAGAACTTTTCGAATCAACCGTTGAAACTCAATCCGTAGGAGAAGGAAAACTCGTTGAAGGAAAGATTGTTTCTATCAGCGCAGACTATGTTCTCGTTGATGTCGGACACAAATCGGAAGGCGAAGTTTCCGTTGAACAATTTAAAAATGCTGCTGGCGAATTAGAAGTTAAAGTCGGCGACATGATCGAAGTTTTTGTGGAGCGCACCGAAAACGAGCGTGGCCACTTAGTTGTTTCAAAAGAAAAAGCTGATCGCATGCGCGCATGGGACGAAATCAGCGAAGCTTGTTCAAGCAATGCGATTCTTGAAGGAGTTGCAACAAGCGTGATCAAAGGCGGTCTTATTGTCGATATCGGAGTGAAAGCTTTCTTACCAAGCAGTCACGTCGACGTACGCCCTGTTAAAAACCTCGAACAATTCGTAGGTAAACCTCTCAAAATTCGAGTTATCAAATTCAATCCTAAAAAAGGAAACGTTGTTGTTTCTCGTAAAGCTGTGATTGAAACTGAAAAAGAACGTCTCAAAGGCGAAACACTCAAAGTTCTTAAAGTAGGAGCAGTTGTACGCGGTGTTGTGAAGAACATCACTGATTACGGTGCTTTTATCGATATGGGTGGAATGGATGGACTCCTCCACGTAACAGACATGAGCTGGGGACGTGTTCGTCATCCTTCTGATCTTTTAGAGGTTGGACAAGAAATCAACGTTCGAGTTTTAAAATTTGACTCTGAAAAAGAACGTATTTCTTTAGGCCTCAAACAAACACAACCCGATCCTTGGATGACTATCCAAGAACGCTTTATCCCTGGTCAACGTATCAAAGGTAAAGTTGTAAGCGTTGTGGATTACGGTGCCTTCGTTGAAGTGGAATCTGGAATTGAAGGTCTCATTCACGTCAGCGAAATGAGCTGGACTCAAAAAGTTAAAGATCCACGTAAGTTAATTAGTGTTGGAGAAGAAACAGAAGCTGTTATTCTCGACATCGACTTAGAAAATCGTCGCATGAGCTTAGGATTGAAACAAATCAACCCTAATCCTTGGGATAGCCTTGAACACAAATATCCATCTGGCACACGCATCAATGGCGTGATCAAGAACATCACTGACTTTGGTCTCTTTGTTGAGATCGAAGAAGGAATTGACGGTCTTGTTCACATCTCTGATTTGAGCTGGGAAGGAAAAGTTACAACTCCTGCTGAACAGTACAAAAAAGGTGATTCACTCGAAGCTGTTGTCCTCAACGTTGACCGTGAAAACGAGCGCGTTTCATTGAGTGTGAAGTTACTCGCGGGAGATCCTTGGCAAGATTACGTCCTCTCTCATCCAACTGGATCGATTGTAGACGGAACTGTTACGAAACTTGCAAACTTCGGAGCTTTCGTTGAGCTTGCTAAAAACATCGAAGGAATGATTCACGTTTCTGAACTTTCAGAAGAGCGCATTGTGCACCCTGAAAGCGTTGTGAAAGTAGGCGATGCAATCAAAGCTGAAATCATCACAATCAATAACAAAGAACGTAAAATCAGTCTTTCAGTGAAGAGCATGAGCCGCCGTGAAGAACGCGAAGCTATGGCAAGTTACCAAAAATCTTCAGACTCGAAGTCTTCTTTCAGCGATACAATCAATCCTGAAATGGCTGCGAAACTCGGAGCTTTGTTAAAGAACCAAGGCGAAAAGAAATAACTTTTTCGCTCAATAGACTCTGATTTAAGAATTCGATAGTTTTCGAGGCATGGATAATACCGTGCCTCCACAAAACTCCTCATTAGCTAAAAGTAAAAAAACCATTATCACTCTTGGAGTTTTGTTTTTTATTGCGAGTTCCTGTTCACTCACCTTTTACTCAAGCTTGAATCGTGTCTTGGAGTTTTTTGAGAATTTCTCAGACAAGCATCACTCCACAGCCTTTCACAAAGGTGAAAAAAGCATTGCACAACTCTCAATTGAAGGCGTGATCTATGGTTCACGTGACGATATCTTCGAAGCACTCGAAGACATCGAAGAAGGAGTAAAAGATAAGCAAATTTCAGGCCTCCTTGTATACGTTAATTCCCCTGGTGGTTCTGTTGCCCCCACTCAAGACATTCAAAGACGCCTTATCGAATTACGAAAAACAGTTCCTGTCATATGCTCTTTCGGAGATCTTGCTGCAAGTGGCGGATATTATCTTGCAAGTGCCTGTGAAAAAATCTTTGCACTACCTGGAACTACAACGGGATCTATTGGGGTTATTTTTCAAATCATGAATCTTGAAGACCTCGCAAACTGGGCAAAGATCAAACCCGTAACAATCAAGGCCGGCAAACTCAAAGACATTGCTTCACCTTTTCGGACGATGACTCCTGAAGAACGAAAATATCTCCAAGACCTTCTTGATCAAGTTCACGAACAGTTCATTCAAGATGTTGCAAAAGGCCGCAATAGTAAAATATCCGAAAGTGATTTACGAAAGATTGCAGATGGCCGCATTCTTACTGGCGAGCAAGCGCTCAAAGAAGGCTTAGTCGATCAAATAGGCGGACCCAAGGATGCGCTCAATTTCTTAAGAAAAGACAAAGCTTTAGGAGAAAAAGCTGAACTCATTAGGCTTCCTCTTCCGAAAAAAGGCCTTCGAAGCCTTATTGCGGAATCAAAGGCGCCGGGAATTTTCGACGAAGTGCGTCCATTGCTGAATTCTTTTCACGGCTTAATCCCCATGCTTTTACCAAGCTACTTTCAAGCTCCTTAAATCGCGATAAAGTAATTTTAGTCATGAAAGATACAACAAAAATCGAAAGACTCTGGGCTCCTTGGAGACTTGAACACATTCAAAAACATGCTGAAAAAGCTAAAGATTCACCCTGTATTTTTTGCGAATTATCCAAAATGCCTTCTAATGAAGAAAGCTTAAAGCTTTACCAATCCAAGCATTGTTATGTGGTGATGAATCGCTTTCCTTACAACCCGAATCATTTACTCGTCATCCCTCATAACCATGTGGGAATGATGCCTGATCTTGAAAAAGAAGTCTGGGCCGATCTCAGCGATTGCCTTAAAGCAACCGTCGACTTACTCATGGACCGAATCAAACCTCACGGAATCAACGTCGGCTTGAACATG
>CANIGN010000055.1 GCA_947467125.1 Bacteriovoracaceae bacterium | reverse complement strand
TATAACGCTTTTGTGCGGACGTGAAATTTCAAAATTACACATTTAAATGTCCACATGAATTGTTTTTGGCTGATATTAATTGATGTAGGCTGATGATCGATTTCTAGAATAATAACTCTGCAATTTTAGTATTTAAGACTGGGGTATTACTAAGTTGTTGATATTATAGCTAAAAGACGTATTGCATTTACCTTTCAACTATGCAGAAATTTGCTATTATATCTTGTCTGCAAAATATGCAGATCTTGGCGGAGCGGACGGGACTCGAACCCGCGGCCTCCGGCGTGACAGGCCGGCGTTATAACCAACTTAACTACCGCTCCAAGTTGGGATTCCTTTATACGTAATAGGCTATGGTGCGGTGGTCAAGGCGAGACCTAAGATTTAGTCTGATTATACTCCGCACAATCCATTTTGTTCTTTGGGAAGTGGTGCTTCTAGCACATTTCAAACTTCGCCCTAGACTGTAGCTATGAAAACACAGGGTACACGTAAAAACATTTTTTTCACTTTAACTCTCATCGTGTTCGCGCAACTTGCTAGCCTGCAATCTTTTGCAGCAGATGTCCCAGCAAAAACAGTTATTCATTCCGTGAAGGTTAAGTATTCCTACATTCTTGCTCCTGTTGATAGTCAAGGAATGACAGTTTACCAAGCGATCTTGGGTGGACATGTCGATTTTGAGGGAACTCCCGAAGTAAACGTTACCGTTAAAATTGGCGGACAAACCTACACTTCTCCAACTGATCCTAAGGGAAATTTTTCGTTTCTTGTTTTCACAAATAATTCGGGACGTTTTGAAGTAGGCGCGTGGACTCCAAGTTCAGATGCTTATGTTAGCAGCGGATCTAAAGAGCTTAAACAGTTTCCATAATTTAGAGAATTAATTTAAATTTGGTACACGCTACTGGGCTCGAACCAGTGACCCCCACCATGTCAAGGTGGTACTCTAACCAACTGAGCTAAGCGTGCGCAGGGTAAATTTGCCTCATTTGTAAATGGTAGCTGAGGGCGGAGTCGAACCGCCGACCTGTGGGTTATGAATCCACCGCTCTCACCAACTGAGCTACCCAGCCATTACAAATGAAGACACGAGGCATAATAGCGCCTCAAGGGTGTGTGAGCAAGTCTCGTAAATCATGTTAGCCTTTTTTTCGGAGGGGTACTGAATATGAGAAAAATCACTTTGAATTTAGGGGCCTTAGCTTTGGCGTCTTCGGCGGCGGTTTCGTCGCTCTGGTCGCAGGAATGGACTCAAGAGAGTTTGGTGAAGGTCGACGGGGTCGTCACCGGATTTAGCGGGCTTAAAACCGACAATGTCGTAGATGGAGCGGTCGTCCTGCCCAGTCTTTCTACAGAGGACTTGTTTCAATTTCAAGTCGATCAATTTATGGGACCACCCGAGAAAATGAGCGTCGCTGGATTTTTTAGTGCCGATGTTCCTTCAAATTTTCATTTCCCCAAGCAAAGAGAGAAGTATGGATTCTTTCCAGTAAGTTTCGGCAAGGAACACTTTAGTATTTATGCGGCAAAAGGTTCTAAAAACGAACTTATTGCGGCTTGGTTCCAGCTTCCTTGGGACAAGATGCTCGATATGGATAGCAACAAGGCTCCTCCTACCGATATGTTGCCTTTGTTGAAGTTTAAAAAATATTCTGTAGTCGAAGAGCAAGATTGGTCTGCTGCTTCGAATATTTCTTTGAAGCTAGATCGAGGAGCAGGTTCAGAAGTCTATTTCTCTTGGGAGCGAAGTGCTTTGCAAGGAAAAGACATGGATGCGCTTTTTCTTTTTCAGAGTACCAAAACCAACAGATGGGCTTTTGCAAATCTTTTAGGCAAGCCTGCTTTGAGTGGGACGATTACTGGAATCAGTGGTTTGGAAGAAAATTTCAAAATGCTTTTCATGCGCACACATGTAACGGGTCAAGATGTGTCAGCTGCAGAAGGGTGGATTCGAAGTGCGCATTCTGCAGAATTGGTTGTTGCGCAATCACTTCCTCCTTCGCTTGAGGCAACGCTTGTGAATCCAGAAAATATCTCTTGGTCGCCGATTGAATCTCCAGGCTGGATCAGTTTTGTGATTGCGCCCAACGCTCCTAAGCCTAGTCTCTTTCGAATTGATGGGATTTTTGGAGGAGCCTTTGCAACAATGGCTGAGCAAAAACAAATTTGGCTCGATCCTCGTTTAGGCACTACACAAACAGGCCTCAATGAGAATACACTTAAAGATGTAAGCGTTATGTTGGCATTTATCGGAACCAAAGAAGAAGTAGCTATGCCTGAACAAGGCGCTGACAATTCTGCTTTTATCAATGCGGTTTCAGAAATTAGGATGAAAAAATTGAAATGATGAAACGGTGGTCGTGGTGTGGGGCGTTTTTTGTTTTAGCTTCTTGTGTCTCTTCGCGTCCCATAGACCGTCCACTTGATCTTCCTTATACCTTCATTTTTGAAGGTCGTTTTGATGATGTTTGGAAAGCGGCCACAGCAGTCCTTGAAAATTATACAATCACTGTGGCCAATCGCGATGCAGGTTTGTTACAGACCGATTGGGAGAATCAGCGCTTTAATCCAGATCTTTACGAGCATCCAGAAATCACTCCACAGCTTGAAGAAGTTCGTTCTCGATTAAAATTAAAGCTTTCTAAAGCCAGAACAAATGATACGGGCAGGCCTGCTGTTCGTGTTCAAATCAGCAAAGAGTTTGAGATTTTTAAAAACTTTTATTCAGATTGGGAACGAAGTCCCACAGATGGTTTTGAAGAGCAAGTTGTTTTGTATCGTATTCATCAGAATTTAAAATTAGTGGTGATGAAAAAGAAAAAGAGTCTTGGTGCGAAGCCTGCAAAAGAAAACTCCAAAGAAGATACTGGAGATAAAGAAGAAGACTCAAGTAGCGACGAGTAGATTATTCCGCTGGAAGCTCTTCTGGCTTAGCTTCTTCTTGTTGCTGGGGTTTTTCATTGGGTTCAGCTTTTTCGGAATCTAAAAGTGATTCTGCTTGTTGAGCTTTTGCATTTTGAATAAATTTATAAAGAACTTTTTGTTTTGTGAGTATGTCGAGTTTATCTAAAACTTTATTCACTTCATCAGGGTTTTTTGTTTGAACGGCTGCAACAAGATTGTCATAGCCTTTTTGAATTCTATTTTTATCTGCATCGGATTCAGGTAAGTCCACCACGTTGATCTCAATAATTTTTTGAGGTTCTCGATCATAAAATCTTTTTTTATTGAGATTCACATCTGCCATTGAACCGATAAGAGAATAAAACTGTGCTCTGGAGCGGGGAGCCAGTAGTATGAGCCCGCATAATACTAATAAAACAACCAGCTTTCTCATCTCTATAGTTTAACAAGGTATAAGCACTTGAAGTGTGAAGATCGGGTTAAGGTAATTTGTCACAGCTTGCTATTTTCTGACGCTTACATCGCCTGACTTAAGAAGTGTTAACCTTGCGGATGATTTCAAATTTGCTGATCCTAAAAGATATATGGGAACAGGGAGTAGGGGTTTGGTGCGTTTTTGCGCGCTTTTTTGGGTACTTTTTTGTATGAACTCATTAGCTATTTTGGAGGCGCATCCTTTTTTAAAAAACGATCGCATCTCTTTTTACGGAGATAGCAATACGGACTGGGGAACGTATCACAAATTGATTCAAGATTATTTCCATCAATTTGATCGCTCTTCAAACTTGCAAGTTTTTAACGAAGGTATGGCAGGAGATTGTATCTCTGCTGGATATTACTGGCGCTTAGATGAGCGAGTTTTCCCCAAAAAACCTAATGTGATGTTTATTATGTTTGGGATCAATGATTTGAATTGGGGGCGTGATTTAAGCAAAAAGAATACTGATCTTTTTTATCAGCATTTAGAGATGACTATTCGAAAAGCTTTTGAGTCTGGGGTCAGAGATGTTTTTGTTTTGAGTTATCCCGCAACTGATTATCCTTTGGCTGGAGCCAACCCTGAATTGTGTTCCAAAATTCCCGAAGTTTCGGAAGGAAATGATTCTCCTTTGCAGCGCTTGGGAGATGAGTCGATTGCTCGTGCGAGTATGATTTGTTCCAAAGAAGGGCGATGTGCAAAGGGGATCGATATTGAGCGACCCATGCGCAAGATTCTGCAAGAGTCACGTCCGCAGGGTCTTCGCTTTCACGAAAATGATGGGGTTCACCTAACCGCAACAGGAAACGCGCTTGTGGCAGAGTTGATTTTAAAGGGTTTGGGCGAGCCTGCTGAGCAGGTAGAAAAATTTCTGAAGAATCACTCGAATTAGGCTAAGATCAAGTCCTCAATTTCATGACCAAAGAAAATCTTGTTCGAATCAATCGTTATATTAGCGATAAGGGCATTTGCTCGCGTCGAGAAGCGGATCGCGCCATCGAAGAAGGTCGTGTTGAAATCAATGGTCGTGTAGCAGTTTTGGGCGATAAGGTGTCCGATGAAGATCTTGTAAAAGTAGACGGAAAAGCAGTTCCTAAGAAAAGGCAAAAAGATATTATCATCGCTTATTACAAGCCTGTTGGTGTGGAGTGCACCACAAACCAAGACGTTGAAGCGAATATTGTAGATGCTGTTGGTTTAGAGGATCGCGTATTTCCGATTGGTCGGCTTGATAAAATGTCAGAGGGTTTGATTTTGCTTACCAATCTCGGCGAGATTGTGAATAAAATTTTACGCTCTGAAAATAATCACGAAAAAGAATATATCGTTTATTTAAACAATCCCGTTCGCGACGAAACTCTTGAGGTGATGCGAGAGGGAATGCTTTTGGATATGGGTGGCGAAGAAGTTCAAACTAAGTCGTGCGTTGTGGAGCGCATTCGTCGCGATTGTATTCGAATGATTCTCACAGAAGGCAAAAATCGCCAGATCAGACGCATGCTCGAGAAGTTTGATCTTAGAGCTAAAAGGCTCAAGCGGATCAGAGTTTTAAATATTGGTTTAGGGGATCTTGCTCCTGGTGAGTGGAGAGATTTAACGGCCAAAGAAAAAACAATCCTTCTTGGGCGTATTCAAAAGTAATTTACAAAAAATTAAGCAAAAATTTGGAAATCAGAATCTTCCGACACAACTCGTGCAGCAGAGTGTTTGTCGATGAATTCTAAGATGGTTTTCATTCGGTTTTGAGCGGCTTTCATTTCGGCAGAGCAAAAGGCTAGACCAAGAACACAGCTTTCAAGACTATCAAAATCATCGACTTCAGTAAGGGCGACGTGATGGGTGTTCTGAAGCTGTTGGGTGAGCTTTTCGATCAACTGTTTTTTGTGTCGCGGCTCCTCGTTGCCCCAAAAATCGAGAACAACTTTAGCAGCCGCGATCACCATAATGAATTTAGAAAATTCCGCGTGTGTCGCGTTTAGCGCAAAGAAGCTTGCTTTCAGGAACGATGACGTTCAAGTTTGCAATTTCTTCCCAAGTTAAACGTGGAAGCTTGTCGATCATTGTTAGGAATCGATCTTGCTCAGCTTTTTCAACGATGTCGGCTGTAAGAGACAAAAACTTTTTCGCGTAATCGGTTCTCTTAAACGGCTTTGCTCCTGCAGGGTGAGCATTCGCTCTAGCTAATTCGTCCACGATCTTTTCACCGTTGCTAAGGGTAATTTCAACGCGTGCGCCGAAAGCTTTTTTCTTGGGATCTGCATCGTGGTAGCGAGCTGTCCACTCAGCATCTTCTTTTGTAGAAATCTTTTTCCAAAGGGCCACTGTTGAAGGTCTGTTTGCTCTTTCAGGAGTGTAGCTGTTGACGTGGTGCCAAGTTCCATCCTCGAGCGCGACTGCAAAGATGTACATGATGCTGTGATCGAGAGTTTCGCGGCTCGCTTTAGGGTCGAATTTTTGTGGATCATTTGCGCCCGTTCCAATCACGTAGTGAGTGTGGTGGCTTGTGTGAAGGACGATGGATGAAATATCTTGTGTGTTTTTGATTCGACTTTTCATTTTGAAGGCGAGGTCGATCAACGCTTGTGCTTGATATTCAGCTGAGTGTTCTTTTGTGTAAGACTCAAGAATGGCGCCCTTTGCTTCACCCGCTTCTGGAAGAGGAACTGAGTACGCACCCGCAGCTCCATCGAGCATGTAAGCAATAACTGAGTCTTCTCCTTCATAAATAGGAGAAGGACTTTTTTCTCCACGCATCGCACGGTCAACGGCCTCGAGAGCAAGCTTCGTTCCGTGAGCAGGAGCGTAGGCTTTCCAGCTAGAAATTTCTCCTTTGCGTGATTGACGAGTTGCAAAGGCTACGTGTACAGCTTGTTGAATCGATTGATAAATTGTTTCTGTTGGGAGGTCGAGAAGCGTTCCAATTCCAGCAGCAGCTGCAGGAGCTAAGTGAGCGATGTGGTCTTTTTTGTGTTTGTGTAAGCAAATGGCTTTTACAAGATTGATTTGCATTTCGTAAGCAGTCGCGATTCCGCGGCAAAGGTCTTTTCCATTTTTTCCACATTGTTGAGCTGTTGCAAGGATAGCGGGTATGTTATCGCCAGGATGCGAGTAATCGGCTGCCAAAAAAGTGTCGTGCATATCGAGTTCTCGAACGGCTGTTCCGTTCGCCCAGGTTGCCCATTCGGCTTCGAACTTTTGATTGTTTGAAATTCCAAAAACTGTCGCGCCTTTATCGCGTGGATGCGCAAGCGCTTGGCTTCGAGCATTCGCTACGGGAGTGCGGTTGATTGCCGCTAAGGCAACAGAGGCGTTATCGATAATACGGTTTCCGATCATTTCAATAACTTCTTCAGTCACTTCGACTTTGTCGGCAGCAACTTCGGCCATCTTCCAGGCAAGTTGATCTTCACGAGCGAGGTGGACTTTAGAAGGATAAACTTTGACGTTATGCAATTTCATAGATCAAAGGTTAATGGAGACCGGGGGGCGTCGTCAATTAAGCTCTATCTTTGAGTGGACTTGTTTTCAGCTCTTATGTTGCCCTAAACTATCCATGTGCGCTTTTTGATTTTACTTCTTTTGTTTACTTCGTGCTCCGTGACGGGTCCTCTAAGAGAGGATCGTTCTGCCTCTAATTTCACATTTCCAGAACCCGTTAAAGGCTGGAAGATTTTACCGCCCAGTGAAGGCGCACAGCGTCTGTATCAACATGTTTCTACAGGTTCTGTCTTGAGTGTGAGTTCTCTTTGCGATCGCTATGCAACAGCACCTTTAAGTCGTTTAGTGCGAAATCCTTTAACTCCGCTGGGAGCCTTTAAGGAATTGGAATCTAAAAAGTTACGAATTGTTGATCGAGATGCGGAGCAACTTCATGTCTCTGGATCTCTTGATGGCGTAAAAGTTGAAGTTATCATGATTGTTGTTCGAAAGAATGAATGTGTTTTTGATTTTTCTCTTCAAGCTTCGCCTCAAATTCAAAATACAGTTAAGAATGATTTCTTAAGTATGGTGAAAGGTTTTTCTTTTTAATGTCGAAGTCGAGTGGGAATTCTTTTTTAGAGGCTTTAAAGAAAAGAACCTTTCAGCAAATAGAGGCTTTGGGCGAGTATTCTTTACTCACCGCTGAGACGATTCGTGTGTGGATCAAAAAACCTCCCGCATTTTCAGAACTGACTTACGAAATGAATATGCTCGGAGTGCAATCGTTTCTCATCGTTTTTGTCGCAGCTTTATCAACGGGGTTGGTGCTTGCGATTCAATTTGGTTTTGGTCTCGAGCGTTTTGGTGCAAAGTACTACGTACCCAAGATCGTTGCGATTTCTTTGTGTCGTGAATTAGGTCCGATCTTTACGGCACTCATGCTTTCGGGTCGAGTGGGAGCGGGAATGGCTGCACAAATCGCTTCGATGAAAGTCAGCCAGCAGATCGATGCGATTCGTGCTT
>CANIGN010000054.1 GCA_947467125.1 Bacteriovoracaceae bacterium | reverse complement strand
TGTGAA
The DNA here is from genome assembly GCA_947467125.1 of Bacteriovoracaceae bacterium. Lineage (GTDB taxonomy): Bacteria > Bdellovibrionota > UBA2428 > UBA2428 > UBA2428 > CANIGN01. Next base: position 8,234 of record CANIGN010000054.1, on the reverse strand, counting down.
GACATTCTCTCAAGCGGAAAAGCCTTTCTTCACTTTGATAAAATCGTCCGCGCTCAAGGCGGAAATGCCCATTGGATTGAAGAACTTCCTCGTGCAAAAAGTTTTGATCTAAAAGCTACAAAAGATGGTTTTGTAGGTGACATTCAAGCAAGAAACCTAGGACTTCTGGGATTAGAGCTCGGGATTGGTCGAAAAAAAATGGACGACAAAATTATTCCTTCTTCAGGAATAGAAATTCTAGTAGGTGTTGGCTCCAAAATTAAAAGCGGTGATTGCATCGCTCGAATTCGAAGCCATCATCCCTTAGATAAAATTTATCTCAATAAGATTCTTGATTGCTTTATGATTCAAGATACATGCCCCCCACGAAATGGAGATCTCTTATGGAAAATTCTGCATTAAAAATCAAAGAGTGGCTGAGCTCTCACAAAATTGCCCTTCCTTTTTTACATGTTGTACTGGGATCTGGACTTGCCTCTTCTCTTGATGAATATGAAAAAACACAAAAAGATTGGACGCTAAAAGGTGTCCTTTCTTTTAGCGAGATTCCGGGCATCAATCCCTCCACAGCGCCTGGGCATTCAGCTGTTTATAAATTCTATGAAAAAAATGGAAAAACCTTAAGCTTTCAAACGGGTCGCCTTCATGGATACGAAGGAAACTCTCCTCAATCCGTTGTGAAACCCCTCACTGTTCTATGTGACTTAGGAGTTCAAAAATTTATCCTGACAAATGCAGCAGGTTCTCTTCAAACTCACATGAAAGCAGGAACCGCGATGATCATTGACGATCAAGTCAACATGACAGGACTCAACCCCCTTACAGGTCCAAATGATGAAAAAAAAGGACCCCGCTTTCCAGACATGAGCCAATGTTACAGCCCTCGCATAAATGAAATTCTCAAAAAAAATCTTCTCCAAAAAAAAGTTGAGGTTCATCACGGAACTTACATCGGAGTGAATGGCCCCTGTTTTGAAACGGCTGCTGAAGTAAAGCTTTTTTCGAATTGGGGTATGGGCGCAGTCGGAATGAGTACCGTTTTTGAAGCGATTGCTCTTCGTCACCGCGGAGGAGAAGTTGGAGGAATTTCCTTCCTCGCAAACATGGGAACCGGACTTGCAGAAAAAGCCCACGAAAAACTTTCTGGAGAAGAAGTTTTAGAAGAGGGCAAAAAGAAAGCTCCCCTTATTTTATCTGCTATCTTTAACAGCGCTGAGGAATTAATTTAATGACTGTGAAAAAATTTGATCTTGGTATTTTATGCGGCCAGTTTCTTTCCATGCAGGATCACGAGGCTAAAGTTGAAAAAAATATTTTCATTGGCCTCAAAAAAGACACCATTGACTACATCGGAACTGAAAATAAAAAAGAGGAATGCGAGCAATATATTGATGCGAGTCAAAAACTCGTGATGCCTGGACTTGTGAATTCTCATGCTCATCTTCCTATGCAACTTTTTAGAGGACTTGCCGACGACGAACCCTTTGATGTTTGGCTCTGGCAACACATTCTCCCTCTTGAGGCAAAACTTGTGAGTCCTGAATTTGTAAAACTTGGAACTCAAATGGCCCTTCTCGAAGCCCTGTCATTTGGGATCACCAGCATCTACGACATGTATTATTTCGAAAATGATATTGCAGATGTTTGTCATTCTTCTGGAATTCGAGCAGTTGTTGGAGAAACTTTTGGAGACTTCCCTGCTCCCGACAATAAAAATCAAAATCGAAGTGACCTCAAGATTGTGCAATCCATGCTTGAGAAATACGGAACAAGTCACTCACACATTCGCCCCATACTTGCTCCGCACGCTCCCTATACCTGCAGCGATGAAACGTTAAGTCTTGTTCGAGACTTTGCTCTCAAAAACAAGATGACGATCGGGATACATGTCTCTGAGACAAAAGGTGAACTCGAAAAAAGCCTCACAGACTTCCAGAAAAGCCCCGTAAAAAGACTTCATGATTTGGGTGTCTCGGAAGCTCCCTGTATTTACGCCCACTGTGTTCACGTTGATGATGCAGACATTGCACTCATGAAAAAGAAGAACGTTCGAATCTCTCATAATCCCGAAGCAAACATGAAACTCGGAGTAGGTGCAGCGCCCGTTCCTAAATTTATCAAAGCAGGAATTCCCACAGGACTGGGAACAGACGGAGTCGCAAGTAATAATGATTTCAACCTTTGGAAAGAAATGGATTTTGCAGCAAAACTCGCAAAACTTTCAAATTCAGACAACACTGCGATGACAGCAAGCGATGCCTTGAGACTTGCAACCTCTAAAGGAGCGGAAGTTTTAGGCTTTGAAAAAACGGGCCAACTCAGAGAAGGCTATCTCGCAGATTTTTTAATTTTGAATCTAAACGATGTAAACTTAATCCCCTCTCAAAGTACGATTAGCTCGCTGGTTTATTCCACAACAGGCAGAGAAGTCGAAAGTGTTTATTGCCACGGCAAACAACTCTTCCACAAGGGAGAATTTAAAACTCTCGATAAAGATAAAATTATAAAAGAATGTGAAACTTATATTGCCAAAAACTTTTAAGCAGCTTGTTTAACGTTTATAAACTCGCTCGTATATTCGTAGAGAGACTCAAAACTCTCTAGAAAAACTTTTCTTAGATTAGAGATAGCGGTTTCATCACATTTATGAAGAATTTCTTCAGCGTGTTTTTCAATATGCAAACAACAATCTCTAAGAGAATGAAGTCCTAAATTTGAACTCATTGTTTTTAACGAATGAGCACGTGAACTCATTTTAACAAGATCAGACTCATCAAAAGCACGCTCAATTTCATTTACAAGATCTGGGCTTTTTTCAGAAAAAGCAGCGAAAAGATCTTCTAAAGCGCTTGTTCCACTTTTACTTTTTAAGTTTTGAACAGCTTCCACTGATTTTGAATCAAAAATGACGGCTTTTTTTTCGGATTTTTTCTTAAAGCGTTTATCCATATACTTCTAGAATTATCGGAAAGAAGTTCTGTTTATTGAGCTAAAAAATTGTCTAAATATTCCAAAGCCCCACAAGTAGCTTCTCTTGCAAAAGGCCGATCGTCAAAAAGCTTAAGGGTATGAGCTCCATCGCTCGTCTCAACGTATTTAAAGGGCACGTTTTTTTCAGCGAGAGTTTCGCTAAACTCTCGAGAAGATCGAATCGGAACCGTGTCATCATTTTGAGCATGAACAAGATAAAAGGGAAGCTTTTGTTTTTTAACTTGAGCCTTAGGCGAAGCCCACATCGCAAGACTTGGTGAAAGAAAAGGATGAATCCCTAAAAAATTAACCACAAGACTTGTTTGAAGAGCATTTAATCCATCTACATTTGTTAAATCATAAGGCCCGTAATAACCCACAACTCCTTGCACTTCTGGATCAAAATCCTGTACAGGACACTCTTGATCGTTAAAGTTTTGATTTTTTGAAGTGAGCCCAACTTCAGCTGCTAAATGTGCCCCCGCTGAAAAACCAATTGTCACAATACGATCTGTATTTAAATTGAAATCATTTCTTTGTTTTTTGAGAGTTTTTAAAGCACATCGCAAATCTTCAACAGGCACAGGAAAGCGCCCGCTTTCAGCTGTCACTAAACTATAAGAAACCGTGACCGCCGCAAAGCCCATCGACGTCAGCTGCTTTGCAAGATCTGTATAATCTTTTCGATCTCCCTTTATCCAAGCTCCACCATGAATAATAAAAGCAACAGGATACGGCTTTGAAGAAATTAAAGGCTCATACAAATCAAAGCCTAAATCATTTTTATAAATTACATTTTCAAAAGCTCTGTAATCGGAAGGAATCAAAGGCGCAGAACATGCCTCAGGCTCCATTGATACTTTTGCTTGCTTTGCATTCATTATGACAAATATGAAGACCTGAAAAATGCATAGGTATTTAACAAAGCCTCTTCTCATAACCAAGATTCTCAAGATCATTTCAGAAAGGAGCAAGCAGCACAGCGGCAGCAGTCCCTGAACTTGTTTTAGGCCTTAGCTGTTTTGAGCAGCCAATCCTTAAATTTTTCGTGAACAAGATTCAAAGAAGCTTCTCTATAAGAAAGATATAAGCGATTAATAAGTGGCGGAAAATCTTTGGTATCAAGAGCATATAAACTCTTTTCTTTAATTTCATTTTGAACAGTATGAAGAGGTGCCACTGAAATCCCTAGGCCACTTTTCATAAGCTCCGTGATGACAGAAAAGGAATTAATTCGATGGGAATACTTAAAGCGACGATCCACAAAAAAACCTTGTGATTCTATCCAACGTAAAGTCCAAGGATCAAAGTGCTCGGCATCTCCATATCCAATCCAACGAAAATGTTCCCAAAAGCGATCTGATTTTTTAGCTTTCTTTAAAATTTCTTTTAATCGATCTATTTCATCTTTTTTGCCAACAGGAGTGAGCTTTTCTTCCAACAAAACCTGACTCACAACGCGTGTATCTTCAATACGTTTGGTTGAAATGATCAAGAAAAGTTGTCCTGTAACAAGTTCCTCTTCTAATTTATCTGACTCAGCTATGTCCCAAAGAAAGCGTGCTTGAGGCTCTATTTTTAAAAAATCTAAAATTCGAGGCCTGAGCCAATATTCACCCAATCCTGCCACTGATCCAAAAAACAACTTACTATCGTGAAGCTTTTCGCTTTCACGAGCTTCGGTCATAATTTTCTCAAGTCTTTCAAGTTCAGGTAAAAGCTTTCTTAAAAGGGCTTCTCCCTTACCCGTTAGAATATTTCTTCGTCCTTGTTTTTCAAAAAGAGCTTGTCCAACTTGACGCTCAAGATTTTGAATTTGCAAACTTACTGCAGGCTGAGTGAGCCCCAAAGTTTTAGCCGCTTCCGCCACACTTCCTAGGGTGGCCACATGAACAAAAACCCTCATGCTTTGAAGACTAAAGTCAGCAAGTTCAGATAAAAACATATTTGCTCAAGTCTAACCTTAAGACCAAAGATCTCCTAATGTGTTTCTCTCAAACAATGATTTGCGATCCGTACCCGTACCGACAAGAGTAATTTTTACTCCCACATAATCTTCAATGAGTGAAAGATAGCGATCAAGAGGCTTAGAAAGCTTGTCACCGGAAAGAGTCTCGGACCAACCTTCACACTCAATAATTTCACCTTGACGTTTGATACAAATTTTTTCTTCGCCAGACAAGATATCCGACTTCGTCATCACGAGATCTGAAATATCGCCAAGCTCCACATTATTTTTCAGTTCATCAAGATCAAGCCAGCCCACGCGACGTGGTCGACCTGTGGTGGCTCCAAATTCAGAGCCATTTTTTCGAATGCGCTCACCGGTTTCATTTTTTAACTCCGTTGCAAAAGGCCCACTTCCCACACGAGTCATGTAGGCTTTAAAAACTCCAAAAACTCGACCTAATTTTGAATGAGGAAAAGGGGCTCCTACAGAAGCCATAGCGGGCATCGCATTTGAAGAAGTCACAAAAGGATAAGTTCCGTGATCAATATCCAAACTCAAAGCTTGCGCTCCTTCGAGCAAACATTTTTCTTTTTGTGCCACTCTATAAAAAGGTGCCGCTTCAAAAGAAACATAATCTTTAAACAAAGAAATAATTTCAAAAAAATCTTCGTTTTCTTTTAAAGAAGATTCCTTGCCCTTCATCTCACGAATGAGCGCATTCGCATAAGCTAAAGAATCTTTAAGGCGCTCGCGCGTTCCTTTTTCATCTATAAAAAGATCGCCCATACGAATATTTCGTCGATCAACTTTGAAGCTGTACGTGGGGCCAATTCCCTTTTTTGTTGTGCCCAGCCCCCCACTTCCCAACTCGCGAGACTCATCAAGAGCCTTATGAAAAGGAAAAGTGAGATGAGTGCGATAATCACTTTTTATTCTATGCGGAGAAATATCCAATCCGCTCGCCTTGTGTTCGTCTGTTTCTTTTTTAAATCCTAGAGGATCAAGAACACACGCAGCGCCGATAAAGTTTTTACACTTAGGAAATAATATTCCAGAAGGGACGGAGTGAGTGACGATTTTTTTACCGTCCACCCAAAGAGTGTGTCCCGCATTTGAGCCACCATTGAATCGAATTACCCAATCAGCTTTTTGAGCGAAATAATCAGTTATTTTACCTTTACCTTCATCTCCATACTGAAGACCAATAATTATAGGGTGTTTCACATCTCCAAACGATACGAGGCCCTTTTCGGAGTTTCAAGCTTAAAGGACAAAAGTACTTTTTTTGTTTTTTTATTGCTTAGAAATCCAATAGCCACAGCCCCTTTTGCTGAGGACAGAGGCCGTTGCGCCTGATTCTCGAAGTATCTTTCTTAAATTATGCATAGTTGCCTCTACAACGTTTGACTCAAGATCTTTGCCAACTTCCCACACTCGATCAAGAATTTGGTAACGATTCAACATAGCCCCTTCTTGCTCCATTAAAACCGTTAAAATTTTAAACTCTTTTGCACTCAAGGGAATACGCTGTCCCTCAATTTTCACAACGTGATTCAATAAATCAACCTCTAAATTACCGAGATGTTTTAAGTACTGGGGCGAATGTCCATTCGCTCTCCGGTGCAAAGCCCTGATTCGAGCGATCAGCTCTCTCAGGGAATAGGGCTTGGACATATAATCATCAGCCCCCTCTTCAAGGGCTCTGGCTTTTTCATCAGGGCTCCCCAGGACGGATAAAAAAAGAATTCGTGTCAAAGGAAGCTTTTCTTGAAATTTCTTGAGTAAAGAGAGCGAATCTTGAGCTCCTAAAATTCGATCGAAAATTGCAAGATCAGGTTGAAAATAAGGAGTCCGTATAAAGTCCTCAAGCTCTTGATATTGAGATAAAATCTCCACCAAATAAGCTTCTGAACAAAGTGCCTTTTCCAAAAAATGCGCTAAAGGCAAATCATCCTCTACAAGCAAGACTTTCATAGAGGCAACACTCCCTTATAAAACTCAAGACAACAACGAGTAGCCACGTGCGTCACAAACAACACAATGCATTTTCCTTTCATTTTCATAGAACACTGTCTTTTGATTGAGTGAAAGAGTTCGTCCTATTAAGACTTTTGATTATGTCTTCTATCCTACCTGACAGAAAATATACAAAAGATCACGAATGGGCTTCCGCAAAAGGTCAGAGCGTTACTGTGGGAATAACAGATTTTGCTCAGACTTCTTTGGGTGACGTTACTTTCGTTCAACTTCCTGAAACAGGAAAAGTTTTTAACCGCGGTGAAATCATCGGAAGCGTAGAAAGTGTGAAAGCAGTTTCAGATATCTATGCTCCCATCAGTGGAAAAATTACAAAAGTAAACCAAGACGTTTTGAATGATCCTGCACTCCTCAACCAAGATCCTTATGGAAAAGCTTGGTTGATTGAAGTCGAAGCTTCAAACGCAGGCGAGCTCAATGAATTACTGAGCCCTGAAGCCTACAAACAGCACGCAGAGTAAATTTTAAGAGTAAAAATTAATAAAGAGAAAAACATGAGATATCTCCCCCTTACAAAAGATGAAGAAAACAAGATTCTCAAAGCCTGCGGCGAAGCAAGCTTTGAAAGTTTAACTCGAGAAATTCCAGAAAACTTGAGAGTCAAAGGAAAGCTCAACCTTCCCGAAGCTCTTTGTGAAACAGACTTACTTCAACACATTCAAGATTTGGGAGAAAAAAACTCAGCTGCAAAAATGCACTGTCTCATAGGCCAAGGCGCCTACGATCACACGTGGCCCTCAGTCATTGACTACCTTGTCACACGAGGTGAATTCCTGACAGCCTACACTCCCTATCAGCCAGAAGTTTCTCAAGGAACTCTTCAAGCAATTTTTGAATTTCAATCGATGATTTCTGGATTAATGGGCATGGAAGTCTCAAACGCTTCTCTCTATGACGGATCAACAGCTCTCGTAGAAGCTATTCTCATGGCCGCAAGACTTCAAAATAAAAGTAGCGGTGAAATCTTAATTTCAGAAGGCACTTTCGATCATACAAAAAAGATTCTCAAAACATACTTAGAACCTTTGGGCTTTGAACTGATTAACTGGAAGGCTGGTGCCGAGGGACTTTGCGAAACAAAAACACCTGAGCTCAAAAACCCTGTTGCAGTTGTCGCTCAGTCTCCCAACAAATGGGGCCTCATTGAAGATTGGTCAACTGTTAGTAGCGTTGCTCAAAAAATGAACGTCAAGAGCATTGCTCACATCTCTCATGCACACTCACTTGCGCTCTTTGAAGCTCCTGGAAAAAAAGGAATCGACCTCGCAAGCGGAGA
>CANIGN010000053.1 GCA_947467125.1 Bacteriovoracaceae bacterium | reverse complement strand
GGGCGGCTCGATTGGCACTCACAAAAGATCAGGCTTTTGATCGGGTCTTTGTGGCTTCGCATGAGGCTTTAAGAGAGATGATACCTTCTTCTACAATTCTTTTTTACACTCAAAAATTGATAGATAAGTTAATGCTCGCTGATTGGAGTTCTTCATGTGGAACAGATGCTTCCTGTTTGAGTCGAGTGAGGAGTGATATTCAGTCGATTCTTGTTTCTCGGGGAATTTATAAATCAAGCAATTTAAGATCTGTAGCTTTTAATGCTGGAGGCACAGGGGGAAGTCAGGATGTCATTTTTAGCGATAACTTTTATGCTATGCCACTTTTTTCTTCGAGTGGATATTCAAATACAAACTCATATGTAGATAAGTGTGAAGCACTTTTGGTGTTTCCTAGTTTTTCATTGAATACGGGTGTATTGCAATCCATTTATGATGTGAATTTTTGGTTGAAGGCTGCGTATGGATTATCAGCCTTTCATGGTATTGATGTTTTAACTGCTTCGACTACTTCACAAGATGGGTTAAAGCTTTTTGGTTTCTTGTTGCCAGGAGAAAATACTTATCAGGCTATAGCGAATGGTCGCTTTAACAATGACCATCAGGGAAGTCATTTAGCTTCTATCTCTTTAACTTCAAACAATCCTTCAGCATTGGGGTGGGCAGTTCGTGCTCCTGCTAGCGCTCAGGTATCAGCAAATGCATATGACACAAGTTCTACAGGAAAAATAACCTTTTATATCAGTTACAGGCCCTTTGAAGTGCTTAATGCTCCTAGTTCTGTTTATTCCAATTACAACATCACGCAATCGATACATGTTGCGTACGGAGCAACAGATTTTTGTTCTAAGAATTGAAAAACGTTAAGCAGCTTTTTTATGGCTCTTTTGTAGCATTTGGTGTTGCTCAGTAATCCATTGATATGTTTTTTTAATGCCGTCTTCTAGTTTACAGTTTGGCGCCCAGCTAAGTTGTTTTTTTATGAGAGTATTGTCAGAGTTGCGTCCTCTGACTCCAGTCGGACCATCAATGTTTTTAATTTTTAAATTTTTTCCTGAAATCTTAATAACCATTGAAGCTAGATCGTTTATTGCAATCATTTCTTCAGATCCGATATTGATAGCTTCTTTGAAGTTGGATTGCATAAGTCTTCGAGTTCCTTCGATACATTCATCTATAAAGAGAAAGGATCTTGTTTGTTTTCCGTCACCCCATACTTCAATGCTTGAATTATTTTGAGCTTCCACAACTTTTCTGCAAAGAGCAGCTGGTGATTTTTCTCTTCCACCAAACCAAGTTCCTTCAGGGCCAAAGATATTGTGATATCGAGCTATCCTTGCCTCTATTTTGTAATTTCTTAAGTAAGCAAGATAGAGACGTTCGCTAAAAAGCTTTTCCCAACCGTATTCTGAATCTGGAGCGGCTGGATAGGCAGAATCTTCGCTACAAACAGGATTGTTGGGGTCTAATTGATTTCTTTCTGGATACATACAAGCGGAAGAAGAGTAAAAAATTTTATTTGGAGGATATTTCTTAAGTCGATTTAAAATATTTAGATTTATCAAACATGAATTAGTCATTAAATCAGCGTCGTTTTCACCTGTAAAAACAAACCCTGCGCCACCCATGTCAGCGGCTAATTGATAAATTTCAGTAAAATTTTGATCAACAACTTTTTCAACAATTTTGGAGTCTGTTAAGTCTCCAATAATAAAGTCATCCGCATGAGTCTTGCTAAAAACGGGATACTTTAGATCCGAACCTCTAACCCAATATCCTTCTTTTTTAAGTCTTTTCACTAAATGGCTACCAATAAATCCACCAGCTCCACATACCAATGCTGTTTTAATTTTTTTATTCATGATTATTGATTCGTAATTTTCTATTTAATCTTTAATTAATTTTTATTTAAAATATTTTTGACATCAAGCCATTTCCAGCCTTTAGCTTTGAGAGCAAGCCACATGGAAAGAGTGAAGCTTGTAATTATATTACCAGCTAAAATGAAAGTTATTCCAGAAACACAAGTTAAAATAATTGAGGGACTTATGTCTTCTAGTGGAAGGCTTGCGAGAGCAAAAGTTAAGGTGCCTGTTGATAGAGTAACGTGTCTTACTTCTAGCGGAAGAGAAAAGAACTTTCCAAATACAGGAGCGAAAGCTAAGAAAAAACCAAGCGCTGTATTGGCGATTACTCCAGCAAGGTTTTTTTCAAGCCACTTTCCTAACTTTTTACGTTTTTTTGGGCTCATAAAATTTTCAATTAAAAATGAATCAGAGAGAAGTTGGGGAATTCCTCTAAAGATCATCCAGTTTTCAACCCAGCCATGGATAATTCCAGTTGAAGAAAGCAAAACACCTGTTAAAAGAGCATAAAATATTGTGAGACTATGAAAGGGATTGTGTGATTCGAGAACGTGTAAAGCTTCAGTATGGGTCATGAATTTGTTTTGAAAAACTAATTCCCAAAGTAAGTGGAGTCCATAACTTGTAGGAATAACTGCACAAATATTTCCGATTGCCGCAAAGGCTTGAGAGCGTAAAATATTTTTCATTTCTTTACGTAATTCAGAAAAATTGTTCTGAGCCAAGGTCATCCGGCGTGCAAGAGCTGCTGCTGTCATCGCGGGTTGCTTTGTTGCAAGGGTCAAGTGTAAAAATTGCATGAGTATGAAACTTCCAGCAAAATTCAAAGTTGCAAAAAGGCCTTGAAAGAAAAAAGCTGCGTGCAAATTATAAAGAAGAAGTTTGAAAAGAGTTGTAAAAGCCGTTAGAAAGCCAGCGCCAAGAGCTGCTTTGAGCAAGGTTTGTGACTGAAAACTATTTCGAGCGATGTAGTCGTCCCCTTTTTCTCCTGCATGATCAATAATTTTTCGAGCTAAAAAGTGAGTGTTTTCTTCTAAAAGCACTTGAACACTTCTTCTTTTTTGTTCATCGAGAATAAGCAATGAAAAGAAGTTTGCTGCTTTTATGAAAGAATCTTTTTCTTGAGTAAAAAAACTTATCTCGGCAAGAGAGTTTATTCGCTCAAGAAATAAACCCAAAACTTCTACTTGGTAAACAAGGTCGACGCTTAAGCCGCCTCCTTCAAGGTGTTCGAGTATTCCATTTAGGTCTTGACGACAACTTAATATAATTTCGTTAAATGATTTTGATATTTCAAGTTTGTCTTGAGTCAGTTTGTAGTTTGTAAGTGAGTCGGTATGTTGATGAAGGAATTTGTTAAGTTCTAAAAAAGGATGTCTTCTGTTTGAATCTCCCGAAAATGTCCAGCGAATATCTCCAATTATAGTTCCTTCGGATATAACAAGGGCTTCAGCAGATAAAATAACAAGTGAGTCGAGGATTTGTTGCAAGAAAGTCTTTTTGATGAAGAGGCTGCCTTCTTCGGAACTCGCTAATTTTTTATCAAAAATAGTAAGTATTGAAAGGTAATCTTGATGTGAGAGTTTTTTAAAGAATTCCGCATCACTTTCATTGGGAAAAAGGTAATAAAGAAGGTCTTTAAAGTTTGGACGATGAGATTGTCTCGGTATGATTTTTTCAATGATGCGTGATCCGAGCTCTCTTAAGAAACCTTGAGGCTTAGAGAGTCCTGTCTGAGTGAGAAGAGAACTAAAGTCGAAGCATTCAAGTACCCTATAAAAAAGACTTTGGAGGCTTTTGTGTGCACTTTTATTGCAATTTAAAAACGAAAGAAAATCCCGGAGTTTTTCATGTGAAAGGGGTTTGTATTTTTTTGAATAAAAAGAATCTTCCCTTAGTTCATTGATGACGAGATAAAGCGAGCGGGCACATTCTGTAGATGAGTATGCTTTAATCTTCTCGGTTTCAAGGTAAAGAAGGGGGTTTTTATTTTCCATGTTTATTGTGAGGCAACGTTCCTGTCATAAAGAGCAGAATACCAGTAGTGATTTCTTAAGACCTTTGCCACATAGATTCTTGTTTCATTGTAGGGAATGAGATCTATAAACATCATGGGGTCTTGAGTATCGTATCTTTTTTTCCATTCTTCAACTTTATTGGGGCCCGCATTATAGGCCGCTAAAGCAAAATCCATACGACCTTGTTTTTTCATAAGATCTGAAAGAATTTTTCCTCCAACTTCTATATTTGTTTCTAGATCATAAAGGTAGCTTTCGGATTTGACGTTATAACTTGCAGCCGTTGAAGGCATGATTTGTAGGAAACCTCTTGCATTTGCAGGAGATCTTGCAAGTGGGTTGAATCCGCTTTCTTGTTTTGCAACGGAAAGAGTCATTAAGGGATCTACGGTTATTTCAATTCGATCAAATGTTTTTTCAAAGGGACGAGGGTGCAAATATCGAAGAGTTTGCAGGCTTAAGGTTTTGGGATGTTCAGAAATAATGAAGCTACTAATTTTCACAGCCTCACTAGGGAGATTGTATTTATCTGCAAGGGCTGCGATATAAAGTAAGTTTGCTTTTGAAAAGTGGGCGTGAAGTTTGCCGGATAGTTTTACGCTCAAAGTTGTGGCAGCATTTTTCTCTCCAAAAAAATAAAGAGATTCAAGCCAGTAAATTCCAGTTTGAGCCAGGAAATCGGGAGCTTTTCTTTGAGGGAAGATGAAAGGTTTTTTTAAGATAGCAGAGTAAGGATCTATCTTCATAATTCTAGAAGCATGTATGGAGTGAAAGTTAAGGGGGTACTCTTCAATTAAATGGTTCCAATAAACTTCTCTGAGTTTAGGGTTTTTTTGAAGAAAACCTAACCAGAAGAGAGTGGTGTCTTTGTCTTTTGTTTCTTTTGCCATGAGCGCATTTCGGAATGCTTTTATGGCACCTTCTCTGTCTCCCCACATATGCCTTAAAAGTCCTTGGCGTATATGTGTGACTTCAAAGTAGGGATCATCATATGCAAGACATAGGCTTGCGGTATTGTAGCCCACTTCTAAACTAGCCTGAGCTTTTGTGCTGGGAAGACCTATTTCATACATACGAAGGCTTGCGATCAATAAATTTTGGGGACATTTTTTAGAGCTGATGAGTTTGGGTAACCAACTCATGATTTGTTCTAAAGGATATTTTTTAAGCAGATCAAGTAATTCACCAGGTCTTGCTCTTTGGGCCTGTGCAAAAGTTTCAGGGTTAATGAATTCAGGCGCATTGAGATATGTTTTTTTAGAAGATCTATCAAAAGAGAATTTGGGTTCCTCGTTTTTTTGTGAGGCTTCTAATCCTCTAATCAAATCACAAAGAGCTTTTTTTGAATTTTGTTTGTTTTTGCATTCTTTTGTAAGGCTACTTTGTTCGTATGAATTTCTGTTGAGATAGGAAGCGAGCTCTTTTGTTTGTTTTTTAAATTCGTTGCTCGGAACAGAAAGCGCATTCGCAATTTGATTCTCGGTTACGACAATGGTTTCTGCTTGCAGGGTTGAGCCCATTAAAAGGCACAAGCCCACGATAAAAATCCTTTTCATAGCCTAGGCTATTTCGGAGTGATTTATGATGAGCTTGAGACAGCTAAATACAAAATTTTGTTAGTTTTTTTGTCTTTTATTTTTCAATTAAATCTTCGTAGCTTGCGGTCTTGATTGTTTTTTGATCAAGATTATTGAGAAGCCAAGAAGGAACTGACTCTGTCAGAACACGAGCGGGATTATCCGCATATTCAAGCATATAGAGCATTGGTTTAAGATTGCTCGTAAAGACACTTTCAATTTTACTGGGACTTAAATAGAAGCCACCACCAAACATGCTGTTGGGGCTGAGCTCAAAAGTAAAAGCAGTCATTCCAAGTTCGCCATAAAAATAATCCACGCTCACACCCGATGCGATATATAAATCAGAAGCTTGTTCAGCGGTGTAATTGTTCCAGCTTGCCATTTGATGCGCCATTTTGTTGTAGACTTGAACATCTTTTGCATTCGAGATGTCATCATATTGATATCCCCAAGGGTAGAGGATGAGCTCTGAAAAACTATGAAAATCCATGACTGAATTCATTCTGTGACGTTTGCTTTTAACGAAGTCTCGAACATTTTGAATTTCAATTTCAGAAAATGAGCTTGGGCCACGGTAGGTGTCGTTATTGGGGTCGTCTGAAGCTCCGCCTCCTCCCCATCCAAATCCGTAGTTTCGATTGAGGTCAACACCCATGCTTCCGCCTGAATTAGGATGGCGATTTTTTCTCCAGTTTTTTCCAGAGATTCCATTCGTGTAGTCAAAAAAGAATCCATCAGGATTAACGATGGGGGCAATGAAGATTTCCCGATGATCAACGAGGTTTTTTACACTTTCATTCGAAGCGTAATTATTAATAAGATATTCGGCAAAACGTAAGGGAACTTCTACGGACAAATGTTCACGTGCGTGATGGCATCCTTGATAAAGTATCGCAGGAGTTTTTGCGCTTTCTGCTTGTCCAGGATTCACGCCTGAAATGCGAAGCATAGGTTGGTCGCGACCTTCAAAAGATTTTCCAAGGACCATGTAGCTTGCGATTTCTGGATGGTTACTCGCAAGATTTTGTAATGAGGCAACAACGCTATTGTAAGAGCGATAAGTTCCTGCTTTGACATCTGCTTTTTCCCAACGATCTTGGTATTTTCTTTCGATAAATTTAAGGCCTGATCGATTCAGGAGATCTCGATCGTAAGATGTTCCGCTAATAAAAACACGATCACTTTGAACTTCATCGAGTGCGAATCCAAAGTTTGCAATGTATGTGCGTTCTTCGCGAGTTGCGGCAGGGACTTCAAAGATATATCTGGTGACATCTGCAAAGCTCAGGCTACTTGCAAGGATAGAGGCAGTGGTTAAAATTTTTTTCATTCGTCCCCCTTTTAGGTGTTGCTTCACCTTTAATTTAATGAAGAAATGTCGAAATAATGACAGAGGGTCAAAATCTTGGCTTAAAAAGTAAAAAAATACTGCTCTGTGTAAGGGGCCCAGACACGAAACGCTTTCTGAATGGAATGCTGACCGCTGATTTGAGCAAATCCTTGGATCAATCCCCTTCTTGCGGGCGTAGTTTTTTGCTGACCTCAAAAGGAAAGCTCCTCGCTGAAGTCCTTTTCTATTGCCCTTCGCAAAATGAAGCTTGGCTCATCGTTCGAAAAGAAGATGAGGCTATTCTAGCTTCAACTTTGCAAAAGTATTTGATTGCCGATCAGGTAGAGCTTTTGCCTCCACAAGAAATTGAAGTCTTAAGCCTTTTTCAGTCTGAGTTTGATCAAATTGAAAAAATTCAAAATAGAAATTCTTTGGGACAAGAGAAAATGTTTCAAGCTTTTTCTGTCAATGAAAATATTGTTTTACCTTTAGGGCTTTTGAGTTCTACGCATGTTGAGGTTCTTTTAAAAAATCAAATTTCTTTTCAACAAATAACAGAGTCTCAGCTTTGGGATTTTTACTTTAAAGCTGGGCAGCCTTTTTGGGGACGGGATCTTTTAGTTGATGATTTGATCTTAGAATTTCCACTTTCCGATAGTGTTTCTTTTGATAAGGGTTGTTACGTGGGGCAAGAAACTGTGGCTCGAGGTACCTTTCGAGGAAAGGTGAATAAGGTCTTTGCTCGCTTTGAAAAAGAATTGCCTGTGGGAGAATTTTTAAATGATGCAGGAGAGCTGGTGGGCTATGTCCGATCCTCGCATAACGGACAATCCTTAGGTCTTGTAAAAATTTCGGCTCTTGAAGGTCATTTGCCTTTTAAAATTGAAGCCCTTGTCAACGAAAAGACCTATCGCGGTCAGCGCTAAAGATTCTAAAATGATGAAGTGCAAAATTATTTAGAAAGTTTTTTAGAATATCTTGCTCATGAACAACGTGTTTCTCTTTTAACAGTCGAAGCTTATAAAAATGATTTGTTCTTTTGGAAGAAGGCTCTTCCTTCTTTAGCTGAAGAAAATCCAAGTTCCAAAATGCCTCAAGATTTTTTGAAAGCTTTAGAGGATTTAAAAAAACAAAAATATAAAGAGAGTACTCAACATCGAAAAAGAGCTGTACTCAGAAGTTTTTTGCGTTTTCGTTCTTATAGCGATGATTCTTGGTCGGGTTTTGTAAATCTTGTCCCCCTTTCAAATCATGAGGAGTTGTTGCCAAAAGCGTTATCTGTGAAAGACGTTTCACTCCTTATAGATACAATTGAAAGTTCTCAAGATGCCCGATCCGAAAGGGATGCTGCTTTGGTGAATCTGCTTTATTCATCGGGACTTCGAATTTCAGAAGCGCTTTCTTTAGAGTGGACTCATCTTGATGAGCAGCGACAGGTGCTAAGAGTAGTGGGAAAAGGAGATAAGGAGCGCCTCGTTCCTTATTCAGAAAGAAGTGCAAGGGCTCTTGAGAAATACAAGAAGAATTCCTGGCAAAAGTGGTCTTCTGTAAAATCAAAAATTCCTGCTATTTTTATTTCTGCTCGTTCATCAAGAAT
>CANIGN010000052.1 GCA_947467125.1 Bacteriovoracaceae bacterium | reverse complement strand
TCTCGAATGGAGAAAGGACATCCTTAAATGAAGATTTACGTCACAAAAGCTGAATCGAAAACCTTTGCTTTCATCTCGATCAAAAACGAAAAAGACTTAACTCTTGAGATGCAAAAGATTTTTCATAACTCGCTTCTTCCTCTTCCGCAACCCACAACAAAATTCTTAGTCCGCTCTTATTTGCCGGGCGTTTCAAATCCCGTTGCAGAATCACTTGCTCGCGTACTCAAAATTCCCTCCAAAGATATTCGTGTCGACCTCGCCCTAGAACTCAATCAAGAGCTGAGCCCCAAAGAAGCTCAAGAGCGAGAAGCCCTCTGGAAAGAACCCGCTATTGAGCGTTTAGAAAGCAAAACTTTCGAAGCTTATCTTTTATGGCTTGAAAACTTAAAGATTCCTCAAAGAGAAGACACCTCTTACCTCCCTACCACTCCCGAAGCTATCGGACTTGAATTTTCCGCAGAAGAATTAGCCGTCCTGCAAGCAGCCGAAGAAAAACAAGGTCGCCAGTGGAACAGAGCCGAATGGGAACTCTTTGCTCAAACATGGTCTGAACACTGTAAGCACAAAATTTTTAACGCTGAAATTAACCTTAGAAAAGAAGGAAGCTTCACTTCTTCTTTATTTAAAAACAAACTTCGTAATCCCGCTTTAAAAATTGCTCACGAGAGAAAAGATCTTTACCTTTCTCTTTTTCACGACAATGCGGGAGTCTTAAGAATATTTACCCCCGATCAAAAAGCGAGCTCCTGGGGCATTGCCGCCAAAATGGAAACGCACAACAGTCCCTCAGCTATTTCACCCTACGGAGGAGCCAGCACCGGCATTGTGGGAGTCCATCGAGATATTTTGGGCACTGGACTTGGCGCTCTTCCCATAGCCAATTGGGATGTTCTTTGCTTTGAAGAACCTCAACATTCAGAAAGTCGCCCCGAAAAAGCTCTCGCTCCCGAAATCATTCGCAAAGGAGTTCTCAGAGGAATTCAAGACGGCGGAAATCAAAGCGGTATTCCGACTGTTCAAGGATCCACCATCTTTGATCCAAGTTATGCCGTGAAGCCTCTTGTCTTTGCGGGAAGCCTTGGAATTTGTCCGACAGACTTTGTAAATAAAAAAGCCAAATGCGGAGACAAACTTTTTGTCATAGGTGGAGCGACAGGCGCAGACGGACTAAGAGGTGCTGTCATGAGCTCTCGAGATATCCGAAGCGAAGATTTTGGCGGAAGTATTGTTCAAGTTGCAAATCCGTACACACAAAGATGCCTCACTGATTTTCTCATAGAAGCGAGAAACAAAGGACTCCTCACAGCAGTCACAGACAACGGAGCCGGGGGGCTTGCTTCAAGCGTAGGCGAGATGTCGACGCTCACAGGGGGAGCCGTTATCGACCTCTCTCATCTTCGATTGAAGTTTGAAGGTCTTCTTGCTTGGGAAAAACTTCTCTCTGAGAGCCAAGAAAGAATGACTCTTGCAACACACGATCCAGAAGGACTCATTAAACTTTTAAAAGAGTGGCGCATTGAATACGACCTACTCGGTGAACTCAATTCAAACGGGCGCTTTGTTGTACTTCACGAAAAAGAAAATGCAAAAGAGAAACTAGTCGACGTTTCCCTCGAAATTCTTCACGAAAGTTGTCCTCAACTAAAACTTTCTTCTGATTGGACTTTCGAAGAGGAAAAGAAATCATATCTAAAAGGAAAAACACCTCCTCAAAAGTATGTTTTAGAAAAAGCTCTTTCAACTCCACATTCACTAAGCAGAGAAGCTATCAGTCGTCGTTTTGATCACGAAGTTCAAGGACGCACGCTGAAAAAACCTTTTGCAGGATTCACGCAAGAAACCCCACAAGACGGAAGTCTCCTTGAAGTGATGGAAGCCTCTGCATATATCGCTCTTGGACACGGACTTGCGCCGAAAGAAAAAGATTTTTACATGTCGGTTCTTCTTTCTTTTGACGAAGCTCTCAAAAAATATCTTCTTGCAACAGGTCAGCTTCAATACGCTGGATTACTCGACAACTATTCGTGGCCCGACCCTCTCCAAAACGATCAATCTCTCTGGAAACTTTCCACAAGCGGTGACCTCATCGAGGCCATCACAGAGCTTAGTAAAATTCCTTTTGTGAGTGGAAAAGACTCCATGAAAAACAATGATTCCAAAAATAGAATTCTCGAAACTCTGGTGATTTCTATTTTCGGTTCGGCAAAAGGCCCCGAGCACATACCTGTCGGATTCATCACGAAAGAAGGATCCAAAGTCTACACATGGAATCCTGTCGCAGATTCTGTGATCGACAACACCCACAGCTCTGAAAGCGCTCTTGAGCTCAGCAAAGACATCATCCAAAAACTTCTTCGTCGTTATGAAATCATTCAAACATGGATTCAAGAGAAAAAAATTATCTCTGCAAAAGACACTTCCTCTCTTTGTCCGATGAAAAGTCTTTTTGAAATGTGTTTAGGAAGAAAAATGGGAATTCACTTTTCGAAAGAGCAGTCTTATGAAGAACTTTGCACTCAAAGCTCTCCGCTTGGTGGATTTCATATTATTTTCTCAGAAGATTTCAACTTCCAACAAGATGTCCCCCAAGAATTCCAAAATGAACTTGTGGAAATGGGCCAAACAACATCCACATTCGAAGTTAAATTTAGCAATCGGACTCTCAGCTTAGACAGTCTACGAAACGCTTATTTCAAAGGGAGTGAGCAACTATGGGCTTAATGAAAATTCTTCGAGGCGAGGGAATTGAATGCGAAAATGAAACCGCTCGTGCACTTCAGCTTTTGGGGCATCAAACAGAGTTTTGGGATTTACCCAAGCTTCTTTCAAATCCAGACAATTATCTGAAGCAGCTGCAAAAAAACGACTGGGTCTTTATTCCCGGTGGCTTTTCTTTTGCAGATCACTTTGGAAGCGGTAGACTTTTAGCTTTTGAATTGAACAGCATTCAATTCTTTGAGCGTCTTATAGAAAAAGGGGCTTCTATCTGGGGAATTTGCAATGGCTTTCAAGTTCTGACCTCAAGTTCTATTTTTGGCGATGTTCAACTGGAGCATAACCAGAAAGATGATCATCCCATGAACTTTCATGATCGCTGGGTAAAACTCAAGGCTCCTCATTTTAACGTGAGTCTATACTATCCAGCTCGCCACGGAGAAGGCCGCATTCAAATCAAAGAACTTGCTCCTCAAACCGAGGCTTTTCTTTTTTATGACGACGAAAGCTTTGAAAATGGAAGCGAGAAAAAAATCGCAGGTCTCATGAGAAAAATCAGCCATTCTACAATTGTGGGAATGATGCCGCATCCTGAGATCTACACTCGTCCAGAACAAAATCCCGATTACAGCTTTAGTGATATAAACAAAGCCCCTCAAAACTCACTCAAAGAAAACTCAATTTTTAATTTAATTTTTAGGATGGAGAGCAAATGAGCTTAAAAAACTACGCCCTTATTAGCTGTTATGACAAAACGGATCTTGATCAACTTGTTCCCCAATTTTTAGCTCGAGGATGGAGCTTACTTGCAACAGGTGGAAGCTACACCCACATTAAAAAATTAGGATTTCCTGTAACGGAAGTTTCTGAGCTTACAGGAAAAGCTGAGATTTTTGGCGGAAGAGTGAAAACTCTTCAATACGAAATACTGGGAAGCATCCTTCTGCGATCAGGAAGAGATGAGCACGAATGGCCTCACGATTTTCGAATCTCGGCTGTTGTTTGCAACTTTTACCCCTTCAAGGAAAAAGCACAAAGCTCACAAAGCATGGATGAACTCGTCGAATGGATCGACATTGGGGGCCCCACCATGGTTCGCTCTGCTGCTAAAAACTACAAAGATGTTTTTTGCTTCACCCACCCTCGCCAATACAAATACTTAACTGACTCATTTTTTGAGAATGAACTCAAATTCAAAGAAGAACTCGCTCTTCAAGCTTTTGATCTGATTCATGATCTCGATCGACGAATTGCGTTTGAACTTCATTCCCGTCTTAAAAAAGAACTTCGATATGGAGAGAACCCTCATCAAAAAGCTGTTTTTCTCAGTGACCATCTTCACGAAAGCATGGGAGATATTAGTTTTAACAACATTCGTGATGCCGAAGGTGCTTTGAAGTTTGTCCTTCCCTTTAACACACCAGCTGTGGGCGTGGTGAAACACGGAACACTCTGTGGAGCGTCTATCGGAATCGACGAAAGCTCCACACCTTACGAAGATATATTCGAAGAAGCTTGGGAGGGAGACACCGTTTCTCGCTTTGGTGGAATTCTTTCTTTTAATCGCACCCCTAATCAAAAGATCTTCGATATTCTCTCAAAACGTTTCGTGGAAGTTCTTGTACTTCCCAACAATCCAGAGTCAAAAGCTTGGGCCAAAGAATTTTTCAAACTCAAAGCTCAATGTAAAATTTTCCTTTGTGATTTAGAGGCTCTTCGCAAAGCGGATCTCGAAAGTTTTGGAAACGCTTTTGGAACTCTCATTCAAAAAAGAGACGAATCTAAATTTGCAGAAAAGACTCAAGACCTAGAAACATTCTTTTCACTTTGGACGGCGGCTTGCTCCAAATCAAACGCGATCACTCTCGTAGGGAAAGATGAAAAGAAAAAGCTTTTTTATCTGGCAGGAGCAGGACAAGGCCAACCGAATAGAATTGAAAGTTTGCAAAAACTCGCTCTTCCCCGAGCAGAAGATTTCTGCAAGAGACGCGGCTACAACAAAGCGGATCTTATTTGTTCGAGTGATGCGTTTTTCCCTTTTGACGATATACTTCATGTCTTAAACGAGGCGGGCATCAAAAAAGTCCTTCAGCCAGGAGGATCCAAAAACGATCCACTCGTTGTAGAAACGGCAAAAAAATTAAAAATCGATATGACCTTCACACAAGAACGCCACTTTTGGCACTAAAGGGAAAAGAAAATGTCTTACAAAAATTCAGGAGTTGACGTTCACGCAGCCGATCAGTGGGTTGAAGGAATTCAAAATAAAATTGGAACCCAAGAACTCATCAGTGGCGTAGGTGACTATGCCGCAGTTTACAAACTCAATGACCGTGAATGGGTCGCAACAAGTTGCGATGGAATTGGTACAAAAATCCTGTGGACGCTGAAAGGCTTAGGAACTCCTAAAGATCTTGCCCAAGATCTTCTCGCGATGAATGTGAATGATGTTTTATGCACGGGTGCTACTCCCAAATTGTTTTTGGATTACATTGCTTGCAGCGGAAAAGAAGCTCTTCAAGAAAATGGATTCTTAAAAAAATTCATCTACGGCCTTGCGGATGTTTGCAAAGAAAATGAACAAATTCTTGCAGGTGGAGAGACGGCTCAAATGCCTGATCTCTACAAGGGAGAAGAATTTGATACGGCTGGATTTAGCGTAGGATTCATGCAACCCGAAAATTATATCCATCCACAAAAGCTAGAAGAGGGTGCGGAGCTTTGGGGATGGACCTCAAACGGCCCCCACTCCAATGGATTCACTTGGCTACGCAAGCTTTTTGATAGCAAAAAAGACGCTGAAATTATTCAAAAAAATTTCACGGCCCCTACCCGTATTTACATAAAAGAATTCAGAGACTTACGAGCAAAACTCGAAGCGAACTCTTGCCTTGCAGCTTATCATGTTACGGGCTCAGGACTTTTAAATTTACTTCGAAGCCAGAACCAATGGGGCTTTGAACTCAATACTTGGCCCAAGGAATTACCCTCTTGGCTTCAAGTCATACAAGAGAGAAGCAAAGCCAGCACAAAGGAGCTTTTAAGCACTTTCAATGGCGGCTACGGATTTATCGTTGCAGTAAAAAAAGGAAGCGATCAGCAAAATTCTTTTCTTGAACAAGCAGGGCTCAAATTCTTAGGAAGCGTTTCTTCCAAGCCAGGAGTGAGAGTACCTCAACTCGAAGTTGAATTGACTTAATTAGCTCTCAGGACACAGCATTGACACGAGGCGTCTTAGTGGCTATTCTTAATCCGTGCTCATTTTTGTTTAAAAAAAGATCCGTTTTTAACCCTTTTTTATTTCAAACTATTTCACTAGCTCTTTTATCCTGTGGAGACTTAAACAAAATGACCCCTCAAACAAGAATTACTCAAAGTACCGACCAAGATAACCCAAAAGATAATTACCTTTGGTTAGAAAATATAGAATCACAACGGTCACTTAAGTGGGTAAAAAAACAAAACGAAAAAAGCTTATCTCTTTTTGAAAAGGACTCTCGTTTTAAAGAAACCCTTAAAGTGATTCAAAACAACCTTTTGTCAATTGATCGAGTTCCAAGGCCTGATCTTGCAAATGGAAAGATAGAAAATCTTTGGACTGACAAGGAACACCCTAGAGGACTTTGGAGAACAACAACAATCGACTCCTACAAAACTTCAAATCCTGAATGGGACCTTATTCTTGATGTCGATCAACTTAATAAAAAGGAAAACAAAAGTTGGGTCTTTGATGGATCAGAATGCCTAGAAGAAGACCCTAAACTTTGCCTTGTGTTTTTATCGGATGCTGGAAGCGATGCCGTTGTCGTTAGAGAATTCAACAAAGAAACTAAAACCTTTGTAAGCAATTCTCCTTTTAATTTGGAGAAAGAAAAAAGCTTTATTGAGTGGATTGATAAAGATACAACGCTAGTTTCCACTAATTTTGGATCCAACTCACTCACAAAATCTAACTATCCTCGAATCTTAAAAGTTTGGAAAAGAGGACAAAAAATTTCAGAGGCACAAACAATTAAGGAAGCTTCAAAAGAAGACATGTGGATAGAGCCGAAGATATTTCATCAAGCCGGAAAAACATATGCCCTCGCGAAAACAAGAATAGATTTTTACTCAAATGAGTATTCTCTTCTTGATATCAAAACCCTTACAAGTTCTAAGATAGAAATCCCAATAGACGCTGAAGTCTATGGAATCTACAAAGACAGCATTGTCTTTTTAAATAGATCTGAAATACAACAAGGCAACGCTTCATTTCCAAAAGGAAGTATCCTTTCAAAGAAAATCTCAGAGCTCCATTCCAAATACTCAATAATTTTTAAACCGAAAAAAGACGAAGCTTTTAAAGAAGCTTTTATGACAAAAGACTTCCTTATTGTAAGTTATATTAAGAATGTTTTAGGACGGATGACGCTTATAACTCTCGACGACAATGGAGCGCCCCAAAGCTCAACAGAATTAGATTTACCTAAAGAGGGAACACTTGGACTCGTATCTCACGAAAAAAAATCAAACAACTTTATTGTTTCTTACGATAACTTCCTGACACCTCCTTCCTATTATTTTTTGAACGAGAAAAATTCTATAAAAATTAAGGAATCCCCAAAACGATTTGACGAATCTGATCTCATATTTTCTCAACAATGGGCAATTAGCAAAGATGGCACCAAAATCCCCTACTTCATCGTTCACTCAAAAAACCTTGTTCGCGATGGGAACAACCCAACCCTCCTCTATGGTTATGGTGGCTTTGAAGATGCGCTAACACCCACTTATCTCGCAAACTACAGTCCTTGGCTCAACAAAAATGGAGTCTTTGTCTTTGCAAATTTGAGAGGTGGCGGAGAATTCGGACCTGAATGGCACAAGAGCGGGATCAAAGAAAACAAACAAAAAACTTTCGATGATTTTTTTTCCATTGCAGAAAAGCTCATTTCCGACAAAATAACCTCCTCGAAAAAACTTGGAATTATGGGGGGAAGTAACGGTGGACTTCTGGTGGGAGCAGCGATGACCCAAAGACCCGAACTTTTTCAAGCTGTCGTTTGCCAAGTTCCTCTTTTAGATATGTTTAGATACCATCTTCTTCTAGCAGGTCCGAGTTGGATTGCTGAGTATGGAGACCCTTCGACTCCAGAGGAATACGATTACATAAAAAAATACTCACCTTACCAAAATCTCAAGAGAGATATCCGATATCCAAACTCCTACTTTTTCACGACAACAAAAGACGATCGCGTTCACCCTGGTCACGCTCGAAAAATGGTCGCAAAACTTAACGAATACGGACAAAACGTAACTTATTACGAAAATTCTGAAGGTGGCCACGGCGCTGGAGCTGACTCGCTTCAACGATCAAAAACATGGACGTATGAACTCATTTATTTATTTCAGCAGTTGATGGATTAATTTAGAAATTAACCCACGCTGCCTTCGAGTTTCAGATCAAGCAAGCGATTGGCTTCCATTGCAAATTCCATGGGCAATTGCTTGAAGACTTCTTCGCAATAACCATTGATAATCAACTTGATCGCTTCTTCAGCTCCGATACCCCGACTTTGCATATAGAAAATCTGATCTTCCGAAACTTTAGATGCGGTCGCTTCATGTTCCACAACAGCTGATGCGTTTCGAACATCAATCACAGGATAAGTATTGGCTTCGCAATTTCCACCAATGAGCAAAGAATCGCACTGCGTGTGGTTGCGCGCACCCTCCGCACGCGGCATCACTTGCACAAGTCCACGATAAGAATTTTTTCCTTTTCCAGAAGAAATACCTTTTGAAACAATTCGACTTCGAGTATTTTTCCCGAGGTGAATCATCTTCGTGCCTGTATCCGCCTGCATACAATCGTTTGTAATCGCAACGCTGTAAAACTCCCCCACACTCTCATCGCCTTCTAGAATACAGCTTGG
>CANIGN010000051.1 GCA_947467125.1 Bacteriovoracaceae bacterium | reverse complement strand
TGCCTTCGAGTTTCAGATCAAGCAAGCGATTGGCTTCCATTGCAAATTCCATGGGCAATTGCTTGAAGACTTCTTCGCAATAACCATTGATAATCAACTTGATCGCTTCTTCAGCTCCGATACCCCGACTTTGCATATAAAAAATCTGATCTTCAGACACCTTAGATGCGGTCGCTTCATGTTCCACAACAGCTGATGCATTTCGAACGTCAATCACAGGATAAGTATTCGCTTCGCAATTTCCACCAATGAGCAAAGAATCGCACTGAGTATGATTACGCGCACCTTCCGCACGCGGCATAACCTGCACAAGTCCACGATAAGAATTTTTTCCTTTTCCAGAAGAAATCCCTTTTGAAACAATTCGACTTCGAGTGTTTTTTCCAAGGTGAATCATCTTCGTGCCTGTATCCGCCTGCATACAATCGTTTGTAATCGCAACGCTGTAGAACTCCCCTACGCTCTCATCACCTTCTAGAATACAGCTTGGATATTTCCACGTAATCGCAGATCCCGTTTCAACTTGGGTCCACGAAATTTTAGATTTCTTTCCGCGACAGGCTCCACGCTTCGTCACGAAATTATAAACTCCACCACGACCTTGCTCATCACCTGAATACCAGTTTTGAACAGTCGTATATTTAATGGTCGCTCCTTCAAGAGCCACAAGCTCGACTACGGCCGCATGAAGCTGATGTTCATCACGCATAGGAGCCGTGCACCCCTCCATGTAATTCACTTCACTTCCCTCGTCTGCCACGATGAGTGTGCGCTCGAATTGCCCCGTTCCCCCCGCGTTTATTCGAAAATAAGTCGATAAATCAAGCGGACATTTCACTCCCTTAGGAATGTACACAAAAGAACCATCACTAAAGACAGCACAATTTAATGCTGCATAATAATTATCACTCACAGGTACCACAGAGCCTAAATATTTTTGAATCAACTCTGGATACTTACGAATCGCTTCACTTATTGAGCAAAAAATAACTCCGGCTTTTGTCAGAGTTTCTTTTTGTGTGGTGATGACAGAAACGCTATCAAAAACAGCATCAACTGCAACTCCTGCTAAACGCATTTGCTCCTCAATGGGTACTCCGAGTTTTTTATAGGTTTCTAAAAGTTTAGGATCCACCTCGTCTAAGCTTTTTGGTTTATTACCCATTCCTTTAGGCGCAGAAAAATAACTAATGGCCTGGTAATCTATTTTTTCAAAATTCAAATGTGCCCATTCAGGCTCTTGCATCTTGAGCCATTTTTCATAGGCCTTTAATCGCCACTCCGTCATCCATTCGGGCTCTTCTTTTTTGGCAGAAAGTTTACGAATAACACTTTCATTTAAACCAACATCGAAACGCTCTTCTTCGATGTCAGTGACAAATCCGAACTGAGAGTAATCGCGGCTATAATTGTTCACTTGATCTTCAGACATCATTGTCTCCTCACCAAATCCCTAAAACTTCTTTAGCTTCTTCACTGGCCATTTCTTTAGGGTCCCACTTAGGCTCCCAAATTAAATTTACTTTTACTTCGCGAACTCCTGAAAAAGCTCTCACTCGATCCTCAACATTTTTCATGATTGTTGGACCCACAGGGCACGCAGGAGACGTTAAAGTCATTTGCACATTTACAAAGTTTTCTGAATTCACATCGATTTTATAAATCAATCCAAGATCCACAAGACCCACTTTGAGTTCAGGATCTTGCAAAGGCTTCAACCATTCACGTAAATCTTCGCTTTTGACTTCCGTTTTTTTACGAAGTCCTTTTTTTTCAAAAAACTGAATCGCTTCATTCAACGCATCGAAAAACTTTTTGAGCTCAGCTTCTGTATTATAAAACGCCAGAGAAATTCTCATGGATGATTCCACACCCATCTTGCGATGAAAGGGCTGAGTGCAATGATGGCCCAATCGTGCGCATAGGCCTATGTTCTGTAAATAACCCATCAAATCCTGCGAGTGAATTCCCTCAACGGTGAAACTAAACACAGGCGCTCGATCTGCGGCCTCGCGAGGACCAAACAATCTCAATCCAGAGATTTTTTTAAATTCCTCACAAGCTAAAAGATTTAAAGACATTTCATGAGAACGAAGATCTGAAAAATCAAAGTTTTCAATGTATTCAAGAGCTGCGCCCAATCCTACAACATCCGCAAAATTAGGAGTACCCGCTTCAAACTTCCAAGGAAGTTCATTCCACGAAGAATCTTCATCACGAACTTCTTGAATCATATCTCCCCCAAACAAAAAGGGATCCATATCTTCAAGTAGATCTTTTCTACCCCAGAGAATTCCAGTGCCCGTAGGGCCCAACATTTTGTGTCCAGAAAAAGCTAAGAAGTCAAAATGCTCTGAATTTAACTTCACATGCAAAGGAGCCTGAGCTGCATCCACAAACACAACAGCCCCTGCTTTTTTGGCCATCACCGCAAGATCTTTTGCAGGAAGAACACGACCGGTTACATTGCTAATCCAAGGAAAAGCAAAAAGCTTAGGCTTTTCTTTGAGCCATGTGAAAAAAGACTCGTAATTTAAAGAACCATCGACATTCACTTCAACAATTCCAAAGCGAGCTTTTGTTTTTTTAGCGAGTTGCTGCCAAGGAACCCAATTCGAATGATGATCCATGCGAGTCACCAAAATCAAATCGCCTTCCTTGATATTCTTTAAACCCCAAGACTGAGCCACAAGATTGACAGACTCAGTGGTTCCGCGAGTAAAAATAACCTCGCAAGGATCCTTGGCATTTAAAAATCGACAGAACTTTCTTCGAACATCCTCGTAAGCTTCCGTTGCTTCTTGAGCGAGCGGATAAACTCCCCTGTGAACATTTGCATTTTTAGATTCATAAAACTTTTGAATCGTCTCTAAAACAACACGAGGCTTTTGCGTTGTGGCCGCATTATCAAGATACAAAAGATCTTTCGTTTCATTTGAGCTAAAAAAAGGAAAATCCGAACGAATC
Source organism: Bacteriovoracaceae bacterium (assembly GCA_947467125.1). Classification (GTDB taxonomy): domain Bacteria; phylum Bdellovibrionota; class UBA2428; order UBA2428; family UBA2428; genus CANIGN01. The sequence goes on along the minus strand of CANIGN010000051.1, from coordinate 6,067 downwards.
TTCTCAACATCAAAAGACATGTGAGTCTCCCTTCAGTCCCAAAGAGGCCTGCTCATGCTCACTCAATAAGCATTTCGGAACATGCTGTAAAACGGGCATCGTAAAAGCTTCAACCAACATGTCTTGTGCAGATTCTCGAGAAATTCCGCGACTTCTCAAATAAAACAACTGATCGGGATCAAGCGTAGAAACGCTGGCACCGTGAGAGCACTTCACATCATCCGTTGAAATTTCAAGCTTAGGAATTGTAGACACGCGCGCTTTTTCCGAAAGAAGAAGCGTCTTATTAGATTGATAGGCTTTTGTTTGCGGACAGTTCTTTAGAATTCGAATCATCCCATTAAAAACAGCTGAAGCTTGATCCAACAACACATTCCAAACAGTTGTCTGACTCAATGAAGTTGCGCCTTCGTGCTGCATCTCTGCCCATACATCGATATGTTGAGAAGCTTCCAAGTGAGTCGCTCCTTCTAAAAGAAATTCTGCATCTTTTGCGATGCGAGCAGCAACTCGATGCTGCCCTCTTTGCGAGCCTTTATGAAAAAAGCGCATACTTGCTTTTGCAGAAGGCGCCAAATCAACAAAGTGCCTTAATACAAATTCATGATTGAGTGCTTGGTTTTGATAAACAAAATACTCAAGCTCCGCACCCTCTTCGACTCGAATCGATCGCATCAAAAGACTGCTTTCTGCATTCGACTCTAAAAATTCAAAAACTTTGTAGCTTTTTCCTTTGGGTACAACAAATTCAAGTGCGCCACGATATTTTTTTGAAGAAGCTTTTGAATCAGAAGATTCAGATCTCAAAAATATCCACTCATTATTTTTTTGAGCTTCACGAGAAGGTATTAACTTTTGCACTTCAACACCTTTCAGTGCTGGAATATAAAAATCACTCGTCCAAGCATGAAAACTTTCTTTTGTGGCTTCACAATTCGCTAAGCTCTCAGGAAGCCAACCCTCTGATGAAAGTGGAATTTGAGTATAGCGATAATTCTCGTCTTTACGAGAAGGAATCAATTCACTCACGCCTTCGCTCCTTCATTTTTCACAGGAGACATTCCTTCATACCCCTCAGACTCAAGAACAAGAGCCAACTCTGGCCCACCTGATTTCACAATTTTTCCATTGATCATCACGTGGACATAATCGGGTTTCACATAATTTAAAATGCGCTGATAGTGAGTGATAATCAAAAACCCACGCTCCGGAGAACGCAAAGAATGAATTTTTTCGGCAACACTCTTGAGGGCGTCGATATCAAGACCAGAATCTGTTTCATCCATAATTGCAAACTTAGGTGCGAGCAAAGAAAGCTGAAGAGTTTCGAGTTTTTTCTTTTCTCCACCACTAAAACCATCATTCAAAGAACGAGACAAAAACTCTGCGGGAATCTTCATCTTTTGCGCTTCATCCTTAATGCGTTTACGTATTTCAGTGACAGGTACCTTATCACCCCAAACGTTTTTCAAAGCTGTCCTCAAAAAATTACCTACGCTCACACCTGGAATCGCAACAGGATGTTGCATCCCAAGAAATAAACCCTTACGAGCTTTTTCTTCTGTATCCAAATCTGTGATGTCTTCGCCTGATAAGAAAACTTGTCCGCTTGTGACATCGTAAGCAGGATGCCCCATGAGTGACATCGAAAGAGTTGTTTTACCCGATCCGTTCTTACCCATGATTGCGTGGACTTCACCCGCTTTAATGCTCAATGAGAAATCCTTGATAATTTCTTTGCCTTCAACGTTTACAGAAAAGTTTTTAATTTCAAAGATATTCATTTTATTTTCGTTCCTCTTTTGTCTGTTCTGCAAAATTCACAGAACGTATTTTTTCAGATAAAGCCGAAGAACCCTCTAATAGGTTCTCCAATGTAATCGAGCAAAGCACTCGATCAAAGACATCAAAAATGTGTACCCAAACGGGTCGAATAGAACACTGAGATTTATGCACACATTCGCTTTGCGTTCCCGCATGGTTTGTACAAAAACCTTGGAGGTCATCATTTCCTTTTTGAGTCACTGCAAAAACATCGAGAATTTCTTTGACCGAAAAATCAGTCGGCATTTTTGCAAGAGAAAAACCACCCTGAATTCCGCGAGTTGATTCCACAACACCTGCCTTACGAAAGAGATGCATGATTTTTGAGACGTACTCTACGGATAAACCTTCCAGTTCCGCTATTTGAGAAGCCGAAACAAGAGTGGATTTCTTCTTAAACTTAGCAAGTTGAAGAGCACATCTTAATCCATACTCTTCGAGTGAGGTGATTCTCATGACACATCTTGTATCATTGGAAGGAAGCTAATCAATACAAATTTGTGATGTTTTAAAAGGCTTATTTTTTCAGTGCTTATATTAAAGCTTATTCCAGACCTTAACAGGCCCGTGTAACAGCTCCCAAGACCCCTCTTTTTTAAGAAGGTACTCTGCTGGCAAAGGCCTCATGTTATAGCTATTGGACATTGCAAAGCCATAGGCGCCTGCGCAGGTTACCCACAACAGATCACCCTTTTGAAGCACGGGCAACTCAATGTTTTGAGCTAGAAAATCTCCAGATTCGCAGACAGGACCCACAACATCATAGCGCTCAGAAGGCTCAGCCGATTTGCCCTCACCCTGCACTCCGCTCAACTTTTCGATCACATGAAGAGCATTATAAAGAGCGGGTCGAATAAGTTCCGTCATACTCGCATCGACAATCGCAAAATTCTTTTTTGGATTGCGTTTCACTCGAATAACTTTGGTCACCAAAAAACCAGCTTGGGAAACAAGGGCTCGACCACATTCAGAGTAAACCTTGCAAGAAAGTCCTGGATTAAACTTCTTCCACTCCAGCAACGCTTTCTTTAAAAACTTTCCATAACTTTCAAAATCAGGTTTTTGAAAGGGCTTTTCGTAATTAACACCCAAGCCTCCGCCCACATCCAAGATTGGAAAGCGCAAAGAAAACTTCTCAACAATCACGCGCGCCAAACGAAGAACTTCCCCAAGAGCATCGTAAAAAACTTTGTCTTGAAATATTTGAGAACCCAGATGGATACTCAAACATTCCACACTCAAATTCTGAGGACGTGAAAGCGCCAACAAAGATAAAATTTCTTCATCAGCCATTCCAAACTTATGATCCCAAAGCCCCGTTGCAATATAAGGATGTGTTTCAACATTTAAATTTGGATTAAAACGAAAACCAATTCGAACTTTTTTCTGCGGATAATCCGCAGCGAGCGTGCAAAGCTCTAAAAATTCTTCACGGCTTTCTACAAGAATCACAGAAATTTCATTTTCAATCGAAGCACGCAATTCCTCTTCGCTTTTACCAACACCCGAGTAAACGATTTGATCAGGACGAAACCCCGCCTGTAAACCCACTTTCATTTCTTCGCCCGAAACGATGTCCAAACCCGCACCGTATTCTTTCAGAACTTTTAAAACTGCTTGCGAGCTATTGGCCTTCATTGCGTAATGAAGATGAATATCCGGATCGGAAGAAATCGCCGCTTGAAAAGAAGCCGATAAAGCTCTCAAAATATTTTCATCGTAAAAATAAAAAGGAGTCTGAGGGAGCTCTTGAGCAAGCATTCCTTTTATTTGAGGCTTTGAAAATTGATGTGTGGTCATGAATCGCGCACAGTCTATACGCAAGCTTTATTTCAATTCAAGCTCTGCTTTTAATTCCTGTAAAAGTTGGACTGCTCGTTCGAGGCGTTTCACACCCTCTTCCATTCGAGCCGCCAACTGAGGATTTTCAGATTTGACCATGTCCACATAACTTCCCAAAATTTGAGAAGACGTTCGAATCTCATGAGCCAAAACTCGAAATAAATGCTGCCGACTTTCTTTATCCTGCATCAAATCGCCTCGACGAAGCAATTCACAAAACACCACAACGTGCCCTGGCAAGATTTTTTCTACAGTCCAAATCCGATATGTTTTTAATCCCAATTGAGCGAGTAATTTTTGGGTCGAAGAGATTCCTGACAAAACTCGAGAAAGAATCGCAGGCGCTCCCAACTCTTCATTATAAAAAGTCCAGAATTTTAAAAGATCTTCTCTCGAAAAGGGAAATTCCTTTTGGGTCATTTGCAAAAGCTTGCAAGCTCGTTCATTTGCTAAAACAAGCATCCCTTTTTGAGAAAAAACAAGAAAGGGAAGAGATGGATTCTCCCCCCTTTCTTTAAGAAGCTTTATTACGTGAGCTTCCGTAAGTTCGGACATTCGTCACCTGATTCCTTACGGAGAAAATTTATAGCCCACACCACGAACAGTCATAATATGTTTTGCTTTATCGCCTAGTTTTTCGCGAAGAGAGCGAACATGCACGTCGATCGTACGGCCAGTCACCATTTTTGTAGGTCCAGCAACTCGCATCAACAAGTCATCACGAGACCAGACTTCATTCGGACGAGTCATCAAACTACGCAAGAGACCAAATTCAGTGACTGTGAGATGAACACTATTGTTTTCAATAGTTGCTTGGTGAGTTGTAGGATCAAGCTCAATTCCGCACATCGCAATTTTCTCTTTTTGAGAGGAGACAGGATAAGGAAAACGCTCTGCACGACGAATCACTGCTTTCATACGAGCCATAAAAACGCCCATATCAAAAGGCTTCGGAAGATAATCATCCGCGCCCTCGTTCAAACCACGAACAACGTCGTTGTTTTCAGTTTTTGCTGTGAGCATCAAAATAGGAATTGAAGAAGTTTTGCGCTGAGCTCTCAACATTTGAGTCAACTCATAACCATTGAGATGGCCAGCAAGGTTGATATCTACAACGATTCCATGAGGAACCTGTTCAGGACTTGTTTCAAAAAGTCTCAAAAGATCTTCTGCTTTTGAAAGGCAACGAACTCGGTACCCTTCCTTTTGAAGATGGAAAGATAAAATTGACTGAAGATCTGGATCATCCTCAACAACCAATACATAAGGTTGCGGTTTTGATTCTGGGCTCTGATCCATTTTATAAGCTAAGTTAGACATTTCTGTTAAAGCTCCTCTCTACCTAGACCCTTTCGGCCCACCCTCGACAATCTTTAACAAATTATTGAAGAAAAGCTAACACAGTAAAGATACTGTAACCTCTTGATATAATTCATATTAACCGCACCTAACCAAGAATTAACACATTCCTTGACTCTAGATTTAGCGACCCCATACTGAAAATATGAGCGATCCAACAAGACCCAACGTCCAAATTCCTGAACAAGTCTACTTACTTCCGTTAAGGAATGCCGTTTTGTTTCCCATGATGAAGATGCCTATCAGCGTTGGCCGACCTCGATCGGTCTCCAGCATCCTTCGTGTGGGCGAAGGCGGGCTGATTGGAATCGTGACTCAAAAAGATAAAGGCGTCGACGAACCTACACATAAAGATCTTTACGATTTTGGGGTTCTTGCTCGAATTGAAAAAATCCAAAAGATGACAGACGGCACACTCACCGTTCTTGTTCATGGCCTTTCTCGTATTCATATAGAAGGAGAAGGAAAGATCGCAGTCGCTGAAGGCGAAAACGCGGAAGACATGAAAGGCTTGATCGCCAAAGTCTCTAAAGTTCCTAATGGACTCCCAGAGACTGGCGAAATGCCCATCGAAATTGAAGCTCTTGTTAAAAACATCAAAACTCTTGGTCGAAGAATTATTTCTCTTTCTCCTAATATTCCAGATGAAGCTGCTATCTTCGTCGAAAGCATCAACGACCCTGACTACTTAAGTGACTTGATTGCAAGTTACATGAACATCAATGAAACAGAGAAACAAGATATCTTGAGCACAGGCGAAGTCAAAAATCGTCTCGAAAAAGTCACTCGTCTTGTAAACAAAGAAATTGATATCTTAGAACTCTCTCGCAAAATTCAAGGTGACATCAAAGACGAAGTTCTTAAAAACCAACGCGAATACTATCTCAAAGAACAAATTAAAGTTCTTCAACGTGAACTCGGACAAAAAGACGAAGAAGATGAAGTTGAAGATCTAAAAGAAAAAGTCAAAGAAGCGAAAATGCCCGAAGAAGTTGAAAAAATTGCGATGAAAGAACTCGATCGCATGGGCCGCATGTCTCCC
>CANIGN010000050.1 GCA_947467125.1 Bacteriovoracaceae bacterium | reverse complement strand
TCAAAGCCCGATCAAAAATGGGGAGCGATTGTGGTGGATGCTCCATCAACGGGTCAGGCGCTTCAGGTTTTTGAAAGTGCCCGAACACTTTCAAAAGTATTAAGTCATGGTGTGATTTATCGCCACATTCATCAGACACTCGAATATGCTTATAGCGAAAATTTTGAAATTTTCTTAGTGACTCTTGCAGAGGAAGGACCTGTTCAAGAATGTCTCGAAACAATTGAGCGGTTTCAGAAAATTGGTCTTGTTCCAAAGCATGTGTGGATTAATAAAGTCACTCCTCAAGATGAAAAAATAAAGCTAGAAGCTTTTTTAAATCAAAAAGATTTAAACTTGAAAAATCTTATTCAAGTTGATCTGGATCGAATTCGTGATCAACAAGATCGCATTGAAAACCTTAAAAATAAAATTCCTCAAATCAATGTGTCGTGTTTGAGCGAACGTTTAACTCAGGAAGAGACGACTTCTCTCTCTTTGAACTTAGAGGAAATCAAATTATGAAAAAAGTGTATTTGATTTTAGGGAGCGGAGGAGTGGGTAAGACTACAGTTGCAGCCGCTTTGGGTCTTGCCTTGGCCGAAAAGCAAAAAGGGGCGCTTTTTACAGTGGATCCTTCCATGCGTCTTTGTCAGACGCTTGGTCTAGAAAAACTTTCGCTTAAACCTTCTGTTTTGAGTGACGGAAACTTAGAAGCTTATGGCCTTGAAGTGCACGATGGTCTTACGATGATTTTAGAAAAAGTCATCAAAGATCCTGAAAGAGTTCAAAAAGTAATTCAGCATCGATTGTTTAATATTATTGAAGGGAACATTAGCCATCTTGAGCATTTTTTAGCCATGGATAAAGTGGTGGAACTTGTAGAGAGAGACGATTTAGATTTTTTAGTGGTCGATACCCCTCCACATGATCAGGCTTTTGAGTTTTTTGAGACTCCAAAGGTGCTTTCTAATTTTTTAGATAAGGCTTTCTTAAGAATTCTTTTGGATCCTAATCTTCCAGAAGAGGGAATTATTTCTCGTTTTATTGGGAAAGCTTTGCAAGAAGGGTGGAAGCTGTTTCGTTCTCTTTTGGGAGAGGGATTTTGGGAGGAGCTTTCAGTTTTGTTACAGGATTTGATGCCTTTGCGTGAGCGTTTGGTTTTTGCTTCTGAAAGAATGAACAAATTACTTCATGATTCCAATACTCAAGCCATTCTTGTGAGTGTGCCAGAGAGTAATCCCTTAAGAGTTGCACAAGCACTTTCTATTGATTGGAAAAATAAATTAGGCGTGAATGTGGAATCCTTAATCTTGAATAGATCTTTTCCCGAAGGTTTGATGCTTCCCTCTGATTTAAGTCAGACTTTGTTTTATCAAAAATGGCTGACACAAAATAAGTTGATGCAAGGAGAGTGGTTTAAGTCGTTTCATAAAGTTCATCGACTTTCGCCCCTTTCTCCTTTTGAAATGAATCGAGAAAAACTACAGGAGATGGGCCGTGAGCTTTGTTAAATCAATACTTTTAAAAAAATACAATTCTCAAACCCTTGAGCGATTAACAAAGGCGCTTAAGGAACTTGTTCCTAATTGTGGCATGCCTCTTTATACATCCATTGACTTGCGAGATTCGGGAACGCGTCTTGTGGCGGTTGATGTGAATTTGTTTCCTGCTGGATTTAATAATTTAAGTGCATCTTCTATAGAGAGAGCTGTTAAAGAATTTAGAAGTTTTTTAGAGGCAAAACTTCCTCAAAAAACGACTTGGAAATTAGGGCTTGTTCCTGAAAGTCATACAAATAACGAAGGATATCTTTATCATTTATTGACGCTTAAAAATTTATTGGAAAAAGCGGGCGCTGAACTTCGTCTTGCATGGTCGGGAATGCCAATTCCTAAACCTTGGGAACTCAAATTTAATCAAAATTCTTTGATGTATTATCCTTTGTCAAATGTTGCGGATTGGTCTGATGCCATTATTTTAAATCATGATTTAAGTGGAGGCCCCCTAGAAGCTCTCAAGGATTATCAAAAAGCAATTTTTCCAAATCCTGAATTAGGTTGGTATAAAAGAAGAAAATCTGAGCACTTCGATATTGCTTTAAAAGTGCTTAAAAATATTTCAGCAAAAGTTCCAGAGCTGGATATTCATGACTTCATGGCGGACTCAAAAGCTGTTTCAAATTTAGATTTTTCAAAAAAAGAAGATGTGGAGCGTTTGATGGCCGAAGCTTCTGATTTTTTAGAAAAGATAAAACAAAAGAAATCTTCTTCAGAAAAAAATGAGCGACCTTTTGTTTATATAAAAAATGATTCGGGTACCTATGGATTAGGGATCTGGAGTTTCTCAACTCTGGATGAATTAAGAGATGCAACCAAAGCATTGCAGAAAATTTTCGCTCGTGGAAAGCAGGGAACTCAGGTGAGACGAGTTATTTTGCAAGAGGGGATTTCCACTCGTTTAGTTGTTTCAGAAGGGGATCATGTTGAGTTTGAGCCCGTTGTTTATAGTGTGAATGGAAACAAAATTGGAAGTTTCTTTCGCTATAGTTATTCCGCTAAAGGCGCTTTGGGGGAAAGTAACCTCAACCGTCCTGGTTCATGGTTTGAGGAAAGTTCTCGTTATCCAAAGGACCACGATCAAATGAGATCTTTGTATACTTTTGTGGCTTTGCTGCACTCAGTGAGCGCTGCTTTGGAAGATTGTCCTTGTGGAGAGTTTAAGTAAGAAAATAAAAAAAGCCTGGATTCCAATGAAGGAACCCAGGCTTTTAATGTATTTGTTATGAACGTTTAGGGATTTGTGCGTGATTCAATCGCGTCGATAAGCTTCTCGATGTTTACAAGCTGACTTCCCAAGTTTTGAAGTTGGGCATGAGCAGCTGAAACAGCATCTTTAGAGATGTTGGGAGAAGTTTGAACGCGGTCATTGAGGGCTTTTTTAAGATCGTCAGCTGCGCGCTGAGTGACTTTAAAAGAACCACGAAGGTTTTCTGCAGCAGAAAAAGCTCTTGTGATCTCTTCTTTTGCCTTTTTAAGGGCAGGAAATCCACCAGAAGAAGCTGTTTTTGCAAGAAAACCAGAAAAAGTACCGCCACCAATTTGGATAATATCGCGTAGAGTATCTACGGGAATAATCGTTTTGGAGCGCTTTTGTTTTTCAAATATAATCTGAGTCAACGTGAGAGAAGTGATGTCTTTTTTAGAACGGTTATCGATAACCGTTACTTCTTCTCCACGCATAATCATTTCGGCAATTTCATCTAAGGTCACGTAACAACTTTGGTGCGTATCATAGAGCTTACGGTTCTGATAACGCTTAATTACTTTCGTGTTCTTGCCTGGGACGGTGGCTATAGGACTTACATAAACGCCACTAGCGCTTATGTTTGTTGGAGCCGCGTTGCTTCCACTATTCGTCATTATTAATCCTCTGTTTTCCATAAACTTTTACCCCCTCATACTCTTTTCCAGGTCCTTGTTGTTTAGCGCTTAGCGTTTTGCTTCTTTTGGGATCGTTGGATCTTCAAAAGAGCTGTGGCTTTGTGCTGCAAGGAGCCTTAAATCGAGCCCAACTTAATCCTGCTATTGCATCGCTTCAACTATACCGCTTACTTAAATCTTCTGTTTCGAAGGAAGTTAAGAATCTTAGGACCAGCTTCAAAAAGCACGAGTGCAATGACCATAAGGCCGATGACCAACCATTCGTCACCTCGAGGGAATCTCATAGGGGTATAGTTAATTGACGCGGTGAGCTGTGTCAAGTCCTTGAGCGGCTAATTTGAGGATTAAGCCCCAGTTTAAGAGCCTCTGGGGCTATTTGGAACAGTATAGACTAGCGAGCTTCTTCAAGTGTTTGCTGGTTAATCGATGCTTTATCAAGGTTCAATATGCGGGGAGAGATGAACATAAGCATTTCGCTTTCGTTTTCATCATTTGTTTTTTGAGTAGTAAAAAAGGAACCAAAAAAGGGAAGCTTTTTCAAAAAAGGAAGTCCGTTGTTTCCGTTAGATTCTTTTTTTATGTAGACACCGCCAAGTACAACTGTCTTTCCAGATTCAACAAGTGTTTGAGTGCTGATTTGTCTTCTATCAACAGGAATAGTGTTGCCAACAATATCTTTAGGCGTATCTTTTGTAAGTTGAATATTTAGAAGAATATTATTGTCATTTGTTACTTGAGGGGTGACGTTCAAACTCAAATTAGCTTGGACGGTTTTAGTGGTAGAGGCTTCTGCTGCAGAACCAGGAAGAAGAACTGTTTTTTCATTTCCGTCTGTTATAGATGCTTGTTTGTTATTTAAAACTGTCAAACTTGGACGAGAAAGTTCTTTTGTAATACCCGCTTTTTCTGTTGCTTTAAGAACAACATCAAGGGCTTGAAGTGTTCCCGATTTCCCTGAATAAGAACCTCCAAAGCCACCTGAAGGGGCAGTAGCAGAATCAATAATTGGGGTAGGAGCATCACCAATTCCACCGCCAAGACCAATCTTTCCATTTGCAATGCTGAAACTACCAAAAGATTTCCAGTTGAAGCCTAGAGATTTTGAAAAGTCTCGAGAAGCCTGAACAATACGAGCCTCAATTTCAATAACGGGAGTTTGTCTGTCCACTGCCTCTAAAAACTTTCTAATTCGTTGGATGTTTTTTGGAAGAGCTGTGACGACAATTGAATTGGTTCTATCGTCAGCTAATACGCTTTCTCCGTAATCAGCTTTAATGAGTCTTGTTATTTGACCAAGTATTTCACCAGCTTTTGCGTAACTTATTGGAAAAAGCTGAGTTGCCTTTGCTTGAAGTTTGTATTCTTCTTCTTGCGATCTAAGAGTTTCGGAAATGTCGCTTCTGATTTTAGAGATAGGCATTACGCGATAAGTATTTCCAATTTTTTGATATCCCAATTCAGCATTTAAAAGAACAAAAGCTAAAACCTGATCCCAAGGAATACTTTTAACGTTGATTGAAATTTTTCTATCCGCTTCACCAACGAGTACAAAGTTTTTTCCTGAGACTTGAGAAATAAATTGAAGAACGCTGGGGATGGATGCGTCCTTTGCGTTGAAGTTAACTTTTGATCCAATGAAATTTGATTTGCTATCAAGAGATATGAGGGTTTCGTAACTTGGGAGTTCAGTATTAAGTTTAGTCTCAGCTCTTTGATAAGGACCTGCTTTGCTTGTAAAAAAATCGAGGAGTAAGCGGTTTCCTTCTCTTCGAATCACAGGCTCGGTAAGTATGTTGAGATCCATGATGACTTGTGTGTAGTTTCCCATTTCTGATTTACTTTCAGTAGCTTGAAATTTATCAACAGGGCTATTGCTAGAATCTACCTTAACGGGACCTTTCGATACTAAGGGACCAATTGTTGTATCTGCTAAATTTAATGTGAACTTCTTTGTGGAGTTTGAAGTTTCGGGCGCGAAATCAACAACTCTTGATGTTTGAATTTCGTAACGGATTCGATCGTCCATTGCGAATGATTTGATAGAAGTAAGCTGTGCGCTTTCTGATGACTCCACAACCCCTGTCAGAGCTGTTTTAGGTTTGGTTGTTACAGGAAGCTCATCAAGAGTGGGGGCAACTTTCATGATTGCTTCTTCTGTTGGTGGAGGAGTTTCAACTTTTGGAGGAGATTTCTTTTCTTTTGAATTCGAAGCTGATTTTGAATCAGGAGTAGCTGCTTCATCTTCGGGAGCGTAAAGATCATCTTCGCTTTTTTCATCAACCGCATCAACATCTTTCATAAGCTCTGTTTGAGCCAAAAGAGGCTTTAAATAAAAAGCAGAAATAAAAGCAGATGTGACAAATAAAAAAGTAAATTTTTTCATGAAGTTCCTCTTGATACCAGTATACTTTGTCTAAATAATTTGCGGGACTCTACGCTTTTTTTTGTGCTTATTTTTTGGCACTCAATTGCTTATTTTATTCTGCAATTACAAGACTTGTGAAATAGGAACGCATTTTTCCTTGGTAGTCTTTATAGGTTTCTTTGATCACGACTTCGGAATCAGCAATTTTTTGAATTTTGCCGTTGTTTCTTCCAATCGTATCTCCCACTTGAAGAATTTCAGTCGTTTGATTCGGAAGCATGATCATTGCACGAGGGGCTCCCATGCCTGTCAAAATAGCAACGAGTTGAAATTTAGTGACGTCGTAAATAGTGAGAAGTTTTCTGTTGTCACCAGTTTCTTCAAGAGGTTTGAAGGGATCTCTTTTAATGTGGCTTTGATCGAAGACATAAGTGTCTTCTCCTTCTGCAAAAGAGAGAAGCGGGATCACTGTAAGACAAGTAATAGAAAGAATCTTCTGAAGGTTTTTCATTAGCGTGCACTCTCGTCAAAGTGATAAGTTGTAAAGTTAGCTTCGGCATTGAGCACTGAAGTTGAGCTATCTTTTTTATCGGAACTATTTTTCGATTCTTGTCTCAAGTTAAGTCCTTTGCCAACGATGATTCTCTTAAGATGTGAAACTTCATCAAGAAAGCTCATGATTTGTACAAAACTTCCTCTGAGTTGAACCTTAATGGGTGTTTCCATGAAGTATTGGCTTGAGCTTTTAGCTTGTTGTCCGGGTTCAAATCTAGAAAACTCTAAACCAACACGATCTGAAATATCAGCAAATGAAGAGAGAATGATGGGTATGTCGCTTGATTTAGGGAGTTTATCAAGTACGCGATTAAGGTCTTCAGCAAGTTTTTGAATTTCTTTAAGCTTTTCTTGTTTTTGTTTTTCAAAGTTTTCAGAAGCTTTGTTTGTTTCAATTAATTGTTGAAGTTCATTTTTTGTGGAGGCTAGTTGTCCAACTAGTGGTTTGTATGTTTTCGTTTGCCAGTTGTTGTGTTGTAGATACATGTAAGCTGCAAAAGCAATTAACCAAATACCGGCGGGAATTCGTATGATGGCTCTTATTAGTCCCACGTCATTCTCCTAGCTGCGATATAATTTTAAATTTTCGAGAATTGATTGGACCCTTCGAGCTACTTGAAGAATCCTTCGCAAGTTCCATAGATTCAAGTTTCGTTGAAGGGAAGTAGATTGAGGAATCTAATTTTTTGATGAGATCACTCACTGATTGTGCGTTCAAAGAAAAGCCATTAAATTCTGCTTTTTTTTCTTGAGCTGATGTAGTGATTTCGCTGAACCAGATTTCTTTGGGCATTTCGACGGCTACGTATTCAAGAGCTTTGATTAGACCATTCTTGTTGAGGCTTGTAGAAGAAACCGCTTTGATTTTAGATTGATACTCTCTTACTTTTTGATCAAAGCCTTCCATCTCAGCTTGAATAGATTGAAGCTGAACTTTCTTTTGATTTTCAGCATCGATAGACTCTTTGACTTGATCGATTTGTACTTGAACCTTTCGATTTTCTTTTTTGGTGTAATTCTCGAAATAATTTAAGCCTGCGTAAAAAATACCAAAGGTAATCAGAAATTTTAGATAAAGTTTTGAATCTTCACTCCCGCCAGAGTCAAAAGATAAGTTAAGCTTTGAGCCTGAAGCTGTCGGTTCAGAAGGAGGCGTGAACTTTCCTTTTTTTCCGCTTGGAAGTTGGTCGAGTAAGTTAATTCCAGCCATTTCTTTTCCTTTCTTATCCTTTGCGGCTTGTAAGGCCGGAAGCCGTGAGAAGTCTTGGTGCCCAAGTTGCTAAAAAATTTGCATCAATGGATTTGTTTTTAGAAAAGAAAAGATTTTTCCAATCTATGTTGACGATTTTGGGGCCTATACGGTCTGATGTGAGACTTTCCATAAGGCCAGGAGTTTGAGTCCCTCCTCCAAAAAAACACCATTTTTGAATGAGTTCTTTTGAAGATTGAGAAACATAAATATCTTCTGATTGTTGTAATTCAGCCTTCCAACGATTGAGGCTTTCTTTAAGAGCTTCTTTTGCTTCGTGAGGAATCGAATTTCCATCGCTTACTTTGAGAACTTCTGCATCTGTGTGGTTTAATCCCAAACGACGAGCCATGGAGTCTGTAAAGTAAAAGCCGCCAAGAGCAAATTCTCTAAAAAATTCGACTTTTCCGTTTTTCCAAACACTCACACGAGTTCCGAGTGCTCCAATATCAACAAGGCCAACGGATTCATCTTTTGGAAATTTTAAAAGGCTGTGAGCAGCATCTGCCGTTGTGAGAAAGTCGAGGTCCATGACTTTAACCTTTGTATCCGCTTCGCTCAGTATTGTTTGAAGATTAGAAGCTTCTTCTTTTTGAGCTCCGATTAAGAGTATATCCCAGGCTTTTGTTCCTGGAGGAGCCAAGGGTAGATTATCGCCTACTCCAAGTAGCTGATAAGAAATAAGGACATTGGATATATCAGTGGGAAAAACTTGTTCAGCTTCCCATCTCACTTGTTGAGGAATTTCTTTTTCAGGGACCTTAGGCATTAAAACTCTTTTAGTAAGAACTCCTGATCCTCTAAAAGAAGTTGCCACAGCAGGTTTTTTCTTTTTGAGAGATTCAAGGCCACTTTTGAGTTGGGAAACAACTAAGTCTTTTTGATTGTATTCACGCTCTGTGATGGCGCCATCGGGAAGAGGAAGACAGGCGAGGTTGCTCACTTCAAATCCCTTTGAGGAGAATGAGCCTTCAACAATTTTGATAGCGCTTGCTCCGATATCAACTCCAAGCAGACGCGAACTAAAAAACATGAGTGATTTCCAAGCCTCCCCTTATGCTTAGTGTAGAGCCCCTTTAGAAAATATCCTAGAAGTTTATGAATGATTTCTAGGGGTTAGAGCTCAAGTTTTGCAGAAATTTTGACGAACAGATAAAGATGAAAGCTTTTCGATTCATTCTCATGGGATTTTGGGTGACAACTTTTTGTTTAGCAGAAGATGTAAAACGAGGACCAAGTATTGGTGCGGATAACCAAGAAGCTATAAAGAAGACTCAAGAACTTTTAAAGGATCCCGCAAATCTTCAAAAAAATGCAGAGGCCAGTAAGTTGTTTGAGTTGATGGGGAATGAAGCAGGTTCTAAACAAGATTTAAGTAACACAACAGCTTCTATATTTGGAGATCTAGCAGCGAAAACCGGCGGCGATCCTGAAAAATTAAGAAAATTACTTGAAGAAGCTAAAAGCAATCCCGAAGCTTTTGCAAATCAGTTAAGTGCTGAACAAAAAGCAGCTATATCTGGACTCGCTAAAAAGATTGAAGAGAATAACGGTAAAAAAATACAACTTTCTCAGTCTCAAAAATAGATTCAAAATAAAACTAAGGCATTTGAAGAAAATCAAGTCTGAGTCTTTGCAAAGTCCAGACAATCACCGCACCTAAAGCTAAAAAAGGACCAAAGGGAATAGCGGTTTTGAGATTTC
>CANIGN010000049.1 GCA_947467125.1 Bacteriovoracaceae bacterium | reverse complement strand
TTTCAAAATCACGCAAGTTTAATGGCGAGCGATTTTGGTTGGATCACTTCGGGAACGGCGAGTTTAGAAGCGGCTTATTATCAATTGCCTCACGTCTTGATGTATAAGTTAAATTTTCTCTCAGTAAAAATTTTAAAATCCCTGAGTAATTATTTTAGCGATCCGAATGCTTTTGCAGGCTTGCCCAATATTTTACTTCAAAAAAGAGTCATCCCCGAATTGCTTCAAGCAGATTTAAATCCTCGTCGCTTAGCTGCGGAAACGTTAGATTTATTGCAAGATCCTCATCGTTTAGATGTCATGAAAAAGCATCTTCGATGGATTCCCAAAAAATTAGGTGAAAGTGGAGTTTCTGAGCGTATTGCAGACGATTTGCTGCAATCTTGGAAGCAATGTTGTCCTCATGCTCAAAACTGTTCTTGAAAAAGCTTATGCATGGGGAACTCGACTTGATCGAGCTTTCACAAAACCTACGCGGTTGCCTACTTTTGTAGTGAGTGTTGGAAATCTTGCAGTGGGTGGACGAGCCAAAACCCCTCTGGTGATAGATCTTATTCGCTTTTTTCAAAAAGAAGGTTACGAGCCTGTCGTCTTAACTCGGGGCTACGGTCGAAAATCTAAACTTGCGATTGAGGTGGGGCCTTCTACTCAAGTTGAAGACGCTGGAGATGAGCCTTTTGAGATTTATCTTCGTACTCAGGCAAAAGTTTTGGTGGGATCACAAAGAACTGAGAATGCTCTTCGCTATTTAAAGAAAAATAGTTCTTCAAAAAATGTTTTTATTTTAGATGATGGGTTTCAACATTGGGCTTTGGAGCGTGATCTCGATATTGTTTTAATTAAAGATCAGGATTTCTCAGATCGTTTATTGCCTGTTGGAAGGCTGAGGGAGTCGTCTGCAGCTCTCAAGAGGGCGGATCTTGTTTTGAATTTAGATAAGGATTGTCACAAGAAAACGTCGCTTTCGACAAAGGAGATAGTTTTTTCTAGAGAGCAGACGATGGCCATTACAACAAGAGCCGGAAGTCAGGATAGATACTTTGAAGATCTTTCTCAAATCATTGGATTTCCTCTTCAAAGAAAAGAGTTTCAAGATCATCTTTCGGGTGAAGTGTTGAGGAAAGAGCTCTTAAAGTTAAACGCAGAGATTAATGTTTTGATTTTGGGGATGAAAGAGGCGGTGAAGTTATTTTCTGCGGACGAGCTTTTACATCATGACCTCATTCATCAAAAAGATTTTTTAAATTTAAATCTTTTCGGAAGAGAGTTTCAGGTTTGTCTTTCAAAGCTTGATTTGGAATGGGATCGCTCGAAGTTCAAGGCATTGTGTGAGCAAAAATTAAAAGGATTTCAAACATGAAGGTTTTCATTCAGGTTTTGGGGTGGTTTTTTTTTCGTCTTCTTCAAATTCTGGGTTGGTCTTTACGGATATTGCCGCTCTCTTTTAAGCAATCTCTAGCTTATCTTGCAGGATGTTTTTGGTTTTACGTCCTTGGTTTTAGGGCTCGTACCGTTTTGTTGAATTTGTCTTACGTTTTTCCGCGTCTCAAGGAAGAATCGAATGCTGAATTTAAAAAAAGAATTTATTCCTTAGCCCGAAGAAATTTTCAAAATTATTTTTTACTTTTGTTTGAATGTTTAGAAAAAACAACGTGGTCTTATGCAACACTTCAAAAGAAAGTTCGTATCTCAGGTTTAGAGAATCTTAAGAAAGCAACTGAGGGAGGAAAGGGGGCTTATATTCTTGCGGCACATATTGGCAATTGGGAAGTTATGCTGGCTCTTTCAAAGATCGTCCACATTCCCTTGTCTTGTATTGTTCGTTATGTGAGGAACTCTTTTTGGGATGAAGTGTTGAAACTTTCTCGGACTTCTTTTGAAGTGAATCTTTTGTCAGAAAAATCCTCTGGAATTACAGCTTTTAAAGCATTCAAGAAAGGACATCTTGTCTGTTTTGTTTTGGATCAGCACACGGGTGAGCCTCATGGCGTTTTGGCTCGATTTCTTGGTTTAAAGGCTTGGTCGGCAAAAGGGCTTGCCATTTTATCTTCTCGAACAGGTGGCTCTATTATTCCGACTTATTCCTATCGAGAAAATGGAATTGTTCATGTTGTATTTGAAGACGAGTTAGAAGTTGCGGATTTAGGTGAATGCCAAGAGCCTGAGCAAATTTTAGCGCATGTCCAAAGAGCGAATGATCGAATGGAAACGTGGATTCGAAAGCATCCTGAGCAATATTTTTGGGTTCATCGACGATTTAAAGCTCAATTCGATTATAAAAAAGCTACATTGCCGTTTTAATTTATTTTTATTTTTTGAAATTAAATTCAAACGTTGCTTGAATGGGACTGTGGTCTGAAATTCTGTGAAAAATAAATTTCTGTTCCCAGTCTTTGGGGAAGAGATCATAGAGTGCCAGTACCTTTTTTTCGACGACGTTTAAAGTCGTTTCTCTTCCAGCCCGAATCCAAATATTGTCATAGGCTTTGTTGAGTTCTCGAGTCTTCATATGAAGAGAGGTCTTCTCATTTTCAAAAGTAGATTCAAATCCATTTGTGCGAGCAATTTCAAAAGCAGGATGAGCATCTGAAAGATTGAAATCGCCTGAAACAATCGTGGGATACTGGGTGGGGCCAAGTGTTGGGTTTTGAAGTCCGTTTTTTTCTCGGCTGAGTGATTTAAAAAGAGGAGTTAATTCTTCTTGAGGTTTTTTTCCGGAAGGCCTGAGATGTAGAGAGACGTAGTGAAATTTTTGAGCGGTAGGCTTAAAGAAAAATGTTGCAAAGCTGGGGGGTCGACCGATTTCTTCAATAATGAGTTCTTTGATGATAGGTGTGTTGATGAACGCAACTTTCGAATTATCACCACCACTTGAGTTTTTGCAGGAAATAGTTTTTCCTTCTGTTGTGACATAGTTTACGCGGGAGTCTCTCCAAAAAAACGCAAAGCGTTCGGCTTCTCGGCTTTGGAAAGAGGCGGGTTGTGAAAATCCCCAGCAAGCAGTTTCACCTTCTCCCCAAGCTTCTTGAAGTTTTTCTCGAAACAGTTCAAGAGCGCTTTCGAATTTTTGAGTGTTGATTTCTTGAAGTGCTATAACATCTGCTTTTTTGAAATTTTCAGCCAGGATATTTATGATGTCCACTTTTTTTTCGAAAGAGGCTTCTTCTAGCTTTTTCTTTTTATCGTCACCAAAGTTCAAAGCATTCCATGAAATCACGGTTAAGTTTTCGGATTGTGTTGCCGTAATCGTTCTTGCGGAAGTTTCTGTTGAGGATGAATGTTTTTCAGGAGCCTTGAGAGCGTAGAGCGCAATAAAAATGAGTAGTGCCAAGGGCGTGATCCTTTTGCGACTTTTAAACATGGCTTGAGTATAGCTATTTTTCTTAATGTCTTGAAGTGAGAATGATTCCAAGAGCCATAAAAAGAACTCCTAGAATTTTTCTCGTTGAAAGGCTTTCGTTGAAGACTGCAAAGCCTAGGGTCACGCTTAGGAATAAAACAAGGGCTCTTTTTACAGATTCAACAATTCCTGGATCAAAAAATTTAAGGGAGCCTAGTTGTGAGATGCCCGCTAAGAAAGCAAAAACAGAAGCGCCCATCCATAACTTCCAAGGGGCTTCTTTCAACGACATATCCATTTCGTGCTGAGGAATTTTAAAAACTCGCTCGGCAATCAAGCTGAGTGTCGTCATTCCCACTGTTTGTACGAGTCCGTGAAAGGGAATAGGAGCAAACTGTAAGCACTGTCGATCAAGGAGAATAATAAGGCCACAGCAAAAAGCTGCACAAAACATATAAAAAAGACCTTTGTCTTTTTTGTCTTTCAATTTTGGGAAGCCGTTGAGAATAATGGCTCCTGCAAAAATAATGACGGCGCCTAAAATTTGGCTCGTGCTTAATGGAATATTGAAAAAAGGTTGAAAGAGAAGAGCAAAAGTAGGAGTGAGAGCAAGAAGAGGAATGGCATTTGATAAAGGTGAAAGTCTGAGCGACATCACAATCAAGATGTTTGCGCTGAGATTGAGAAATATATCGCTGATTCCCCAAGGAGCGTAAGAGTCGAAGCTTACGTTTGTGGAAGGGCTAAAAACATACCAGAGAGCATAAAGAGGAATTTGAGCACCCATGACAAGAGTGAGTATGCGAAAGGCTGAATATTTTTCAGAAAGTTTTTTTCTGCAAATATCAAGACCAGAAAAAGAGAGAGCACAAAGGATCAGAAGAAAGATTCCAGAAATCAACACATTCAACCCGCTCATTTGATTCTAGGGCTGAAGTTCCAAGGGGGCAAGGCGCGTTTTCAGACTCTTTTCTCTCAAGGGCTTCCGTGAAAGAATAAAGAAGTGAAGAGATACTTTTCTTATTTATTCATTGTCCTATTTTTGGTGTGTTGCGCGTCTCAACTCAAAGAAGCTCATGAGATTGTGACAGCTCCCGAAAAAATGCTTCAAAAGGTAGAGGATTTTGCTCCTCAAGCTGAATCAATAGATAAGGTTGATAAAAAAAATAAATCCAAGAAAAGCAAAGTCGCAGCTTTGTCTTTAGAAAAAAATCGTAAGCCTGTAGAAGGTTTTGTTGATCAGTGGCCTTTTATGCTTAACGAAAAAAGTACATTTGCGGTACGCTATGGGTTCATTGAAGGGGGTCGAGCAACGATTGAAGTGGCTCCTCCTCAGAAGATTGAGGGTGAGTTAGCTCTTCATTATGTGAC
This sequence comes from Bacteriovoracaceae bacterium, assembly GCA_947467125.1. Lineage (GTDB taxonomy): Bacteria > Bdellovibrionota > UBA2428 > UBA2428 > UBA2428 > CANIGN01. The sequence goes on along the minus strand of CANIGN010000049.1, from coordinate 4,753 downwards.
TCAGGCTCGCAGCGATAAAATTTTTGATTTGTTTTATCGAATAGAAGATACCGTTCAATCGTGGGTGCGCTTGAAGGATCATCTTCCTCTTCGACATGAAATTTTACAAAACGAAAGTGGAGAGTGGGGCCGGAGAATTGTGATCTTTGATCAAAAGAAAAAGGTTCAGCATTTTTATAGCAGCACTACTCGTCCGAATAAGCCCACCAAAATCATTGATGAAAGCCATGAGCTTTTTAATAATCCACAAGATATTTTAGGAGCCTTATTTTTTTCACGCTTCATCAAGGACCCTAAGAAGATCAGTTTTCCTGTTCATGATCGATTCAAGCATTGGAACAATGAATACATTTTTGATGATAAAGAAGAATTGAATACAAAAGCAGGTGTTTTTCAGTGTAATCGCTACAAGCTCTATCCTCGTGTTCAGGGCAATTTAGAGCCTCAGGGAGACGCTCTTATTTGGATATCTGATGATCCTCGAAAAGTTTTGGTTAAGTTTAAGATCAAAATACGAATTGGGTCTATTACGGGTGATTTGGTTGAGTATCAACCCGGGGTTCCGTGGAGTTTAGCTCTTCCTGCTTTTGCAACTCCCATTGATTTGGATCCTTCAAAGGTTGTCTCAAACGAAGAAATTAAATAGTCTCTCTCGCTGTGCAGTCTTGGTTGATTCAAACATCTTTTTTAGGGGATGCGGTTTTAACGCTTCCTTTGATTCATCGAATTCTAGAAAAAGGGCATCGACTAAAAGTTATTGCAGCTCCTCGTAACAAAGCTCTTTTTGAACGAGCACAAAACGAAGGCCTTAAAAAATATTCACATTTATTAGATGTTGTGGTTTGGGATAAGAAAAGTATTCGCTCTCCTTGGGCTCTTCATTCTTTTGCAAATGATTTAAGAAAAGATTTTATCCCTGAACGAGTTTTTTGTGTTCATCGAAGTTTTTCTTCTTCGTTACTCGCGTATTTTTCTGGAGCTCGAGAGCGTGTGGGTTTTGCATCGGGGGCTTCCAGCGTTTTGTATACTCATTGCGCTCCTCGCGAGTGGGAGAGCTCTCAGCATGAAATTGAAAAAAACTTAGATCTCCTGAGAGTTTTTGAAAAAGTTGAAATTTGGAATTCTCGAACGGCACCTTCTCTTTTGGGAATAAAACAAACTCAAAAAGATGTTGTTGCTTTTTCTTTGAGTAGTCCTTGGGGAACAAAAATTTGGGATTTGAATGAAGCTCTCAAATTGATGAAGCAGCTCGTTCAAAAGGGGAAGGAGCTTTGGGTTTTAGGGGACCACTCCTTTGTTCAGAGTGCTGAGTTTTTGGAGAAAGAAGTCAATTCTCGTCTTTTCAAAAACTATGTTGCACAAACAAACATTCAAGAATGGGTCGATTTAATTTCAAAAGCAGAAGTCTTAGTGAGTGGCGATTCCGCAGCGGTTCATGTAGCGAACGATTTGGATGTCCCCACGATCGCTCTTTTTGGACCGACGATTCCCGATTTTGGCTTTGCTCCTTGGCGCACACATTCCAAGGCGCTGGGAGTGGATTTAGCTTGTCGTCCCTGTGATATTCACGGGCCTCGCGAGTGTCCCTACGGGCATCACAGCTGCATGAAGGACCTAAAGGCCGAGTCGGTTGAGGGGTCTATTCAAGAAATTTTGAGCCCTAGAAGCTTGTGAGTCCGCTCGAGAGACGCTAAAAATTAGTCTCAATGAAACTTGCATCTGTCAGATTGCCGATCGTGACTATTGATGGGCCTGCGGGTGCCGGAAAAAGTACGGCTGCTCGCTGGTTAGCCTATACAATCCAGTTCAAGCTCATTGATACAGGTGCTCTCTATCGATCCTTAGCTTTGATGGCTATGGAAAAGAACGTTGCTTTTGATGATGAATTTAAGCTTGCAGAATTATGCAAAAATTTAAATGTTCAATTTGGAAATCTTGAATTGCCTGTTTACCCAGATAAGGATGCTATTCCCCAAGTTAAAATTTTCTGTAATAGCATCGATGTCACTGAAAGTATTCGGAGTCCCGAGATGGGCATGGCAGCCTCAAATGTGTCCAAGCTTCCCGCTGTTCGTGAAGCCCTTTTGCAGCTTCAGCGTGATTTTGGAGCGCAAGGTGGAATCGTGATGGAAGGTCGCGATATTGGGACTGTTATTTTTCCTGAGGCGGAAGTTAAGTTTTATCTTGAAGCTTCTGTAGAAAGTCGAGCAAGTCGTCGTCAGCTTGAATTAAAACAAGCGGGTGTGGAGTTGTCTTACGAGCAAATTTTAAAAGAAACAAAAGCTCGCGACGATCAAGATATGAATCGTAAGATTGCGCCTCTTAAAAAAGCTTCCGATGCAATTGTGATTGATTCTACGAGTAAGTCTTTTGATGACGTTGTGACTTTGATGGCTTCTAAAGTTCGTGATTATATTCGTAAAAATTAATTCTTTAAAAATTAAGCTTTTAAAAAACCACATAACTTTTTTACTTTTCTATTAACTGCTAGAGTCGAGTCATGCTTCAAAGCAATAGACAATCGCATCCTCTTCTTTGGAGTTTTTTTTGTGGTCTTTTGTTTGTTCTCTCTTATCCGCCAACAAGTCTTTGGTTCTTGAGTCTTCCGGCTTTTGGTCTTTTGTCTTGGTTTTTATTTGAAGAATTTGAAGGAAAAAAGTTTGGAGATTTTTTTAAACTCTTTTTTGTTTTTTCCTTGGTCGTGAAGGGCTTTTCTCTTTATTGGATTCCTCATACTCTCATAGAGTTTTCAACAATTCCTTATGTTGTTGCCTGGGTTATGGGAATCGTGGGCCTTTCCTTGATGAGTGTGCCGAGTGCTCTTGCCGGAGCGTTGCTTCTTCCTCTTGCAAAGAAGTGGGTTCAAAAGAAAAAGTCTTTGCGAATTCCTTTGATTTTTTTATTTTGGATTTTGTGGGATCTCTGTGATTATCGGTTTTTTCCTTGGATCCCTGCCCAGAGCTTTGGTTCACAAAAATATTTGCTCGCAAGCGTGGGAGTTTTGGGGACGTGGGGGTGGAATTATATTTTTTATGCGCTTGTAGCTTTTTTGCATTCGCTTAAGAAATATCCTTCTTCTCAGAGAGTTTTTGTTTGGTTTGCCACTTGTTTGAGTGTGCTGCTTGTTGCAGGTCTTGTTGGATTTCGTGAAATCAAAAGCCTTCAATCAAAATATAAATATTCGCAAAAGATTGCGATCCTTCAGGGAGCTGTTGGGAATTTCGAAAAAAAATTACAAAATCGCAATGAAAGTCCCACGAATGAAAACGTTTTGAGGATTTATCGTGATCTTGTAGAGCGTTTGGCTTTGAAGCAAAAAAATTCAGAAAAGAAAGAAGAGTATTTTGCTTTTTGGCCTGAGACGGCTTTTCCTGGCTTTCCTTTGAATGATAGTTCCCTGTCGGAGCATCTATCCTCATGGGCAAAGTTGACGAATTCATTTCATTTAATTGGAGCTTATGAAGAGCGCTCCATGCCGACTGTTTTAAATCCCTCAGAGAGTAAGGTTTTGCAGTACAATGTTCTCACTGCCTATAGTGCCAAAGGTGATTTTAGAGGGCATTATCAAAAAGTAGTGCGAATGCCTTTTGGTGAATATGTTCCGGGTGATGAGTATTATCCGTGGATCTATGAAAAGTTTTCTTTTTTAAATCAGTTTGGAAAAGGCGAGCGCTCTGTTGCCCTTTTGCATGATCATCCTCAGGGCCCTGCTTTTATTCCTTTTATTTGTTTTGAAATTTTAAAAGAAGGTTATGTTAAAGTGTCTGTGCAAAGTGCAAAGAAAGATTATCCAGGTCGTGATCTTGTGATGGTCAATCCCACAAATGATTCTTGGTTTGGTGAGGGTGCAGAGCTTTTTCTTCATTCGCATTTAGCGCGCTGGCAGGTGGCTCGGGAGCAAGTGCCTATGGTCCGTCCGACAAATACTGGATTGTCGATGGTGATTGCTCCGTGGGGAGAAGTGCTTACGCAAGGACGCGTGGGAGTAGAGGAGCTGATCCTTACAGAGTTGCCTCTTTCAACACAGTGGACGCCTTAGTTTTTTTCAATTAAACAAAATTACCAGTAACAACCATTTTCAACAGACCTGTAGTTTTTAGGTATTTCTTGTTCACTTGCTCTTATCCAATATTTATTATAAAGATTTTGAAATTTTGGATTATTGTCCCATCTTAAACCTTTTATTCCAAAAAGAATCTGAGTTGATCCTCCAAGTTGGATGACTTGTTTTCCAGCGGCTTTTAACATTGCACCTAAGGGAAACCCGTAGGCCCCACATCCTAAGATAACAACATCAGGGTTTATTTCGAGACTTTTAGTATACATAAAGTTTAAAGCTTGAAACCAATCTTTAAATTCTTTGGGTATATTTCCGGCAACTGATTGAACAGCAGTTAAGGTTGATAATTTAAATTCAGGTAACACGAGCGGGTCTCTAAAAAGCCGAGTACGATTTATGGTGTATTGTTTTTCTATGCTTTTCGAAAAGGGATGAATAACAAGGACGTGTTTTCCTTTTAGATGTTGAGACCATGGGTTGGAGTGAAGGTAACTTTCTATCTCTGGTAGGTCACATGTTTTTGCTGATTTTAAATATTTTTCAAAGTAGTTTTCTCCATGAACCCATGAAGCTAGTAGATCTACTTGGGGCATTGAGTTAATCATTTTCTCGTAAAATAAATCTAAAATTTCTTTGTTTATGGGAAATAAACCGGAAAGGGTATGGACTTTTTTGGCAACTCTTTTTTTTAAC
>CANIGN010000048.1 GCA_947467125.1 Bacteriovoracaceae bacterium | reverse complement strand
AGTTGGATGCGACCTTTCCAAATCGTTCCTAACCAGTTCAAAAAGAAAATTCCTGAAGGGATAGAAATGAGAAGAGTTAGAGTTGTGAAGGCTCCTGTTAAAAGAGGAGACATTCCCGTTGTAAACATGTGATGACCATAAACCACAGCACTTAAAACAGTGATGGCAGTCATCGATAAAGCGGTTGCTTTCGCCCCAAAAGCTGGTTTGCGAGAGAAGAAAGAGAGAAGGTCTGAGACAAGTCCCCAAGCAGGCAAGATAATGATGTAAACTTCAGGGTGACCGAAAATCCAAAATAAATGTTGATACAAAATAGGATCGCCTTGAGTTCCGTTGTCCGAAATCGCAGCCGCTAAAAAGAAACTTGTTCCAAGTGTTCTGTCCAAAAGTAACAAGATAAAAGCTGCCGTTAAGACAGGCAAAAAGAGTGCGTTCAAAATAGCTGTGAGCCACAAGCCCCAGACAGTGAGAGGCATCTTCCACATCGTCATGCCAGGCGCGCGTAGACGAATAACTGTTGTCACATAGTTGATCGATCCCACGATTGAAGAGTTCCCCATAAAAAAGAGAGAGAGGAGCCAAAGCGTGTGTCCCATACCTGGTGACCATTGAGAGTGAGCAAGAGTGGGGTAAGAAGTCCATCCGACAGCCGATGCGCCCAAGGGAACAAAGAAAGAGGCAAACATCAAAACACCGCCGACAAATGACAGCCAAAAAGAGAGCATGTTCAACCAAGGGAAGATCATGTCTCGTGCGCCAATCATCAAAGGAATGAGGAAATTCCCCAAGCATCCAATCAGGATAGGGGTGATCGCAAAGAAGATCATAATCGTTCCATGCATCGTGAAGAGCATCGTATAAACGTCAGCAGGAATAACTCCGTCTGAAGAAGGGAAAAGAAGTTGTCCTAAAATAGGAAAGGGAACCCCTGGAAACGCTAAGGCCCAGCGAATTAAAACGGAGAGAAAGGCCCCAATGATCGCCCAAAACATTCCAAAGAATAAAAATTGTTTGGCAATAACTTTATGATCGAAAGAAAAAACATATTTCGAGATGAAAGTTGTAGGTTCTGGATGAAGGTGATCATCGTGATGGGCTTGTGGATTATTTGAGTTATGGCTCATTTTCTGTTCCTCAATTCAAACTTAAATTCTGTATTTTTTAGGAAAGTCCTCATAGTAACCAAGTCCATCCCCAGTGAGTGGCTTTGTCTTCTGGATCGAAACGAGCTTCCGACCATTCAGACATTTCTTTAGACCAGTTATCGAATTGATTTTGTTCGACAACTTTCATAAATGCTTTCATTTTGTAGTGAGCAGTTCCGCAAAGATGCATACAAGCAATTTCAAAGTCACCTGTGCGTGTGGGCTCAAACCAGAGTCGAGTAATGGTTCCAGGAAGAGCGTCCATTTGGTGACGAACTTCGTGAACCATAAAGCCATGGATCACGTCTTTTGATTTGATCTGAAGAGAAACTGTTTTTCCTTTGGGAATCCAAAGTTCGTTTGTTGTGACGATGTCATCAGCTGTTCCAAAAACTCCGTCTTTGCCAGCATAGCGAAAGTTCCACAACCATTGTTGAGGCATGACTTGAACTTTTACAATTTCAGGGCCGTTAGGGGGTTCTCCAATATATTTTGCAGTGTCGACAACTGACCAGTAAATCAAAAAGCAATCGAGGAATATAAAGAATAAAATATCCACGATGAGTGTGTATTTGTGTTCGTTGTGGCCATCTGTATAGAAAGCTTTTGCTCCAGGTTTGTCTCGGTATTTAAAAGTAAAATAAAACACAAGGAACATCATGATCACAAACGAAATGAATGTTCCTAGGGATACGTAGTTAAAAAGAAAGTCAAAGTGAGCTCCGTCCGTCGTGATCGATTCAGGAGTTTTGTAAGTATTGTAGATTCCAGCTGGAGGAGGGTAAATTCCTTGAGCGTGAACTTTTTCTTTTTCGAAGTTCGGGTTTGATTGATGAAGTTGCTCGACGGTTTGAGCGTGAGCTTGTTGCACACCGAGTTTTAAAGAAGTGCACAATAAAACAAAGAAGATGATTTTTTTAAAGTTATTTTTCATATGACCCACTCTCAAAACAAACTCCTTACAAAAGATTCAACCACCCAAACACCCAACGTTGCGGGCAGGTAGGCAATCGAAGCAAAGAAAACTTTTCGGGCACAACTTGAACCTTCGAGTTCGCTTAGACTTTCCCAGCAGAACCAAATAAAAGCAATTCCCATCAAGAGAGCTGCTCCCATGTAAACGATTCCTGCTAAATGTAAAAAATAGGGAATAAAACTCACGCTGACAAGAAGGGCAGAATAAAGAAGCATGTGCCACTTGGCCGGTTCGACTCCGATTTGAAGAGGAAGCGTTTTAAGACCCGCTCGTTCATATTCATCGCGTCGAAAAAGAGCGATGGAAATAAAATGAGGCAGTTGCCACAAGAAAAGAATCCAAAAAAGAAGGATTGCGACAAGGCCGATTTCCCCTTGTGCCGCTGTCCAGCCCATCACAGGTGGAAGAGCTCCGGGAATTGCTCCGACAAATAAAGACAACGTCGAGCGACGTTTGAGAGGTGTGTAGCAAAGCACGTAACTCACTAGAGAAAGAAAACCTAAAAATGTTGTGAGGGCATTTGAAAAGTAAAACAGCAAAGCAAGTCCCGCAAAAGAGGTCGCTGAGGCTCCTAGAACGGCTTCAACATTTTTGAGTCGGCCCGTCACAAGTGGACGATTTTTCGTACGAGACATAAAAGGATCAACATCACGTTCAAGCCAGCAATTCCAAATGTTTGCTCCGCCTACAAGCAACGTTGTTCCAATGGAGGCCAAGAGTAAATTCAAGAATGAAGTTTTTCCGGGAAGAGCTAAGAGAACTCCAATGCCAAACGTTGCAATCACCATCGAGCTGAGCCCTGGTTTTGCACATTCTACAAGCGAGCGAAAAACGCGAGAAGTCTCGCTTTTCAAGGTGCTTTGATTCACGCGCAACACTGAGCTCCTTCGTTCATGTATTTTTTGTTCAATCTAAAAAACACAGAGAGGACAAGGGCCCACAAAAGAAGACCAAAGGCGAGGTGAAGAGTCACGATCACAGCTGAGATGTAAGTTGAAACGACGTGAAGCCCGATTGTGACTTGTATAAATACGGTTGCGTGAATCGCAATCAAGAGACGACGAAGAGAAGGAAGTTTATTGATTCGAGCAAACTTCAAAAGAGGAATCGTGAGGCCGATTAAAGCAAACATCACGAAATAACCATTCAAGCGATGAAGCATGTGGAGTTGTCCTGGGCCATTGTGCGGCCACAGTGTGCGAACACCCGTATCAAGCTCTTGGCAAAGAAAGGCAGCTTGCCAGCCCAGTCCACAAGCGGGACCCGCTCCAAAGTGACGGATGATTCCCCCTAAGCAAATTTGAACAAAGACAAGAGCACAGGCAATTTTTGCAAGAGTGATAAGTTTGGGAGGAAAGATGGGATCTTTGCTTTTTTGTTCGCAAGATGTTGCACAAGATTTAAAAGCGATAAAGAGGACTGTCGCAAAAAAGAGATGGCTCAGACCCAAGTGCAAACTCGAATAAAAAGCTGAAATTTTGTTGAGGACTGTGAGTCCACCCAAGATTCCTTGCGCGATAACAAGCCCTAAGGCCAGAAGAGTTGAGTAATGAAGAAGGGGCTCTTTTTTACGAGCGCGGACTCCAACGAGAACCATTAAGCAGGCGAGGATTCCGAGGACCGTTCCCAAGATTCGGTGCGAGTGTTCAATCGCAACTGCGCCTACCATTTCGGGCATAAGGCTTCCGTTGCAAGTCGGCCAATCAGGGCAGGCCATGGAGGAGCCCGTGTTTTTAACGACGCCTCCCAGGACAATCATGCAAAAAGTGAGCACAAGAGTGAGAACGGAGAGGTAGTAGAGCTGTTTGCCTTGTTTTTTGATTTCACTCATAATTTTTTAACTCCATATAATGAAAAATAAATCAGGACGCCTGTGACTGAGATGTACATCCAAAGAGGAAACACCCAGCGGCCTAGTTTTTTGTGTCTTTGCCAATTTTTTTTTGCGGCCTGAAGAAGCATTCCAATCACTCCTGGCACGAGGATAACAGCGCCTATAATGTGAGTGACGAGCATGATGAGATAGAGTGTTCGCGCAAGTGAAGATCCTTCAAAGCGGTGAGATGTATAGTTGAAGTGGTAGTAGAGGTAGCTCACCAAAAAAGCGCTAGAGACGGTAAAAGCAAGCATCATGCAGTTGCGATGAGCTGTGAATTGTTTGTTTTTGACAAAGAAAAAACCAAGGGCAAGTAAAATAGCGGATGTGCCATTTAACGCTGCGTTGAGAGCCGGAAAAAAGTCGTTGTAATTTTCAGCCACGCTTGCCTCCATTTATGTTGTTAATTGAATATCTTTTCAAAGCCTTTGCGTCCAGAGCTTAACAATAAAGTGTAATAATAAAGCCTGAAAGTTTACGGAGCTGTTGATGATCGCTCCAAAGAAGTCTATTTCTTGGTTATGGGTTCAACATCAGTTGTTCATTCAGGGCACTCGGCTCACACGGGTCATAATAATAAAGTTGAGCGAAAGCCTGATATCTTTGGTTCAGCCTCAAACGGCAAGATCGGAATGTGGGTCTTTTTGTCGACAGACGGTCTTACTTTTGCGGGCTTTCTTTTGGGATATGGAATCTTGCGTGCGCGAAATCCAGAATGGCCTGATCCTTCTCATTTTTTGGGAATCGGTCTTTCTGCAATCGCAACTTTCATTCTAATTTGCAGCTCAGTGACGATGGTTTTGGCTCAAGCGGCTGGAGAAGAAAAAAATCGCAAGAACATGCTGAGATTCTTGGCTCTTACGATTTTGGGCGGAATGAGCTTCTTGGGAATTCAAGTTTATGAATATACGCACCTCGTGCACGAGGGGATGATCTTTTGGGATTTTGCCAAAGGACCTCCTCAGTTTGCTTCAACTTTTTTCTTGGTGACAGGCTTTCACGGCTTTCACGTTTTTTCAGGTGTTGTGTACCTGATGACGATTTTTGGTCGAGCCCTTGTCGGTAAATATAATGATGGGAATATGAATGAAGTCGAAATTGCCGGACTCTTTTGGCACTTTGTCGATTTGGTGTGGATCTTGGTCTTCACCTTCATTTATTTGATTTGAGGAATTTATGAGCGCAGTGACACATTCGTCTGACGATAAACGCAAAACCTATTGGAAGGTTTTTTTCATTCTAACCGCTCTCACTATTTTTGAAGTTGTGATTGTTCAAGCGCCTTTGCCCAAGCTTGCTATCACCTTATTGGTTGTGGTGGCATCTCTTAGCAAAGCTTTTGCGGTGGGTTGGATTTACATGCACTTGAACCACGAAACGAAGGGCTTGAAAGTTATATTGCTTTTCCCTTTATTCGTGGCTTTCTTTTATGCCGTCTATTTGATTGTGGATGCAAAATTGCAAATTCGCCGTCACTCAAACGTTTATGTTGGAGAAACAAAGCGTTTTTGGGGACAGCGAAACATTGAAGATCGTCAGTTAGATGAATTTGGAAACACGATTGCTCCCGAAGCTAAAAAAGACCTTCCTTCTGGTGAGCATGAAGAAAAGAATGAAGCTCATTCGAAATAGTTTCTTTTTTTATTCTGCTTTATTTGTCGTGCAGGCTCATGCTTGCATGGGCTGTGGCCAGGAATCTTCCAGTTTAAAAATGCTCATGGTGGGAAGTTTGTTTGCGATACTTCCAATGGGTTTGGCTGGATGGATTTGGTGGCTTGTTCGAAAAGAAGGACAAAGGTAAAAAATGTCTCTTCTTGAGTTAAAAAACGTTTCTTATGCCTACACACAAAAGGCGAGCGATTCTGTTCTGAAGAGTTTATCCTTTTCTGTTCCATCATTTAAAAGAGTGGCTCTTTTGGGTCCAAACGGAAGTGGAAAATCCACTGCGTTTAAGGTGCTCTCAACTCAGCTTCATGGTTGGTCGGGAGAGATTGTTTTTGATGGTAAAAACCTCAAAGAAAATGAGTCGTATGTTCGTTCTCAGTTGGGAGTTTGTTTCCAATCTCCGAGTCTTGATAAAATTCTGACGGGTCGTGAAAACCTTCTTTTGCACGCGCGAGTTTTGGGAATGGACACTGCAGAAGCTATTCGCGAAATCAATAGTTTAGCGGAAAAGCTTCGAGTGACTTATCTCGATAAAAGAGTGGCTGAGATGTCGGGTGGTCAGGCTCGACGAATTGAAATTATCAAAGCTTTTTTGGGCAAACCTCAGTTGCTTTTGCTTGATGAGCCCACCAATGGATTGGACCCACAAGCACGCAAGGATTTTTGGGAAGAGTTAAGAAGTGTTTCTCAAGAAAAGAAAGTTACTGTTTTGGTCACGACTCATTTGATCGAGGAAGCCGAGCAGTGCGAAGAATTAATCTTTATGAGTGAAGGCGTTTGTGTGGGGCATGGAAGTCCGGCGGCGCTCAGGTCTTCGCTAGGTTTTGAAGTTTTACAAATTGAAGTTTTAAATATTGCAGATCGCTTTCAAGAGTTGAAAGCTCGATTGCTACCATCTGAAAAAGCAGAAATTCAATTAGAAACGATTCGCGTATCGACTCCACGAGCTCAAGAGCTTTTTGATGAGCTTCGAAAAGCGTGGGGCCAAGATATTCAGCGTTTAGAATGGTCGAAGCCAAATTTGGCGGATGTTTATTTTGAAAAAACAGGAAAGGCTTTGAAATGAATTTTACAAAAGCTTTTTCGGCAACCTTTGCGTTGTCAGTTCGTGAGTTGAAGCGCTTTAGTCGACAAAGAAGTCGCATCATTGGAACTTTGTTAACTCCGCTTTTGTTCTGGGCTCTTTTGGGTTTTGGGATTGATGGAGCGAGTAACAACACTTCTGTGGGTGGAGCGGGAAACTTTAGGCAGTATTTCGTTCCGGGAATGATGGTCATGGGTGTTGTGTTTACGGCCATCTATGCCGCGATCTCTTTGATTGAAGATCGAAATTCAGGATTCCTTCAGGGTGTGATCGTGAGTCCTCTTCCGAAGTGGGCCATGGTTCTCTCAAAAATTTTGGGAGCTTCCTTCATTGCTCTTTTCCAGGGGTTGTTGCTTTTGCCAATCTCTTACTTGGCGGGAATGCATCCAAGTCTTGTTGAGTTTGCGAGCTGTCTGGTCATCTTTTTTGTCATTGCTATTTTTGTGGCTTCGCTTGCCTTGCACTTTGGTTGGAAAATTGAGAGCGTTGCAGGCTTTCATGGAATCATGAATACAGTGTTGATGCCGATGTGGTTTTTGTCGGGAGCGACTTTCCCAATCAAGTCGGGGGCTTTGTTGTGGGTATCGCGCCTGAATCCCTTGTCTTATGCGGTAGGAAGTTTTCAGGATATTTTATTTCGCTCAAGCTTTGAAAATTATACTCAATCCATGCTCATTCTTGTTTTGGTGAGTGCTGTTTTATTTTTCTTGAGTCTTTTGCGCCGAACATAGATAAAGACTTACTTGTCATAAACCCCTATAGCCAATCTAAGGGCTAAGAGTTATAAAAACCTTATGTTAGAGGTGGGCATGTCAGCTCAAAATACAAATACAGAAATTGATACACAAACAGAAGCACGTGTTCTTGAAATTGGTCGCGAACTTTTTACAGCCGCTCGCGATGAAAAGCCTGGGTTTTTTGATAAAAACTTTTGGGCTGGAAAAATGATGGATTGGGCGCTCAAAGATCCTTCTTTCAAGATTGAGCTCTTTCGCTTTGTGGATGTTTTGCCAAGCTTAAAGTCTGCGGATCAAATCTCGGATCATATCCGGATGTATTTAGTGCGAGAAGATCTCAACGTATCGCCTATTGTGAAATCCGCTTTGGGTGTGGCTGCGGGTGGAGGATTGCTTTCAAAGATTGCTGCCAACACGGTGAAGTCAAACGTCGAAGGCATGGCCAAAAACTTTATCTGTGGTGAAAACGCAGAGGGTGCTTTGCCTGTTTTGAAAAAACTTTGGGACGGTGGCCTTTCTTTCACAGTTGATATTTTGGGTGAAGCCGTGGTGAGCGAAGAAGAAGCGGATAGCTATTTTCATCGCTATTTAGATCTTATTGAAAAACTTCCGGAGTCTGTTTCTCGTTGGAAAGAACAAGAACTTTTGGAGAACACTCCTCAAGGAAAAACTCCTCGCACAAACGTTTCTGTAAAATGTTCTTCATTATATTCACGAATCGACCCGATGCGTTTTAGAGATTCCGTCGACGGAATTAAGCAACGTTTGCGTAAGCTTTTACGAGCCGCTGTTGCGAAAAATGCTTTTGTTTATCTCGACATGGAGCAAAATGATTTGCGCGAAGTTCTGATTGCTGTTGCGGAAGAACTTTGGATGGAAGATGAGTTCGTAAGCTATCCCCATTTTGGAATTGTTATTCAAGCCTACTTGCAATGTGCGCTTTCTGATTTGGAGCGACTCAAGAAATTAGCAGAGAAGAGAAAAACTCATTTCTCCATTCGTCTTGTGAAGGGCGCTTATTGGGATTACGAAAACATTCTCTCTTCTCAGCGTGCTTGGAAGAGTCCTGTTTATTTACGCAAAGTAGAAACTGATGCAAACTACGAGCGTTGCTCTAAGTTTTTGATAGAATCCTATCCTGCGATTATTCCTGCTTTTGCCTCTCATAATATTCGAAGCTTGGCTTATGCGCTCACACTTGCTGAGCAAAAAAATATTCCCCCCAGTGCTCTCGAAGTTCAGATGCTTTACGGAATGGCGGAGCCTTTTAAAAAAGCTCTTCATTCAAAGGGGCTGCGAATTCGTGAATACACTCCCGTGGGAGAAATGCTTCCGGGTATGGCGTATTTGGTGCGACGTCTTTTGGAAAACACATCTAATGATGGATTTTTGAAAGCGAAATTTGTAGACGATAAAGCTACGGATACTTTGTTGCAAAAGCCTGTTCCTCCTGCAGAAGCAGCGGCGCTCAAAGGGCATACAACTGCTGAACCAATGGTGGATTTTAGTCGCCGTGAAGTTCGAGATCATTTCAATAAAACATTTGAAGAGCTGCGCAAAGCGGGTGCTGCGATGATTGCTCCTCAGGTTGGGGGAGAGGAGTTATCTTCATATGAGGCGCGATCTTATACAAATCCATCTCTTCGTTCTGAGATTGTTTCTCAATTGAAACTTGCAAAGCCTGAATGTCTTGAAAAATGTCATTCTATTTTAGATGCTGGAGAAAAAGAGTGGAAAAAGCGTGGCTATGAAGAGCGCGCAAAAATTCTTCATGCGATTGCCGATCAGGTTCAAGATCATCGTGTGAAGTTGAGTTGTATCATGACTTTGGAAGTTGGAAAAAGTTTCCGCGAAGCAGATGCAGATGTTTGTGAAGCGATTGATTTTTGCCGCTATTACGCAGATGAATATTTAAAACTCATGAAGGGCCGTGAGGTTGAATCGGCTTTGGGTGAGAAGAATTCTTATTTTTATAAAGCTCGTGGCCGTGCGCTTGTGATTAGCCCTTGGAATTT
>CANIGN010000047.1 GCA_947467125.1 Bacteriovoracaceae bacterium | reverse complement strand
TTTATCTGAAGGTCGTTTTTATTTTTCCATCGAAGAGGGGCGACATCCTTTGATTGAAGCACGTGAGCGAAGTTTTGTGTCGAATTCTTTAACTCTTGGGGTGAGCAAAAAAAGAGTGCTACTCCTCACAGGTCCAAACATGGCGGGCAAATCTACTCTCATGCGTCAGTGTGGAATTATTCTTTTACTCGCTCAAGTCGGATTGCGAGTGCCCGCAGAAAAAGTTGAGCTGTCTCCCGCTCGAGGATTTTATTCTCGCATGGGTGCAAGTGATCGCATCCTGATGGGAGAAAGTACGTTCATGGTTGAGATGCGCGAGATGGCAGGAATTTTGCGCGACGCGGACGAAGATTCATTCGTTTTGATTGATGAAATTGGAAGGGGAACTTCTACACGAGATGGTTTAGCTCTCGCGAAATCTTTTTTGGAATTTTTTGCAAATGAACGCCCGTCGCTTACACTGTTTGCCAGTCACTATCACGAGCTTGCTCCCTTCTCTCAGCCCTTTGAAAGTGTTGTGAATGGGTCGATGTCGATACGGGAATGGAAGGGTGATTTAGTTTTTTTAAGAAAACTTGTCTATGAAGCGGCTTCAAGTTCGTATGGATTGCACGTGGCTAAGCTGGCGGGAATCTCCTCCAAGTTGCTCAATCGAGCAAAGAATTTTTATGATTCTAAGAATGAAAATAACTCTGAAAATGCTCCTCTTTCGCTCTCGCTTTTTGATCAGCCTATGGTTGCAAAAGTGAATAAAGACAGTGTGTTGCAAGAGGAAACAGAAAATCAAAAATTAAATGTTTGGTCACAAAAAATAGCCGCACTCGATACAGATTCTCTTTCTCCTCGAGACGCTTGGAAGTTGTTGGATGATTGGAAGAATAGCGCGGCGCAAGAAGGGCCTGATGCCTAAGTTATTCATAGGCTTGCCCGAAATTCCTAAAGTCGCGTATGGTTAAGGGTATGGCCACTATAGATAGATTAAAGTCTCTTTTGAGCAATGATGTTGCAATCGATTTAGGGACTGCGAATACTCTTGTTTATGTAAAAAATCAGGGCATCGTTGTGAACGAGCCAAGTGTTGTTGCCATCCTCAAAGATAATCGCGGACAAAAGAAAGTGATCGAAGTGGGTCATGCTGCAAAAGAAATGCTTGGAAAAACTCCTGGCAACATTCAAGCGATTCGTCCACTCAAAGATGGGGTCATTGCAGATTTCGAAGTGACTCAAGCCATGATCAAGGAATTAATTTCAAAAGCTCTTAAGAAAAGAACTTTGATTCGTCCACGAATTATTATTTGTATTCCTTACGGAATCACGGAAGTAGAAAAACGCGCTGTAAAAGAAGCGGCTCTCTCCGCGAGTGCTCGTGAGGTTTATTTGATTGAAGAGCCTATGGCAGCTGCTATCGGTGCAGGTCTTCCGATCACTGAATCAAGTGGAAACATGGTTGTTGATATCGGTGGTGGAACGACAGACGTTGCGGTTATTTCTTTGGGCGGAATTGTCTTTTCAAAATCTGTTCGTGTCGGCGGTGACAAAATGAACGAAAGTATTCTCAACTACATTCGTCGTAAATATAACCTTGCGATTGGTGAAAGAACTGCTGAGCAAATTAAAATCACAATAGGAAACGCGTATCCTTCTGGAAAAGAAACTTCTATGGAAGTGAAAGGTCGCGATCTTCTAGCGGGCGTTCCCAAAACGATCGAAGTGAGTAGCGATGAAATTCGTGAAGCTTTGACTGAAACAGTGAACTCTATTGTTGAAGCGGTAAAGATTACGCTTGAAAGAACACCTCCTGAGTTGGCGGCTGATATTGTCGACAAAGGTGTTGTGATGACGGGTGGGGGAAGTCTCCTCAGAAACCTCGACATCCTTCTTCGCGAAGAAACAGGCTTGCCTGTCTTCTTAAGTGAAGACCCACTTTCAGCTGTTGCTTTGGGTGCGGGTATTGCTCTTGAGAACTTGGACTATCTCAAAGGCGTTACGATCGACTAAAGATTTCTGATCTAAATTTTTAAAAATGAATATCGAGCTGAAGGTTAACGAAGTGCTTAATCTTGATGAGGTGATCCTATTGTATCAAAACGCCGGGCTAAAGCGTCCGATATTGGATTCAGCAAGGATCGAAAAAATGTATGCGAATTCTAATCTCATCGTTTCTGCCTGGGTGAATGATGAACTGGTTGGTGTGGCACGTTCAATCACTGATTTTTCCTATTGCTGTTATTTGTCCGATTTGGCTGTTCAAAAGGAATGTCATCGAAGCGGCATAGGTAAAATGCTGATCGATAAAACGAGAGAAGAAATTGGTGAGCAATGTATGCTGTTACTGCTCTCCACAGCTGAGGCTATGGAATATTATCCGAAGGTCGGTTTCGATAAAGTAGAAAATGGATTTATTATTAAGAGAAAACAGTAAAAAAGCCTTTGCCACATATATAGGACAATTTTTGCAAGTCTCTTGTTAAGACTTTGGTCGCCTGTCTAAAACTTCGTCGTGATTTTTGTCTAAATACAGATCCCAGAGTCATAATTTTTTTTCATGTAAAACAAATGATTTCCATATGTTAGTAGCTATTTTTAAGGAATGACAATTATTGGCATGCAATCTGCTTAATGACTTCCCTGAACGCAGAAAGAAACTTTCTGCAAAGCAAAATTCCTTTAGGAGGTACGTTAAATGGAAGGTGCAAAATTAATCAGAAACATAACTCTCATGGGTGCATTTTGGACGGGCTTCGCTATGCTCGTTATGAATGCAAACGCTCAATCGAGTGTTTACGAACCCGAAACGACTGTAAAAACAGTCACAACTTCACCTGGAATGAATCCTGGTGTTGTTCCTCAAGCCGATATTAAGGCAGAAGCTGCGAAAGCAAGCGTGACAGGAAGTGAAATGGGCGTTGCGAACTCGGGTGGAACTCAAGTTCAAAACGTTACGGTTCAAGCAAGTCCTGTAAGCGGAGCAAAAGCAGAAGCTGCTTCTTCTAACTCAACGAATGCTTACAACAACGTTGATAACATGAGCAAAATGAGAACAGATACAGAGCAAGCTCACAATGCAATGCTCTTACAACAATTGGAACTCGATCGTTTAAAAGCTGAACAAGGTCGTCTCCATGCGATTGAAGGATTCACAGCTTCAACGACAACATCATCTCCTGCTCAGCCTCTTGTTGAAAATATTAACATCAACGGTTCGGCGATTGCCCCCGTTCGTCCTGTCTCTTCTAACGTTAGCTTAGAGATTGAAGAACATCCTCACTCTGGACTTATGGGAATGGAAATCGGAATCGCTCCTGTTGTGGGAATGCGTTGGTTCCAAGATTCAAACTCAAACTTTTTCACAGGATTAGAGACAAAGAACTTGTATCTTGTGGGTGCAGGTTTGGATGGTGTTGTAAATCCTTGGCTCTCAGTTGAAGCAAGTTTTGTTTACGGAAAAGATTCTCTCTCTGGATTCAATTTTGGATACTATCAATTCGATAGAGATTCTTTAGAGTTTTCTGGTGGAATCAAAGTGGGTCAGTTCTTCACAAGATTCTTAAGACCTTATGTAGCTCTTGGTCTTGGATACATTCATCAGACTTACGATCTTCCGTCAGCTTTCGGATCTTTCGATAACAACACTTCAAACTTCGAAGTGAACACAGGTATCGGAGTCGATGCAAAAATGTCGAACAACTTCTCAGTCGGAATTCGCGGTGACTATCAGTATCTCTTCGGATCAAACAACAGCTACCTTTCAAATGTGATGAACGACAATGCAGATCGTTACAGAATGTCTGCAAGTGCAATCTGGCGCTTCTAATCAATAAAGAATAACGAGAGCACCTTCTCGATTCTAGAGGCCACCAACTCCAAGAGGGAGTCGGTGGCCTCATTATTTTTTCTATTGTTAAGAATAGGTTAATTTTGTTCTTCATTATAAATTAACGAGATATTCATTTTCTTCTATTTCTCCAGCCCGATAAGATAAGAGTATGAGGCCTACATGGTTTCTTTCTATATTTACTTTAGGGCTTGTTTCTTGCTCAAAGATTTTTCCTCCAAAAAACGAAGCTCAAATAAATTCAGAGACTTCTCAATCTCAAAACTCATCTCAAAATTCTTCTGTTGCCTCAATTGCAAGTGTTCCAGTAGCTCCGAGTGCTTCTTCTAATCCAACGGGAGTGAGTCTTTTGCATTCTCTTCCCAAAATTCCTTCTCAAGAAAGTCCGGAAAGGTTTTATGTGACATCATTTGCCAATAAAGCAGATGATAAAGCTCATTCCGAATTGATGAAGAAAACACCTGCCGTTGATGTGATCGTAGAAGGAGATCATAAGAGCGACGGAGCTCATTATTGTTTTTCGAACGAAGGAAATTCTGTAGGTGTGGACTGTGCTCGGCCTCGTCAAGATTCTGAAACACTTTCTCAAATCAAAGGAGTTCAGGATTCTGGTTCAGGTAAACAAACACTTTACCTAAGCGCTTTGCAGTTTATGTTTAAATCTTCAGAGAAGGATTCTGCTTTATCCAAAGTCGTCTTTGAGGGAGCGAGTGTTGAAAAGGCTCCTCTGTCGTTTAATCCTCAAACGGGAGATTTAAATAATGTTCCGGAAAATAAAAAAATAAAAATCTCTTATGGTGCCTCTTGTAAGTTGAGTGATGAAAATGCTGTTGGTTTTGATTCGTTGTCGCCCGCTTTAGGTAAAGAGTTTTACTTATCGGGTGTGTGGTCTTTTGCACGTACCAAAAGAAAAGTTTTTGCTGAAGAGCAACTTTCACAAGAAGAGGATCGATGTTCTGATTCTGATGGGAAGTCTGATTGGTACTGTCATCTCTTTGTTGATAAGGCTCATGTTTGGTATGCAGCTATTTTTCCACTTCTTTATAAGAATCCTAGTTCAGGAGAGATGGGAGTGGGGCACCGCCAGTATCCTTCTCAAATAGTGACGTCTGCAGGAGTAGAGGGAATTGCCTCAGCAGAACAGGCTACATTTGGAATGTATTCCTCAAGTCCAGACGTAAAAGGTTTTGTGAAAACTCCTGAAATCGGAAAAGTCGATTCAAAGGGAGTTCTTTTAAAAGATTGGGAAAGTACTTTTATTACGGGCCTGTGTTTGAAGGGTTATCGTTTAGAAAAAAACAATGCAGGAGAGATGACAAAGGTTCCTTTTATGGAAGCTTTTCGTGCGGAGTTGAGATCGCCTGCTTTAAAGGTGCTTCGATAAATTATGAATCACGATAAAGAATTATCGCGAGGATCTTGGTGTTTTATAGGAATTGTTTTGCTTTTTGTTTCTTGTGCTCAGCGCGGACTTTTGCCAACGTCTATTCCAGCGGCGGCAACTTCTACTTCTCCACCTGTAAATCCAGATACGCCCAGCAATCCTTCTATGGTTCTTGAAAAAGCAAAGGGTTTGTTTTTTATTTCGTCTTTTGCAAATTACAAAAACGCGGAATACGTGTCCGAGGGTTTATACAATTACGTAGATCAAACAGGAAGAAATTTTTGTTATTCAACAGAGCGTTTTTCAAATGCGAACTATCCGGATGCGGTTCCTTGCTTAAAACCCTTTGAAGGATTCACGGGAAGTGATGCTTTGCCGGGGCAAGTTTCTTTTAATTCAAAATACAAAGATTTGAGAGCTGCTTACATAGAGAATATCCAATCTCGTCAGCGTCCAGGGCTTATCATTAACGGACTTCAGTTTGCTTTTAATCATTATTTGGCAACGAATGAAGCGACTGAAGTGACTGTGACTGCGAGTGACCCTAACGCTTCTCCTATAGAGCTCAAGCCTTCTTCAGAGGTTTTTATAAGTTCTATGTATGCCAAGACAGCGCCTATCAAAATAGATGCTACTGGGAGACTTTATTGGGATAAGACCCAGCTCACGACTGATGTCTATGCGGGTAAGGAATCAGATTGCGATGGAGATAATGGAACCTATACTTCGCAGATAAAAATTCCTCAGTCCCTTGATAATTTAAGTACTGAGGTTGATGAGCGTACTTATTATTTCTTATCAGGGCTTTGGATTTTAGAGCGTAAAGAGTCTCCAGCTTTTGAAAAATTCCCCGAAGGTCAGAGGTATTGCAAAGGTCAGAGTTCAAGTGAAGATTTGTGCGGTTTATTTACAGGACGAACTCGTATTTGGAGTTCTTTTGTTCAGCCAACCCTGGAGAGCGGGAAACCTGGTTTTAAATTTTTTCCAGGCCTCGATGGTATAAATCCTTATCAGTCTTCTAAGAATGCACTTTCTTTTGAGACTATTTTGGGTCGATACCGTGAATTTAATTCTTTTGTGAGTCATGTGAACTCTAAAGGTCAAAAGACACTTGTTGATGAAAATGCACTGAATACAAACGTTTCCGGAGCTGTGAAAGCAGGTATTTTGGATGTGGGTGGGGCTGCTATCACCAAGAAACTTGGAATCCAAGAGCAGGGGGCTATTGGGGCCAATCACCTAGATTGGCAAAATAGAGCCCTTGTGGAGCTTTGTATTAATGGCACTCGAACAGATACGAATGTGGTCACGTATTACGGTTATCAGCCCGTCACAAATGTCGGTATCATTACTAAAAAGCTCGTAAAACAAGATCCTGTGCCGTTGGTTAAGGTTTTAAGGTCTGAGTTTCGTTCAATGAAAGTCAGATAAGCTTCTTTAGAGTTGCGATCGAAGTCTAGCTAGGCTAATAATAGTTTTGCTGTAAAGCCCACGACCTTCCTTGTGTGAAGGGCCGGTGGGCTTTGTGCTTTTTTAAGAATGATGATTTATAAAAGTCCCAAAGAACTTGAATTAATTGAGAAAGTTACGCCTGTTGTATCCTCTTTAAATTATGAATTAAGAGATATCAGCATGCGAAGCGGTCAGCCGCTTGTGATTCGAGTCACGATTGATATCAAAGATAGAAGTCGTGGAGTTACTTTGGATGATTGTTATGAAGTTCATCGAGTTCTTGATCCTTTGTTCGATGTTTGGGATCCCCTTCAAAGAGCTTACACTCTTGAAATCAGCAGTCCTGGGGAGAGAGCTCCGTTAAGACTTCAGTCTCATTTTGAAGAAGCCATCGGGCAAGAGATTGAATTTAAAACACGTGAAGCGATCAAGATGGAACAAAGTCCGACAGCGGCACCTCGTAAAAACTGGAAGGGTAAATTAGTGGGCGTCCAAGCGGATGCTTCCAAGATTTTACTTGAAGATTCAGTGGGAACGCATGTGATTGATGCGAGTCTTGTAGAAGAGGCTCGTTGGTTAAGAAATTGGACTACAAAAGATAGCGAAAAAGATAGCGAAAAGGAGAGATGATATGAATTTAGAAGATCTCGAGAAAGTTCTCGATCAGGTAGGAAAAGACAAAGGCATTGATAAAGCTCTTCTCATCAGTGCGATTGAAGAAGCTTTGTTAACAGTGGCTCGTCGTCAGTACGGAGTTCGTCGCGAAATTGAAGCGAAGTACAATCCAGATGTAGGCGAAGTAGAGCTTTATGAATTCAAAACGGTTGTTGAAAAAGTAAACGATCGTGATCGCGAAATTTCTTTTAACGAAGCAAAGCAAATGCAATCAGATGTGGAGCTCGAAGATAAAATCGGTATCAAAGTTGATGCGACTTATCTCTCTCGTATTGCTGCTCAAACTGCTAAACAAGTTATTCTCCAAAAAGTTCGCGATGCGGAACGGGAACTTATTTTTAACGAATTCCAACATCGTAAAGGTGAAGTCATTACAGGTCTTATCCGTCGTGTTGATAAAGGCGCTGTGATCATCGATTTGGGTCGTACTGAAGGTTATATGCCTCTTAAGGAACAAATTCCTGAAGAGCCTTATAATTCAGGCGATCGAATTCAAGCGTATTTGATGGATGTGCAATTAACTCCAAAAGGACCTCGCATTATTCTTTCTCGTGGATGTCCGGAATATTTGATTTCTCTTTTTGAGAATGAAGTTCCTGAAATTCGCGAAGGTTTAGTAGAAGTTGTGAGTGCGGCTCGTGAGCCTGGCGTTCGTGCAAAAGTTGCAGTTCGTTCGAAAGATCCACAAATAGATCCAGTGGGAGCTTGTGTGGGTGTTCGCGGAAGCCGTGTGCAAAATATTATTCAAGAATTAAAAGGCGAGCGTATCGATATCGTTCCTTGGGACGGCGAAGTCACTCGTTTTGTTTGTAACGCATTATCACCTGCTGAAATTCAAAAAGTAGTCATCGATGATGAAAATCAATCGATTGAAGTTGTGGTCGCAGATGAAAATCTTTCGATCGCAATCGGTAAGCGCGGTCAGAACGTTCGTTTGGCAAGTCAGTTGACCAAATGGAAGTTGGATATCATTTCTGAATCAGAAATGGCAAAGCGTTTGGCAGAAGCGAAATATCAAATGAGCTTGATTCCAGGTGTCTCAGATACAATGGCTCTCGCTCTTTATCAAAATGGTCTTATCAGAGTTGCTGATGTCGCAGAAACTGCGGCAGATGTTTTGGCAACAGTTCCAGGCTTTAGCTTAGAAAAAGCTCAAGAAATTATTGCGAAAGCAAAAGAAGTTCTTGCGAGTGGCCAAGCGAATACAGCGATGCCTGAAGAAATGCTCGATTATAAGACTCGTAAGGGTTTGAAGGGACATTCAAAAGAAGATGAAAAATCTTCAGGAACTGAATCTTCAAGTTCTATGGATTCTATCGAAGCGAAATTGCGTGCTGAATTAGCAGCTGCATCCCACGACAAAACTAAAGGCAGCGGCCAATAGGCAATGCATAGGAGTCATATGAAGGTTTTTGAACTCGCAAAAGAGTTAGACACCAAGGCCCTTGATCTCATAGAGAAAATCAAGCCTTTGAATTTTTCTATAAAGAATCACATGTCTGAGTTATCGGACGAACAGGTTTTGAAAATTAAAGAGTTTGTGAACCCTTCAAGCGCTGTGGCGGCACCGGTTGCTACCCAGACTGTTGTGAAGAGGAAGAAGGTAGTTGCAAAATCTGACGACAAAACTCCTGCTCGATCATCGGTTGTCATCAAGCGAAAAAAAGAAGCTGATGAGCTTCCTTTAAAAGCTGATGAAGAAGCAAAGGTTGAAGAAATAGTTCAAGAAGAAGCTCAAGCGGTTTCTGTTGAGGAAACTTCTGCGGAGAATGAGGGTCTTCATCTTGCTCCACAGGATCAAGTTCCTGGTGAAACAGTTGAGCCTGTTGCTCCTGTAAAAGAAAAAGAAGTCGCTGCAAAAGTAGCAGCTCCAGAAGTGGCTCA
This sequence comes from Bacteriovoracaceae bacterium, assembly GCA_947467125.1. Taxonomy (GTDB): domain Bacteria; phylum Bdellovibrionota; class UBA2428; order UBA2428; family UBA2428; genus CANIGN01. The sequence continues at coordinate 341 of CANIGN010000047.1, read as the reverse complement.
GCAATCTAAGCCAAGACGATTTAGCTTTATTAAAATGGCGGATGCTTCGACAGAAGATCTTTCTATTCGTCGGCCTGTCATTATTGAAGATGTTGTTTCAGAAGAAGTTAAAAAAGAATACGAAGATGTTAAAGTTCGAAAGCAAGACGATGACGATCACTTGTCTGTTGAGAGAAGTGCGGCAGAAATTCTTCGTGAACTAGAAAAAGACGAAGCTCAAGGTCGTAAAAAAGGCGGATTCTCATTTAGGGATACAAGCCTTGTAAACGAATTCCGTTCGACTGATTATTTGCGTCGTGAACGTGTTTACGCTGCGAACAGAAAGAAAAGAATTGTTTTCT
>CANIGN010000046.1 GCA_947467125.1 Bacteriovoracaceae bacterium | reverse complement strand
GTACTCATTTTCAGCCATGGTTCATGGTTTTATCTTAGAGCTTTTAGAATATCCACTAATTAACGCTTGGGAGTAAATTCCTAACGGTTAAGACTCTTGATAAAAGCATCAGAATTATAATTTCTGCCTAAAAAATTGAGAATCAAAAGAGATGCTTCAGCTTGATTTTCTCGAGCTAAAACTTGATCTCGCCACTTCTTTCCAAGGGTTGGATTTAAAAATCCTTCTGGGCTGGATCGGAATTGATCTGCGCAGTCAGTGGCCACCATTTTAGACCATAAATATCCATAATAGCCGGCGGAGTATCCGCCTGAAATAATGTGCTGGAAACGAGTCACCATGGAGGTGTCATCAGGCACGGGTAGCCAGTAATTGGAGAGAGCCTCGTCCGATAACTTTGAAACCTCTTGATCGCTCAAGTTGGGTAATTCTACATTGCGGTCGTAGTAAGAAAGGTCCATTTTTCCGAGGGCCACTTGTCGAGACCAGTTGAATCCGGAAATGATTTTTGAAGAAGCGATCACCTTTTTAAAGATGTCTTGGGGAATTGATTCGCGAGTGTCTTCTTTTGATGATAGTTGCGAAATGATTTTATAATCCTCTAAAAATTCTTCCATCATTTGAGAGGGCGTTTCGATAAAATCCCAAGCGACTGAATCTTGAGAAAGAGAGTAGTGGGGAACGTCTGAGAAAATATTATGAACGGCATGTCCAAACTCATGAAAAAAAGTGGTCATTTCTTCAAAGCTCAAAAATGTATCGCTTGCGTCTTTGAGTGCGGGTCTGAAGTTTGTCACAACGTGAACAGTGGGTCGTGTAACTTTTGTTCCAATGCTTTGGCTAGGAATAATTCCCCCCATCCAAGCTCCGTTTCTTTTACCAAGCTCGGGTCGGGCAATCAGATCAAGGTAGACAAGGCCGAGAGTTTCACCGCTTTGATTGTCGATTACCTTGTATAGCTCCACAGAATCCATCCACTTATCAAAGGAGCCGTTGAATTTTTCAAAAGTGACTCCAAAGATTTTTCCGTAAACGGAAAAAGTTCCGTCGATGACTTTTTTGAGGGGAAAGTAAGCCCTGAGGGATTCAGGATCAATATTAAAGTCTCGTTCTTTTATTTTTTGCTCAAGATAGGAAATATCCCAAGGGTTGAGTTTGGAGGCATCAGTTTTCTTATTTGAAAGACTATCCTTTAAGGTGAGAAGCTTTTCTTTTTGAATTGTTTTTAATTGATCAAGTTTGGGGAGAAGCTCGTTGTAGAGTTTGTAAATGTTTTCTGTCTTCTGAGCCATTCTTCCATCAACTTGAAAGTCGGCAAAGGTTTTGTATCCCAGAGCTTTTGCAAGAGCTTTGCGTGTGTTGATGACTTTTGTAGCCAGAGAAAGGGTTTCGTTTTTTGCAAAGCTTTGACGGATTTGCCAAACCTTTTCTCGAAGAGCCTCATCGTCTGAATTGTTTTCAATTGCAATTTGAAGATTTTGATTGCCGTTAGGGATTTGAAAATCTTTTTCTTTTTTAAATTTCTCCATCATTTTTAAAACAAAAGGAGGAAGCTTGGAGACTTCTTCGAAAGAAAAAGAAGTGCTTTTGCCTCCAGCCTCACTCAGAGCTTGGGTAAAATCAGCGGTGAGAGTGGATATTTGGTTTTGAAGCTTTTCGATTTCTTGGCGTTCAGCTTGAGTTCTTTCAGCTCCCGATTTGCGGAAATTTCTGAGGTAAAGACTTGCAACGCGCTGATCATTTGAGTTGAGTTTTTGGAACTCAGGTTTTTCGCTAAAAGTTTTTAAAACTTGAAACACATCCACTCGGAGATTCAAGTTTGAAGCATAGGCGTTAAGGCTTGCGTTCACATCAGAGGCTTTTTTTCTAAGTTTTGCATCAGGGCTTAAAGAAGAAAGAATACTGATTATTGAAGTCATAGCAGCAAATTCTGAATCAGCGATATCGAGTTTTTTAAAAGTTGTTTCAAAGCTTAGTTCTTTTTGAGGAGAGAGAGCAACCTCGTCGTAACTTTTCTCGAGAAGATTGTGAGCTTCTTTGCTGAGGGTTTCGATTTCTTCTTCGCTTTTAGGAAAGCTTGGAAAAATAATTTCTGCAAAAGATAGAAAACTAAAAAAAATGAGGGAATAAAAAAAATATCGCATTTTAAAAAAACCTTTTCTTATGGGCTTAATCTGTAAAGCATTCGAGGAAACGGGATACATTCTCGGACGTGCTCAACTCCGCAAATCCAAGCGGTCAGACGTTCTATGCCAAGTCCAAAACCAGCGCTAGGGCTTGAGCCATAGCGACGAAGATCGAGGTACCAGTCGAAGACTTTAGGATCGAGGCCATGCTCGTTAATTTTTTTGAGAAGAACTTCTATGCTTTCTTCACGTTGCCCGCCTCCGATGATTTCCCCATAGCCTTCAGGCGCGAGGAGGTCCATGGAGCATGTGTATTGCGGATCACTCGGATCTTCTTTCATGTAAAAGGCTTTGATTGCGGTGGGGAAACCGTGAACGAAAACAGGTTTATCAAATTTTGAAGCGAGAATCGTTTCATCTCCTCCACCAAAATCCATTCCTTTTTTAAAATTATCTTTGCTTTCTTTTTCAAGAATTTCGGCAGCTTCTTTGTAATGAATTCGGGGAAAGGGCGGGATGATCTTTTCAAGAATCGCAGGATCTCTTTCTAAATCTTGAAGTTCAGTGCGTCTGTTTTTTAAGACACTTTCAACAATGTAGCCAATCATGTCCTCTGCAAGTTTCATGTCTCCTTCGAGATCCATGAAAGCTACTTCGGGCTCGAGCATCCAAAATTCCGTAAGATGCCGACGAGTTTTAGATTTTTCAGCTCTGAAGGTGGGGCCAAAGACATAAACCTTTCCAAAAGCTTTTGCGCCAGCTTCTCCATAGAGTTGTCCGCTTTGAGTAAGATATGCTTTAGCGTCATCAAAGTAATTCACTTCAAAAAGATTGGTTGTTCCTTCGCACGCGTTGGGAGTGAAGATGGGTGCATCAAAACAAACAAAGCCTCGATCATCAAAAAACTTTCGAGCGGAGTGAATGATCTCGGAGCGGATTCTTAAAATCGCATGTTGGCGCTTGGAGCGAATCCATAGATGGCGGTGGTCTTGTAAGAAGGCTGGTCCGTGCTCTTTGGGAGAAATTGGATAATCTTTTGCTTCACTTACGATTGAGAAACTCAAGCCGCTGATTTCAAATCCGCCGGGAGCCTTGGGGGCAGGTGCAATCTTTCCTTTGACGGTCACAGAAGTTTCTTGAGTGAGTTTGTCGAAGTTAAGAAAGCTTTCTTCTTCGCAGCCACCTTTGAAAAAGACGCATTGAATGGTTCCCGTTCCGTCGCGCAGCATAAGAAATTTGACCTTGCCGCTTGATCGAGAATTGTAAACCCAACCATTGAGAGTGACTTCCTCACCAGAGGGGACTTTTCCTTTGAAAATATCTTCAATGTAGAGTGTAGGATTCATGCCGCAAACATTATCAGGCAGAGCGCCTAGAGGGCAAATTCTATTGCGTTCCCTTGCAGAATCTTAAAAGTTATCATTATACTGACCGCTATGGGGGCTACTAAATTTTTAGCTAAACTTTTGTTCTTTTTGCTTGTTTTGACCCTTATAGGGCAATTGCGATGGAGCGGAATCAGTCTCGAGAATTACTATCACACTGCTGTGAATTCAGAGAATTTTCAAACAGGATGGGCAACGGTTACGGCGCCTTTTAAATGGGTGGGTGGTCGTTTTGGTCTTTCTAAAGAAACAAGTCGACCTGAGTCTGCGCGGTAAGTAATTTTAAAATTCTTAGTGTGTAGGAGTTTGAGCAGGGACGTTGATGACCCCTGTTGATCCTGCACTCATAATTTGTTTTTGATAAAAATTCTTAAAGTTTGCACAAGTCATGTCTTCGTCTTCTTTTCCTGCAAGGACAAGGGCTGCGCAACGACAGTTGATAAGAGCGGCTTCGTTTGAAGTGTTTTCTCCAATGAAGGGAGCGGGTCCACCAAAAGAAGGCCCACCAAAGCTAGGTCCGTTAAAAGCTGGGGCTCCATAAGGATTGGAGTAAGGATACTGAGCATGGCTTGTATTGGATGCAAGAAAGCCTAAAGCGAATAAAACTAAAAGAAGGCTCGATGGAAGTCTTGATAAAGTTCGCATTCTCTTAATGGGTTGCATGAAATATGCCGTGATTTTGACTCTCATAAGGCTCTTTATTCAATGCAGAGCCTTTTAAACTGTCTAAAGTTTGATCAATTGTTAAGAGCGACTTAATTTTTTTTTGACACTTTCAAAGACTGCTTTCTCGTTAAACTCGATACATGGAGCGTAAGATGGCGAAACACGCTGCTTTTAAAGCGATTCTTTTAACTTTCTTGGTAGGATCTTTTCAAAAGGTTCATGCTGGGGTCAATGTGAACAATGGTAATTTCTATATTACCTATACGGATTTTGCGATTTTTACTCCTGGTTTACCCATTGAGGTGACAAGAACGTATAATAGCCGTTCGAGTTTTATTGCCGGAAAGTTTGGAGTGGGTTGGTCGAGCGAGCTTGATTCTTATTTGAAATTTGAAAATAAGGACGTAGTTTATTTCGAAGGTGGAGGTGGAAACGTCTTACGTTTTAGCCCTCAAAATGAAAACACTTGGCAAAGTGCTCAGTTTGGAAATCAAAGCCTTAAGAAAGTCACTAAAGACAAAGTTACTTTTTATCAGCTCCAAAGTAATCTTGGAAAATCTTATACATTTAATGCTTCTGGACAGCTCACCAAGATTCAAGATGGCAACAAAAACTACATTGAGCTTTCTTATGAAAAAGGAGCTTTCTCAAAGATTCGCGATAACTTCAACAACCAAGTTGCTGTGAGTGTTGAGGATGTGAAGGGATTTATACGCGTGAAGTCGCTCAAGTCTGGCGATAAAAAAGCAAGTTACGAATACAACAAAGAAGGCGACATGGTGACTGCGGTGACTATGGACGGAGCTCGCTATGTTTATAGTTATGATGATCAACATAACATGACAAAAGTTTCGTATTTGAACGGAACAAGTAAGACAATGGAATACAATAAAGTTCGCGATTGGATCACCGCTTTCAAAGACATCGACGGATCTTCTATTAAGTATGATTATTTTACAGATACTCTGGATCCAGAAAATCGTTTTGGAACAATTGTTTCTCGTAAAGATAGCACTGGCAAAGAAGAAGTGGCTCGTTATTGGTATGAGTTTCGTAAGCGTAAGGATCTTTCTCGCTATGCTTATCGAACCATCTCTTCTTTTAATGATCAAGCAACTGAAACTCTTTTAACAGAATGTTGTGGAACTCCCATTACAATCACACAGTGGACAGTTTCTGAAGTGAATAATCCCACAAAAAACTTAGCTTGGACTCAGCCAACGGGTAAAAAATCTGCAACGAGTTTTGAGTACTATGCGGATGGCACACTTAAAAAGAAAACACTTCCCAATGGATCGGCAATTAATTTAGCTTATGATTCCTCAAACAAGAAAATTACAAGTCTTGAAAAAGATGGAAGCAAAATTGAGTACACTTACGATACAAGACAAAACCTAGCTTCTGCAAAAGACCATTCAGAAAAGTTAAAAATGGACTTCACTTATGATGTTCAAGGTCGCATTACGATCGTGAAAGAAACTCCTATCAAGGGAGCTGCAAGCGAGCGAAGTCTTTATTTTAAATACAACGCTGATGGATTGCCAGTTGAAGTCAAAGAGAAAAATTACGACGGAAAAGTCGCTCTTATTAAGATGACGTATTATCCAAACGGCCAAATTAAAGAAGTTTTAAATTCAAGTGGTCGTACGATTGCTTCTCAGACAGATTTGACTGTGACTCAAAGAATTTACAGCACTTTTCAACGAGTTCTTGAAGTGATTCAGCCAACAGGTGTGAGCCTTAATGCAGAAGGAACAATCTAAGTATATGAAAAAAACATTATTCTCTTTTGTTGTTTTCTCAGTTTTAGTTTTCTCTCGTTCTGCAAAAGCGCAATTTGCGGGTCAGCCTATGTTTCAACAGCAGCCACAATTTCAAGGAATGCCTCAAATGATGGATGCGCAACAAGCGCAAATGCAAATGGCTCAAATGCAAATGATGAGACAGGGCGGGATGCCTCCTGGTTTTGTTGGGCAAGTTCCTGGAAGCTATAACGATGCAAATTGTTTGAATGGATCAATGATGATGCCTCAAGCTCCCATAACTCCTGCTTACTATGATCAGCAGAGAATGATGGGTCACTAAAGAAACTAGACTTCGATCTGAACCATTTTGTTAATGATAAAGAGTCCAGCGCCTACAAGTGTGAGGGCGATCATAATAATGACAAATCCTGGAAGTGTTGTGAAAAGGGGTCTGACCAGATCGGGGTCAATTGCATACATCATTCCTGCGACGCCAAAGGGAACGCAACCTACGATAATGCCTGCGGTGCGACCTTGAGCGGTGAGAGCGTTGATTTTGTTTTGAAGCTTTGAGCGCTCACGAATTGTTTTGACGATGGTATCGAAGGTTTCCGCCATGTTACCGCCGGTTTCTCGCAAAATATTCACGCTTGTTGCGAAGATATAAATCTCTTCTGTTTTGATTCGTTTTGCTAAATTTTCAAAACCCACTTCAAGGGGAACGCCGATGCGGTTTTGATCCAAAACAAGACCGAATTCTTGGCTTACAGGTGCGGGCATTTCATCCACTACAATTTGCAAAGTTTGAGGAACGTTTAATCCAGAACGCAATCCATTGGCCATGAGAGTGAGGGCATCAATCATTTGCGCCGTGAATTCAGAGACTCGTTTTTTTCTAACAATGGCAGAGGTGTACATCTTGGGAAGTCGCATGCCCCAGAAAAAAAGAAGAATTCCCATGACAACACCGACGTATTTATTGGGGACGATAAAAATCACAAATAGAGCCACGCTGAATCCCCAGATTAAAATTTCTTTTAAAACTTCTTTCTCGGTTTTGAGTTTAAAAATATCTTCGTACTCACTTTTGAGTTCGTCGCGATTTCGAAGGATTTTTTTATTCCAAACAAGATCTTCCCAAAAACTATAGGGAACATAGGCACCCAGAAAAAAGCATAAACCTGTTCCAAGAATGACAAGGATATTCATGGCTTAACCCTTTTCATTAAGCCGCCTTGAAAAGACCTCTTGGGATTTTTACGCCGTGAGCTTCAATCTTTTCTACAAATTTAGGAATAAATCCTGTCGCAACATGTTTTCCGATAACCTTGCGATCTTTATCTTGTCCTGTTTGTTTAAAGACAAAGATATCTTGAGTCGTAATGACTTCACCTTGCATGCCACAAACTTCTGTAATGTGGGTGATCTTTCTTGATCCGTCAGAGAGGCGAGATTGTTGAACAATTAAATGAACTGCACTTGAGATTTGTTCGCGAATAGCTTTTGCAGGTAAATCCATACCCGCCATCAAAACCAGAGTTTCAATACGTGTGAGCGCATCGCGAGGGTTGTTTGCGTGAACAGTGGCCATTGAGCCATCGTGACCAGTATTCATGGCTTGAAGCATGTCGAGAGCTTCTCCTCCGCGCACCTCACCCACGATAATTCGATCGGGTTTCATACGAAGGGTTTGTTTGACAAGATCGCGAATAGTGATCGCACCTGTGCCCTCAATGTTTGCGGGACGCGTTTCAAGTCGTCCGACATGTTCTTGAACAAGCGAGAGCTCGGCAGCGTCTTCTACGGTAAGAATGCGCTCTGTGGAAGGGATGAAGCTACTCAAAATATTAAGACACGTTGTTTTACCAGATCCCGTACCTCCAGAAATAACAACGTTCAGGCGAGCTTCAATACAAGTTCGTAAAAAATCTCCAATTTCTTGGGTGATAGAACCAAATTTAACTAAATCTTCGGGGCCCAATCTTTTTTCTGGAAATTTACGAATGGTGATCATAGGCCCATCGATGGCAAGGGGAGGGATGATCGCGTGAACACGGCTTCCATCTGCAAGTCGCGCATCTACGTAAGGAGTTTTTTCGTCGATTCTTCGACCAAGGGGATTCACGATTCTTTCGATCGCCGCCATCACTTGCACGTTGCTTGAAAAAACAACGGGGCTTTTCATGTTCTTTCCGCCTTTTTCTATGTATATAAGATCGGCGCGATTGACCATGATTTCGCTGACGGTTCTGTCTGCGATAAGGTCTTCTAAAGGGCCAAGGCCAAGAGCTTCGTCGAGAACTTCTTTTACGAGCTTTGAACTTTCTTCTCGACTTTTCCAGGGGTGATCTTCTTTCCCTACAATCTCGGTGATGATTTTCATCGCCTTATCTCGAAGCTCCATTTTTTTTGCTTCATCTAGTTGGCGATTGAGTTGTTCTTTTTTGAGGTCCATTTTTTCAACAAGTTGCTCATGAATTAAAAGCTTAAAGCGACTTCTGGGATCTTGTGGTTCCTTCCCAATACCAGGTCTATTGCTTGTTTTTTTTGCAGGTGAATTTTCTGTTCCAGCTTTGTCGGGCGATGGAGGTGTAAGAGGTTTTGCTCGTTTAAAAGCAGAGAGTTTTTCAAGAACTTTTCCTTCGATCAACTGACGCCCCAATTGAACGAGCGCTTTTGTCGTAGCTGAATTAGAGGCAATGGTGACCATGGGTTGGCCTTTAGCAAGCGCAGTGCGGGCGAGCTCGATTTCTTCGGGAACAGAGGCAACAACTTGTCTCTTGAGAGTCTGCTCTAAGAAAGCGGGGTTGTAAGGATTGTTGGGTGTCATCTTGTTGAGAATGATTTTTACAAATTCTTGAGGAAAGAGAAGGGTTTGAATTTTCTCTAAAACTTTTTTTGTTTGATTAAGAACTAGAATTTCTGGATTCGTGACAACAAGGATAATCGAACAATGTTCGAGTAATTTAATAATGCTTCCATCTATGCGAGAGCCACAATCAACGACTGTAATAGGAAAAGTACTTTTAAGGGTTCGCATGGCAGCGTCGATTTTTTCGTCAGGAATATCTATGAGTCTTTCGAGATTTTGGAGGAGTTGAAGAGAGTGAAGTTGGCTGGGGGATCCTCCAATATTGACTTGAGTCATTATTTTTTTAAGGACATCGCCGCTTCTAACCTTGCCTTCGACAAGATCATTTCCAAAACCTTTAATGTCTTTGTTGCCAAAGATGAGGTTTAGGTCTCCGGAACCTTGTATGTCGGCATCGATAACAGCAACAGGGATTTTTCGATCTAGACAAATTGCCAAACCAAAATTTGCTGCGAAGACGGATTTGCCAACGCCTCCCTTGCCTCCCACAACTGCAATAATATGTCCTGAGTTTAAAGGAGCATTCATCTTATTTCCTCAACCTAAACTTACGTTTTAAGCTTTCTGTTCCTTCGCTTGCGTTTCGAATCTTAGTGGGCGTGACGAAGATAATCATTTGGTTTCTTTCATCTTGAAACTCATGGTTTTTTGAAAATTTAAAAAGAGAAATGTCGCTCCCGTTAGAATTAGGAGGATCTCTTCCCATGGCGACTTGTCGACGTTCAGAAATAAGTCCTCCCAGGGCAGCGCTGTCTCCATTGGAAACAATGAGTTGTGTTTTTACGGTATAGGTAAGGCTTCCTGGCGGGGCATCGGGGGCTGGTTTCTCTTGTGCTTCTGCTTGATTTGCATTTACGCTGATATTTATTTTATCTGTTCCTGCGATGGATCGCCCAG
>CANIGN010000045.1 GCA_947467125.1 Bacteriovoracaceae bacterium | reverse complement strand
TGAAGTTACGTCTGTGGCTCATTCCTCTTACATTTATTTTAGGATCTCAACTTGTTCAGGCTCAACATCTTCTGAACCATGAAGAAAACGAAACAACTGACGTCATAGATCCCGAATTCCTTGATGGATTTGTAGGCATTGGGGGAGGAATGGTTCAACATTTGACCGAAAGCAAGTTCTCTGAAGGAGACAGGGGACTGCGCCAATACGCTCACCTTGAATTTTCTCGTCTTCGCAAATGGGTCTCTCTTGATGCACGAGCTGGATTTGGACAAGAATATAATGATTACGGACTTCTTTTTAGAGTTTATCGTCACTGGAGAATGAATTCCAAAAACTCAACAGGTCTAAGCCTCGGAGGAGGAGTTGGAGGATTCTACAGTCCTCAAAAAAACCTTTCATCTACTGAAAAAAGACACGCATTTTTAGATTTGATGGGGGCTCCCTTTGTTCGATTTATCTGGGATTGGGGTAACGGAATGGGTATTGAAGCTAATCTCGAATACCAACTGCTGCCTTTAAGAAAATACATTGGGTCAGGAGTGACCTCTGAAACAGAAAACGACAACAACCTTAGAACTCGTGTGGCTTTTGGTTTAAGCCTTCTTTTTGAAGCTGATTAAAAGCGTATTTATTTTATAAACTTTAAGCAGGACTCGTCGCTGCTGCTTTTGGAACTTTTGTAAATTTAATAACATCTACGGGACACCCCTCTGCAGCAGCTTTAATAGCAGCGGCATCATCAAGAGGCGCATTTTCACGAACAATACACGTATCTTCTTTCACCCAGAAAACTAATGGAGCTTCGGCTTCACACGCATCACACACAATACAACCTGGCTCAATCCAAACCTTCGTCACAGCAAAATCAACGGGAGCTCGAGGAGCAGGCGCTCCACCCGTCGCTTTAGCAGCACCAGCCTTAGGCGCTTCGACTTCTTCTTCAACTTTCTTCCAAGGAAAAACTCGAGTCTGAACACTCCAAGAATCTGGATTCTTATCGGTCACAATTTCAGTCTCACTATCGATTTCGATCGTATCGGACAATGATTTAATAAATTTTGCTTTGGGAATTTTGAAACGACGAGTTTCTCCATTCAAAGTTTCAACCTCAACACTGATCGTAGACTGCTTAAGAGCACGAGGATGTGTTGAAAGACCCGCATCCGTAAGGATTTTAATTTCATCTTCAGGCAACTTAAGCGCAAGCACGAAACTTTTATTTTTTGCTGAAGAATCCTCAAACGTAAAAGAATGAGAAAGAGCTCGTCCACCGGGAACCAATTCAATAAAATCTAACTTGATACGAGTGACTTTAATTTCGTAGCTTTCGTTATCCCAAGAAACCAAAAGCGAAAGCGGATTTTCAGGGGTTTTGAGGAATTTTACCTTCAGCCCACCCCAAACGTTGTTTAATATAACGATCACTGCATAAAGAGTGAGAGGTCCACCCAAAAGCAAGAAAACAACCAGCGCTGAAAGCAAAAGATTTGCCATACCATAGGTATAACTTGATCCTCTCCAAGACTCCAGAGCCCTTTAGATCCCAAACAAGAGAATTTAGACATTAAGCCGCAAGCTTTTTGGGCAAGGCTTTATCATAAGCCTTGAGCAAGTCTTCCACCTCAAGATGAGTATATTTTTGGGTTGTCGAAAGGTGCTTATGGCCAAGTAATTTTTGGATATGAGGCAATTTCCCACCCCTGCGTAACAAATGGCTCGCAAGAGCATGACGGAGTTTATGGGGATGCAAAACGCCATATTTATCGTTTATCCCTGAGGCCTTGCCCCAATCTGCAATCCACTTTCGAGCAAGAGAGTATGTGATCTCACCTTGATGCCACACCCCTCCCAATGAATTCGATGAAACCCCCGAAAGAGATTCCAAAAAATCATTAAGAACCGGAACCTCTCTCCACCGAGATCCCTTTCCCAAAACTCGAGCTGTTTTTTTTTGAAAATTTATATTTTTGACTTCAAGTTGAAGAGCTTCTGAAATTCTTAAAGCGCTTCCATAAAGGAGATAAAAAAGCATTTGCTCGTTCACAGACCTTTGTTCGATAACTTTCAAAAGCAAGGACACATCCTCTTCTGAAAAAATTCGAATGAGTTTTTTAGAAATTCGAGGAGTTTTTAAATTCCACAATTTTGAACTTTCTTTTTGATCCACACTCCAACGACTAAAGGCTCTGAGTGCTGCAACTTCCAAGCCCTGCGTTGTGGAGGAAACTTCCTTTGAACGAAATCGCAGGTAAGCTCGCGCAAGTTCTTCTGACTCCAATTGGCCTGCCAAAAAAATGTCGAATTGTTTGAGGATCTGGCTATAAATCTCGCAGGTTCTTTTGCTACGCCCTTTTGTTAAATCTAAATCTCTTAGAAAATTTAAAAAAACTTGCCTCATAAAATCTTATCGGCGTTTTTGTCTTAAAATAAAAGGATGAAAAGAAGTTTGCAGCTTTTAATCGCAGTGACTTTCGCTCACATGACTTTAGCGGGAAGCTTCCCCGGCCAACTCAGTGGCGAAGATCTTAAAAATATCAATCTTAAATTAGCAGGCAACATCAGTCATCACACTTGGTCTATGGCAAACGTCAAACCTGAAAAAGATCCAGACCTCACACTCGGACTTGAAAGTAGCCTCGGACTCAATGCAGACGTTAATTCTTATGGAGATGGACTCGGTCGAATTCCGTCCACACTTGCAACTCCTAAGCTTTACTTATCCATAGGTTTTCCACAAGACTTTCATCTTTCAACTTCTTTTTTGCCTGGCATAGCAGGAATTGCAACTTATGGATTTGGAACAGAATGGTTTTTCTTTCGAAATAATTCTTTCTCAACCTCAATCCTTTTACATTATAGCCATACAAAACTTTTCAGCGATTACCTCGCCAATACACAAGGCACTCAAATCAGTATGAATTATGCTTTTAGTAATTTTTCTCTTTACGCAGCGGGTGGTCTTACATCGGTTGAATCAAAGATGAAAAGCTCTCTCCTGAAAGCAGGAAGCGAAGATAAATATTACGGAGGCTTTCACTCTCATTTTATTTTAGGAACAAAAATTGAAGGGGACTTACCCTTCCTTATTCAAGTTGAAAGCATCAAGCTTCAACCCACGCTTTCGCTTATCATTACAAAAGAATTTTAAAATTCATAAATGATCGCTTCGCCCGTCGCGAGCTCTCTCTTAAGAATTTGATCAGGCGTAAGTTTTTCAATATCCATCACAATACTTCTCAAGCTATTTCCATGAGCTACAACAAGAACATCTTTTCCTGCCTTTACTTCGGGCAAAATTTTGGATTGGAAATAAGGCAAAGTTCTTGCGGCTGTATCTTTAAGGCTTTCTCCTCCAGGAGGACGCACATCAAAACTTCGTCTCCAAATTTTAACCTGCTCTTCTCCAAACTCTTCAGCCGTTTGGGCTTTATTCTTTCCGCTTAACTCTCCATAATCTCGCTCATTTAAAGCTTTATCTTTATGAATCGGCAAAGAGCTTACTTTAATTTCATCTAAAATAATTTGAAGAGTTTTTTGAGCTCTCTGAAGGGCAGAAGTAAAAGCAATTTGAGGGGTAAAGTTTTTTTCCTTTAAAATCACTGCGCTTTTTTTTGCTTCTTCTTCACCTTGAGGAGTCAAAGCAGCATCCACCCATCCTGTAAAAAGATTTTTTAAATTATATTCAGACTGCCCATGTCGAACGAGAACTAATCTAGCCATCAACCTTAATTACCATCGTCTCCGTTAAAATGTCACCTAAACGCTGACCCCTTTTAGACATAATCATAGTCACAATGCCGGGGAAAATAAGAGGAACATCCGAGTAACAACGGAAAACCTCTCTTATCAAACATTGCTTATAGCTAAGGGTATCCGAATTTAAAGAAACAACCTTTAAACCAAGAAGTTTCTTACCAAGGGTCCAGTTAAATTTATATTCAAAAAGAATAAAATAAAGATGCCAAATAATTAAACAAATTAACAAAATGAATAACAAAGCACACAGCAAAGAAAGGATTTGAATGGGAGCCATTAAAAGCAAGTTATCCTTTAACCCATCAAGCGACATTATCGAGAAAACCGAAACCCCCAAAACAACCCCTAAAATCATAATTGATGGAATAAGTACAAAATTTGAAATTAAAGAAATCAACAACCAATCAATCGTTAAAGCTACAACTCTTCTCCAAATGGGGGCTGATATTAAAAGTGTCTTATCTTTCATTATTTAAATATACCCTTTAAAAGATCTCCTGGTTTTTGACCCTTCAATAAATTTTGGATTCCTTTGGTAAGTTCTTTTTCAAGAGTCTTTTTCACAACACGAGATCCCATTTTCGAAATTGTATAACCTACATCCGCGCGAGCTTCATCCATTTGACCAGAAAGAGCTACGGGAATCTCAATCTTTCCACTTTTTCCAATAGCCTCAGGCCATTTAATAATTTGTGGAGATAAAAAAACATTTCCCCGAATATCCAATTGCTTATCAAAACTAAGAGCGCCCTCAGCCTTAAACTCCATCTCGCCTAAATTAAACTCATCAGCTTCAAAGGCAATTTCTAAATTTTTAAAATTTATCTTTCTTCCCACTATCTGACTTTCGAGTTTGAGAGTTTTAAATTTTCCCTTAAGCTGATTTTCACTCAACTTTCCTTTGAGCTCAGGCTTTTGGGGAAGTTGCTTCATAAGATTTGAAATAACTTTAGATAACTGAAGACTCGTATTTCCCTTTAAGATCTCTCCCTTGATCGATCCCTTTAAATTTTTTGACAATTGATCTTTTCGAAGACCAAGCCCAGAAACCTGCGCATCTGCAACAAAACGCCCTCCCAACTGGCCCTTCCAAGCAGGTGCATGCGCACTCATCAACTTTTCCAAATCGATATTTTGAATCTTAAGAGCATAGTTAAAAGCTGGAACTTGAGAGTTGAGCTGCGTAAACCCTGAAAGGTTTAATTTTCCCCCATATCCATCAAGGGATGCTTGAGAAATTTTGAAATTTCCTGACCTAAGATTTCCAAAAAACCGAAAATTAGAAATATCGCTCATGGGAGTTTTTAAGGAAGCAACATTTAGAGACACATCGAGTTTCATCTTTTGAAAAAGAGGATTTTTCCCAAGACTCTCAATAGAGGGGGCCATAGAAGTTAAACTTTCATCAAGTGCTTCAGATGAAGCATTTTTTGAAATACCCCCTGAAGAATTCGAGGCATTTTTTTTCATAAAAGAAGAGAAATCCAACGACTTGGATTGAACATCGACTTTAATTTGTGGATTCTGAAAACCTAAAACTTTTAGACTCAGCTTTAAGTCACTTTTATCTAAAGTAAAATGAATCGGATTTATTTCCAAAGAAGAATCAGGTCCTTTAAAATCTCCCTCAAAAGACATTACCAAAGGAACTCCTTCAGCTTTCTCGAAGCTAGAAAGCTTGATTTTCATATCTGAAAAGTTACTCTTAAGTTTAAATTTTGCATTCAAACTTTCACCTTGAGGACTCACTACGATCTCTCCTCGAAAATCAAAAGGGCCCTTGAGCGCCATAGAATCTTTTGAATAATGAAGATCTGAGGCCAAAAGAATTTCAACAGGTGATTGAAGGCTTAAGTTTTTGAGTGAAAGTTCTTTGAAAAAAAGATCTGCTTTCTCATCTCCATTTTGATAAATGACTTTGGCTTCTGTGATCTCAAAATTCAAACTTGCATTTTGAATCTTCTTCAAAAGAAAAGGGGAAGGTGTTTTTGAATCTTGAGAGATTTCAGCCTTTTTTTCAGAAGAAGTTAAAAAAGATTCAAAGTTAAAGGTCTGATTTTTTTTTAGAATAAAAACTTCGGGGCGATTTATTTGAACCACAACGCGTGGAGCCCCAAAAAGAGACAAAAAAGGAATCTCTAGACGAAAAGAATTTCCCTTGAGAAAGGTCTCAGGAAAGCGCTTATCAAGAGAAGTTACAGACACATCATCTGCGAATATGGACAAACTGGGGAAAACCTTAAGGCCTAACTTGCCTAAGTGAAGCTTCGCATGAAGAGCTTCCCCTGCTTTTTTTTCAATTTCAGGTCTTAAATCATCTACCTTAAAGAAAAAAGGAAGGCTTAGTAAAAGGACAAAAATTAAAGCAAAAGAGATCCCCAAAACCTTAAGAATTTTCTTCATAATGCAAAAATAGCATTAGCCAGGGGGCCACGAAAGAGGTCGGCCTCCCAGCACATGCATATGCAAATGAAAAACTGTTTGACCAGCCATTTCACCGTTATTGATGACAACTCGGAAACCTTCTTCATCAAGACCCAGCTTTTTTGCAATTTCTGTACAAGAGAGAAGCAAATGCCCTAAGAGTTCCTTATCCTGCTGACTTGCTTGAGATAACTTTGGAATCACTTTGCGCGGTATCACAAGAAAATGCGAAGGAGCTTGAGGACGAATATCTTTGATCGCAAAACATTGATCATCTTCGTAAATGATCTCTGCAGGAATTTCCTTTGCGGCAATCTTTTCAAATAAAGTTTTCATTTTTTCTCACTCACACCACAATGCTGACGAGTTTATTGGGAACAACAATAACTTTTTTAGGTGCAGCTCCTGCCAAACGCTCTTTAATGGTTTCAGAAGAAAGAACAAGCTCCTTAAGCGCCTCTTCAGGCATATCACGAGGGACCGTTACTCTATCTCTTAACTTTCCATTTACCTGCACGACTACCAAAACCTCATTCAACTGTACCCACTTTGGATCAAATTCAGGCCACGGAGCACGCGCAATGGATTCATTGTGACCCAGCAATTGCCAAATTTCTTCTGTCATATGAGGCGCAAGAGGAGACATTAATAAAGTTAATATTTTTAAAAAATCACGTGGAATTTTATTGGGAGAAATTTCTTGAAGCTCATTCAAGCAAATCATGAAGCTCGAAATGGCCGTGTTAAAAGACATTCGCTCAATATCTTCACTTACAGTCTTGATCGTTTTGTGATGAAGATGTCGTAATTTATCTGACCACTTATCTTCCGGCTCATCGACCACACTGGAGCTTAACTTTCCACTTTCTAAATCAACAGCCAATTTCCAAAAACGATTTAAAAAGCGAAAGACTCCCTCGATACTCGAAGTTTGCCAAGGTTTGCTTTTTTCAATTGGCCCCAAAAACATTTCAAAAAGCCTAAATGTATCTGAACCATAATCTGCAATCACCTTATCCGGGTTGACAACGTTTCCACGGCTCTTACTCATCTTCTCGCCATCTTCACCTTGAATAAGTCCTTGGTGAATCAGCTTTTGAAAAGGTTCCTTCGTCGAAACAAGTCCCATATCAAAAAAGACCTTGTGCCAAAAACGAGAATACAAAAGATGCCCAACCGCATGCTCTTGCCCGCCCATGTAAAGATCTACAGGGCCCCAATATTTCTCTGCACTTTTACCCCACGCGTGTTCATCGTTTTGAGGATCCATGTAGCGAAGCCAATACCAACTTGAACCCGCGCTTCCCGGCATCGTGTTTGTTTCTCGAATTCCCTCCAATCCATTTTGATTGTACGAAATCCAATTTTTCACAGCAGACAAAGGAGAATCACCCGTCCCTGTAGGCTCATAACTCTCAACAGAAGGAAGGGTCACAGGAAGTTCAGCATCGCTAACCGGAGTAAAACTTTGAGGATTCTTAGGATCTAAAACAACAGGAATAGGCTCACCCCAATAACGCTGACGAGAAAAGACCCAGTCACGTAATTTATAAGTGACTTTTTCTTCTCCTAAAGATTTTTCAGAAAGATACTGAGTGATTTTCTTTGCAGCTTCCTTAAAAGGCAACCCATCAACTTTTAAATTTGAAAAGTTTGAACTCTTAACAAGACCTTCTTCTGAGATGACTTCAACAATTGGAAGTGAAAAAGTTTTTGCAAATTCCTGATCGCGATCATCATGAGCAGGAACAGCCATAATCGCTCCCGTTCCATAACTAATTAAAACATAATCCGCCACCCAAACAGGAATTTCTTTTTGAGTTAAAGGATGAAGAGCGTAGCCACCCGTGAAAACACCCGTTTTTGATTTAGCGAGATCTGTTCTTTGAAGATCAGACTTTTTAGCAGCTTCTTGAATATAACTTTTTACCGCAGCTTTTTGTGCATCAGAAGTTAAAAGCTCTACAAGAGGATGCTCTGGAGCCACAACCATAAAAGTAACTCCCATCAAGGTGTCAGGTCTTGTTGTGAAAACTTCCAAAGATTTTTTCGGATCTTTTTGTAAAGCAAAGCGAATCTGTGCACCCTCTGACTTACCAATCCAATTTCTTTGTAAATCTTTCGTGCTTTCTGGCCAATCCACATCATTTAAATCATTCAACAATCTCTCAGCATAAGAAGTGATTTTCATCATCCACTGACGCATGGGCCTTCGAACAACAGGATGACCTCCTCTTTCAGATTTGCCATCGATCACTTCATCGTTTGCAAGAACAGTCCCCAAAGCAGGACACCAGTTCACAGCCACTTCATCTTGATAAGCCAAACCTCGTTCAATTAATTTTTTAAAAATCCACTGAGTCCATTTGTAATACTTTGAATCCGTCGTGTTGATTTCTCGAGACCAATCATAGCTCAAACCAATAGAGCGAAGTTGTCGCTTGTAGGTTTGAATATTTTTTTTTGTCGTCACATCGGGGTGAATCTTTTTTTGGATGGCATATTGTTCAGCCGGCAAACCAAAAGCATCCCAGCCCATTGGATGGAGAACGTTGAATCCCTTCATCCGCTTATAGCGAGCAAGAATATCTGTCGCGACATAACCCAAGGGATGACCCACATGTAAGCCGTCGCCTGATGGATAAGGAAACATGTCGAGAATGTAAAACTTTTTTTCGATGTGTCCTGGATCTCCAGGATTTGTGGTCCGAAAAGTATGATGAGCTTCCCAGTAGTTTTGCCACTTTTCTTCAATGGCTTTCCACTGCTCAAGAACGGCAACTTTTTCAGGCACTTTTTCCTCATTCGACATGGTTGTGAGGATAGCGTTTGAAGGGCCAGAATTCAAAAAGTTCTTTTCAGCAACTCAACATTACTGCTAACCCTATGATTATGTCAGCTGTCCCCTTGGCCGAACGTATGCGGCCCCAAAACTTGGCGGAGTTTGTGGGACAAAAGCATCTGTTAGGTGAAGGTCGTTTTTTAGCAAGTTTAATCCAAAAAAAAGCGGCTCTTCCCTCGATGCTACTCTGGGGACCTCCCGGCTGTGGGAAAACAACTCTTGCTCGCCTTCTCGCAAAAGAATTCTCGATGGAACTTATCAATCTCAACGCTGTCTCTGATGGAGTGAAAGATTTAAGAAACGTTTTTGAAGCTTCCGAAGGAGCCCTCAGGCCTATTTTGCTTTTTGTCGATGAAATTCATCGCTTTAAGAGCTCACAACAAGACGCACTTCTGGGCGCTGTGGAAGCAGGTCAAGTAACCTTTGTAGGAGCAACGACCGAAAATCCAAGTTTTTATTTGAATCGAGCCTTACTCAGTCGACTGAGAGTTGTGCAACTTCAACCACTTTTAGAAGAAGATTTTATTGAAATTATTGATCGGGCACTGAGCGATCGAGAAAAGGGTCTTGGCAATTCCTCACTGGGAATGAGTGACGGAGCCAAAAGAAGATTGTTTTTTGCGAGCGGAGGAGATGCGCGAGTTCTTTTAAGCACCCTCGAACAAGCTGCACTTCGTGCCTCACAAAAGGGAGAAAGAATTCTTGAAGTCGAAGATGTGGAAGAAGCCGCTCAATTCACATCAAGCCATTATGATCGAAGTGGTGAGCAGCACTATGATTTTATTTCTGCTCTTCACAAATCCATTCGCAATTCAAATCCAGATGCAGCCCTCTACTACATGGCTCGCATGATTGAAGGAGGAGAAGACCCTCTTTTTATCATTCGAAGACTCATTCGTGCGGCTTCTGAAGACATTGGCCTTGCGGATCCTCAAGCGCTCATTATGACCGTTGCCGCAAAAGATGCCGTTGAACATTT
>CANIGN010000044.1 GCA_947467125.1 Bacteriovoracaceae bacterium | reverse complement strand
GTGATCAGGTTTGGGTTGAGGGACATTTATTTCGAACAAAAACGGGTGAGCTAAGTTTACATGCAACGCAATTGCGTGTGATGGCGAAGTGTTTGCACACTCCTCCCGAAAAATTCCACGGACTGACAGATGTCGAAGAACGTTATCGCCATCGCTATATTGATTTATTTAGTAACGAAGAAACGCGAAACACTTTTAAAATTCGTTCGGCAGTGACCAAAGCGGTTCGTGATTATTTTAATGATCGTGATTTTATTGAAGTAGAAACGCCGATGATGCATCCGCTTGTTTCAGGTGCAGCGGCGAGACCTTTTATCACCCATCACAACACATTGGATATCAGGCTTTTTTTGAGAATTGCGCCTGAGCTTTATTTAAAGAGACTCGTTGTGGGTGGTCTTGAACGAGTGTTTGAAATCAATCGAAATTTTCGAAACGAAGGAATTAGTCCGCGTCACAATCCTGAATTTACAATGCTCGAATTTTATATGGCTTATGCCAATTATAAAGACCTCATGGATATGACCGAAGAGTTGGTGACGAATATCATGAAAGATCTTCGCGGGAGTGAAGAGATTGATTATCAAGGAACTAAGCTTTCTTTTCAGCGTCCTTGGCGCCGTATGAGCATGGAAGATGCGGTCAAAGAATTTTCAAGTTTCAAGGGCGATCTCAAGAGCTCTGATCAAATTATTCAACATTTAAAATCAAAAGGAATTGCGACATCGGGCCGAGAAGGCTTAGGCGCGCTTTTGACAAAAATCTTTGACGAAGAAGTTGATCGTAAATTAATTCAGCCAACATTTATTACGGATTATCCTGTAGAGGTTTCTCCCTTGGCGCGCAGAAGTGAAAAGCCTTCCGCACTCGGTATTGATGTGACTGATCGTTTTGAGTTGTTCATCAATGGTGTGGAGATTGCAAACGGATTTAATGAGTTGAATGATCCAGACGATCAAAAAAATCGCTTCCTCGATCAACTCAAAGAAAAAGATGCGGGCAACCATGAAGCGACAGATTATGATGCAGATTATATTCGCGCTCTTGAATATGGAATGCCACCGACTGCCGGTGAAGGAATTGGAATCGATCGTCTTGTGATGCTTGTCGCAAATGCTCCGAGTATTCGCGATGTCATTTTGTTTCCTCAATTGCGAACTGAAAGCTAAGAGACTCTTTTTTCTTATCCAAGAGAGTCCTAGCCTAGCTACAAAGAGATACTTCGGATAATCTTCTGGAGTGCTGACAAAAGAGTGGTGGCTTCTCACTTACAAGTGGCTTTTTGGTCAAAAAAAAGCCGGACAAGAAATTAGAAAAGCCTCTTATCTTATGGGGGCTTCTTTGTGGGTTGCTCTCATTTCGGGTGCCCTTGGTGTGGGAGCTTTGAGTTTTGTTCGCGCACTCGTGACGGGTTTTGAAACGCAATTAGCTTTGGGTGTGTCTGATTTTTTTGGACCGCTGTCATATAAATCTGGATGGCGCTCGGAAAAAGAGCATGAATTACTTGCTCAAAAAATTTCTTATCCTGTGGAAAGTTACTGGCAAGGTCAGGGGCTTTTAGTCGGTCCGAAGACGGGTCGTGGCGTGATGCTTGAGGGGCGTCGCATGTGGGGTGCGAGTCAGCAATGTTCTAATTTAAATAATAATACAAATGAAATTCCACTTTTGACGATTGGACAAAACTTAGCAGAAAGTTTGGGAGTCCAAGCCGGGCAAAATTTAAAAATTCTTTTACCAGGACTTCTTAAAGGAAGTTTAAACGTAAAAGTGAACGCTATTAAAAGTTTTGGGCTTCAAGAGCTCGATGCTCGTCGAGTGATTTTGGATGATCTTTCTCTTCGTTGTTATTTGAAGGCTTCAGGCAAAACTCTGATGGAGCGTCCGGGAGATTACTTGGGCTTGCGTTTTTATCCCAAGATTTCACCCAATGATGAAGTGGCTCTTATGAGTGAAGTCTCGGTCCTTCAGAAACTCATCAAGGAAACGCTTCGAGATGCGCAGCCTCTGGTTAAAACTTCGAAAGAGCAAAATCGAAATTTTTTTAAAGGCTTGGGATTTGATCGCGCTGTTTTGAGTGTTGTCCTGGGATTTTTAACTCTTGCGGCTTGTTTGAATGTTGCGGCTGCGTTGTTTGTGATTTTTTTTGAAAGAGATAAAGACATGATGACCTTACGAGCTTTGGGTATGTCGCCACTTCAGATGAGGCGCTGGATTTTGATTCAGGGTTTTATGATTGGATTGTTGGGAAGCAGCTTGGGAATGATCGGTTCTGGAGCGGCCGCACTTTTGTTTGAAAAGGGAAAGCTTATCAGATTGCCACCCGAAGTTTATAATTTAGATCATTTGGTCTTTTCGTTTTCATGGCCAGAGCAGTTAGGGGTGTATTTGTTTGGAGTCGCAAGTGCTCTTTTTATCTCTTGGGGCGTTGCCTACTTGCTTTCGCGCATGAAAATTGTTGAGGTGTTAGGTCACAGGCGATGAAGAAATATGATTAAAGTAGAAGGGCTCTTTAAGAATTATAAAACGGGGGTTGTGGAGCATGTCTTGCGCGGAATCGATCTTGAAATTGATTCCGGTGAGAGCGTGGCTCTTTTGGGGCCTTCGGGTTCTGGTAAGTCGACTCTTTTAAATTGTTTAGGTTTGTTGGATTCTCCTGATAAGGGGAAAATCTTTCTTCATGGTCAAGAAGTTTCTCGGTTAAGTGAAAAAGAGCGTGCACGCATTCGTTTAACGGAGTTGGGTTTTGTTTTTCAATTTCATCATTTGATTCCGGAGCTCAGTGCTCTTGAAAACGTTTTGTTACCGGCTTCGTTGCTTGGTCAAAAGCCTACAGAAAGAGCAAAGCATTTGATGCAGCGAGTAGGTCTTGAAGAAAAGGCTCATAAATCTCCTGCACAGCTTTCTGGAGGTGAGCAGCAAAGAGTTGCGATTGCTCGCGCTCTCATCAATGGCCCTCGAATACTTTTCACAGATGAGGCGACAGGAAATTTGGATCGCGAAAAAGCGCTTGAAATACTTGAATTGCTTTTAGAAATTAATCGCGAGCAAAAAATGACACTCGTGTCCGTAACGCATGACTCAACACTCGCCATGCGCTATGAAACAAAATACTCTCTCCAGAACGGAATATTGAAGAAATGCAGTTGAATAAACCTCTTAAGCGCCTTCATCGTTTGTTTCAGATCGCCTTTTTTCTTTTTTTGCTGACTCCTTATGCTGCGAAAGCAGAATCTTTTGGAGAAATCGAAGTTCGCGGAAATAAGCGTATCGAACAATCTGCGGTCATTGAAAAAATGGCCTTGCGTCCGGGTATGGCCCTCACAAGCGAGGCTGTTCGAAGAGATGTTCAGAGTATCTTTTCATTAGGCTTCTTTAAAGATATTCAATTTGATCTTGAGGGTAAAAAACTCATCGTTAAAGTTGTCGAGCGTCCTTATGTTTCAAGGATTGAATACATTGGATCTACGGAATTTGAAAACAAAGATCTGGAAGATGCCACAAAATTAAAATCCTATAGGGTTTTGAGCTACTCAGAAATTCAAACAGGCATTTCGGCTCTTCGTAAAAAATACGAAGACAAAGGTTATTATCTTGCTCAGGTGCGTTTTGAAGTACTTCCTGTTTCAAAAGATTCGTCTGATGTGAATCTTAAGTTTTATATTTCAGAGAATGAACAGGTCCGAATTCGAAAAATTAGTCTTCTTGGTAACAAGCAGATTTCTACAGGCGATTTGAAGCAAGTTCTTTTCACATCTGAAGGTCATATGTTCTCTTGGGCAACGGGAAGTGGAACGTTCAGAGATGATTTCTTTGAACGCGATGTGAATGCCCTCGCCATGTTTTATGGCAACGAAGGATATATTGAGTCTAAAATTACAAAACCTCGAGTAAGTTTGAGCCAAGATCGAAGATACATCGATGTTTTGATGGATATTAAAGAGGGAGAGAAGTTTTATCTCGAAGACATCGAGTTTAAGGGCGACGTGGAATTTTCTGAAGAAAAATTGCGCGAAGTCTTTGGGATGAAAAGCGGAGACGTCTTTTCAACTGGACAGATGCAAGAGGGGCTTCTTTCGGTAGGGGACCTTTATGGCGATGAAGGCTATGCGTTTGCGAACGTTATCCCGCGTCCTGAAATCAAATCCAACGATCATAAAGTTTTTCTGACAGTTGATATTCAAAAAGGCGACAAGATTTATTGGGGTGAGGTTAAGGTTACAGGAAACACAAAAACTCACGACAAAATTATTCGCCGAGAATTAAAATTTGTAGAAGGCGAAATAACAAATTCAACAAAGCGTAAGAAGAGTATAGAAAATATTCGTCGCCTTGGTTTCTTTGATGAAGACATTAAGTTTTTAACGTCTACGCGAAAAGATCAAAGCAACATTATGGACCTTGAAATTAAGGTCAAAGAAAAACCTACAGGCACAATTAACTTACAAGCAGGTTATGGAAATGATGCAGGTTTCAGCATTGTGGCTGGAGTCATGCAAAGTAACTTGTTTGGAAAAGGGCAAGATATCAGTCTTCAGACTTCATGGGCTTCCAGCAAAGCGATGAACTTTGATTTGACCTTTACGGATCCAAAGATTTTTGATTCTGATTGGTTGTTTGGAACCAATATGTTTTGGTCTCGACGTCGAATTGGACCACAAGCGGATGCTGATTATACGTATTTTCAAGATCAGCGAGGCTTTAGCTTCCGTCTTGGAAAAGAAGTTGCAGAACATTGGCTTCTTGATGGAAAGTACCGTTTTTCAAAAACAAACTTGAGCGATCCTATCAATATAGCGATTTTTTCGAGAGAAGAAGACACTCACACTTCTATTAGTGCGGTGGGGACAGATCTTACTTATGATACTCGTAATAACCGATTGGATCCGAGCAACGGTTGGTATTTTTATTCAGGATTTGAAGTTGCAGGTTTGGGAGGGCGAGCCTTTCAGAAATTTGATGGATCTTTGAGATTTTATAAACGAGTTGCCTGGAAGTTGGTTTATCGAACTCGCTTAGAGTTTGGTTATCTGTTTAATTTATTTGATCGAGATAATGTGCCCGATTCAGAACGCTACACTCTTGGGGGTGTGACCTCTCTGCGAGGCTACAATGGTGGATCTATCGGAAGCGTGAAGAGACTTTCGGGAACACGTCCAGGTTCAAACCCAAAAGTCTTACCTCATATCCTAGGGGGTACTCATAAGATGATTATGAATCACGAGCTTGAATTCCCGCTTATTCCAGAAGCGAATATTCGAGCAGTGGCTTTTTTCGATATTGGTAATTCATGGGATGGAGATATTGCGAAGCAAGGACCAGCGCTTCTTTCAAACTACGGATGGGGTATACGTTGGTATTCGCCTATGGGTCCACTCCGTTTTGAATGGGGCTTCCCTTTGACCAACTCAGAGTTTAATACCAAGGGACAAAGTGTGTTCCAGTTCATGATCGCTCCTACTTTCTAGGTTCTTGAGTCATCTTTAAGTGTCAGGTCCGACGCACAAAGGCGCTTTTCTATGCTCCTCTTTTGACTTGCTTCAGGGGGAGTTTTAGGGTGATTCCATGATGAAAAAAACATTGTTCATTTTATCTTCAATGGCTTTTTTGGGAACGGGATGGTCAGCGGTTAAAGTTGGCGTGGTCGATTTAGAAAAGGCTTTACAGGGCGTTAAAAAAGGTCGCGATGCAAAAGCGCGTCTTGAAAAAAAATTCAAAGAGAAAAAAGATAAGTTTGATAAACAGAAAAAAGATTTCGAAACTGCTCAAGAAGAATTCAAAAAGAAAAGTGTTGTGTTGAGCGAAAAAGCTAAAGGCGAACAAATGATGGCTTTGCAACAAAAGTATGCTGAGCTTCAACAGTCTAACCAAGCCGCTCAAGTTGAAATGCAACAAGAAGAGATTAAAGAAACTCAACCGATCATCAAAGGTTTGTCTGAGATGATGGTAGATGTGGGTAAAGAAGCAGGCGTTGAAATGGTTTTCGAAAGCAAAGCTGGTTTACTTTTTGCGACAGATAAAATCGATCTCACTGAAAAGTTAGTTTCAAGATACGACAGTAAAAACAAGTAAGAAAATAAATAAGGTCATAAGCGTGAATGGATTCAACTCTTTTATTTAAACCAAGAGATTGCTTTCGCACGCTTAAGGATTTTTTAGATTTTTTAAAAAAAGAAAACTTTAACTTTAAAGTTTCAGAGAGCTCTTGTTTGGAGAAAAACTGGCAAGAGCTAGAGATTCCTCTCTCCTCATCTTTTCAAAACCCCTCACTTCAAAACTTTTGTTACCATTTAAAAAATGGCGAAGTTTCCTCCAGTTGGGGAATGGTGTTTCGTGATCTCAAAAAATCAACTCCCCTCGCTCCAAATGAATTAGCTGTTGAGGCTCCAGAAGCCGCGCTTGATCTTTTGCTCCAAAAACTTGCTCCAGTGGAATGGAGTGGGACTCCTCAAGAGATCCAAGAGCTTTCCCAAAAATATTCTCACGTAAAATGTGAAACGGGAGTTGTCATCGGACCTGATTGTGAAATCGGAGAGGGAGTGGTTCTTGAAGCAGGCGTTCGCCTTGGAGCACGTGTAAGAATTGGTTCTCGAACACGTATTGGATGCGGAAGTCGTATCGCCGATGACACGATTATCGGAAATGATTGTTATTTTCGAGGTCCCGTAAGTCTTGGCGGCCAGGGTTTTGGTTTCATTAAATATCCTAAGAGCCCATATCCCCGACATCGTATTCATGTGGGTCGAGTGGTGGTGGGAGATGGCGTGCGACTTGGTTCTTTTGTTGCAATCGATCGTGGTGTTTTAGAAGATACAGTCATCGGAGATTTTTCAGCGACGGATAACGTGGTTCAAATCGGTCACAATTGTCGTTTAGGAAAATATAATATTTTGTGTGGATTGGTAGGTCTTGCGGGATCTACGATCATGGGTGACTTTGTAACTTTGGGTGGGCTTGTCGTAAGCAAGGGTCATCTCACTGTCGGGAATCAAGTTCAAGTCGGAGGTTTCTCGGCTATTGGAAGCGATGTGGAGTCTGGATCTCAATTGAGGGGTGTACCCGCGAGACCTATTCGGAGGGATCTTAAGATTATGGCTATTCAAGATAAGCTTCCCGAGATTTATGCAGTTATGAAAGAAGCGTTGAAGGGGCAGAAGGTAGACTTATGAAGATTCATTCAAAAATTCATCCGACAGCGATCGTAGAAGAAGGTGTGGAGTTGGGTCTTGATGTTGAAGTGGGGCCTTATTCACATATTCGAGCGGGAGCTCGTATCGGAAATGGAACGAAAATTCAGTCTCATGTTTGTATTTGGGGACAAAGTGAAATCGGAGAGCTCAATGAGTTTTTTCCTTACTGTTCCATTGGAGCTCCTCCGCAAGTTATAAAAGATGAAGCTCTTCAGGCTCGCGCAGTCATAGGCGATCGAAACGTTTTTCGTGAAGGAGTGCAGATTCATCGAGGAAGCACTAAGGCAGGCGGTCTGACTCAAGTAGGAAGTGATAATTACCTCATGTCTAATGTACACGTTGCTCATGACTGCCAGCTCGGAAATAAAATTACGATCGCGTCTCACACAGGCCTTGCGGGTCACGTGACTGTTTTTGATAATGCGTTGATCAGTGGCATTTGTGGAGTCGCTCAGTTTGTGCGCATTGGAAGTTTTACGTATTCTGCGGGATTAACTCGATATATGAAAGATCTCCCACATTTTTTATGTGCGAAAGAATATTGTGAGATTACAGGACCCAATTTAGTGGGAATGAAGCGTGCGGGATATTCTGAAGAAGATATTCGAATCGTAAAAGAGATTTATAAAGCACTTTATTTGAACAAAGAAAAAACTTTAAAAGAGCAAATGGAAAAACTTCATTCGCAATTTTCAGGAAAAAGCGTTTTTGATAAATTTGAAGATTTTGTGAAAACATCCAAAGTCGGCATTATGAGGAATTAGAGGAAGTATTAAAATGGCAAAAGCGGCGATGCAGAATTTTGTTTTAGTCGGTGCGGGGAACGTCGGTCGTTCATTTTTAAAAGACATCATGATCGCAGGTAAGCGTTTGAATGTACGTTTAGCGGCAATCGTTGATCCTGATGCTTCCAAAGCGAGAGTTTTTCAGCAGTTAGTGGGAGAAAAAATTCCTGCTTACAGTAACTTGGCTGATTTCAAAAAGAATTTTGAAGGCTCCTGCGACTTTGCAATGGTGACTGTTCCGGCTCAAATTCGAGTGGAAACGGTTTTGCAAGTTCTCGACAGTGGATTGCATTGCCTTGTGGAAAAGCCTCTTGCGTTTAGTGCAAAAGAAGCTCAGCTCATTCGTGAAAAAGCTCGAGCAAAGAGCAAGCACGTTCAAGTTATTTTACCTTTGCGTTGGACCTTGGCGCATTTGTGGAGAGAGTTTAAACCCTCAAAGGGGCCGTGGACCATTAACTCCATGAGAACGGGGCCTTTTGTTCCAAGAGCTTCGGACGTGGATATTGTTTTTGATTACGTCGTTGAAGATATCGATATGTTTGTGATGTTGGATGAAGTTTTTGGGCTTTCTCCGATTAAGTCCGTTCGTTCATGGGGCCGTAAGGTTCGTTCCAATTACTTTGATTGGGTCAGTATCGCTCTTGAGTTGGAAAGTGGCGGAATCTGCCGCTTTTTTGCAAGTCGTTTGTCGACCACGTCTATGCATGATTGGGAGATCACAGGTCCACAATGGCATGGAACTTTGGACTTTAGAAAACAGAGCTTTCAGCGTTTTACAAAAGTGGGAAGTAACCTGAATGCTTTTGATGCCACTTCTCGTTTGGGTTCAGCTGGATTACCCATTGAACTGGAATTGATGACATTCTTCTCGACGATTAAAAATGGAGTTTATAAAGGCAAGTACGATTTGACAGATCTTTCTACTTTAGGTGTCAAAAGCCGAAGTGTTTTAAGAACACATGAAATTATTGATGAAGTGTTAAAGGTTATGAGGGTTGTTGAGTAGTGCAAACTGAAGCCGTCTCTTTGCCTAAAAAGATTCTTGTCTCTGCGGGAGATCCGAGTGGGGATCAATTGCTTTCAAAAATTATTAAAAATATTAATTTGAAGGCTCCTGGAGAATATGAGTTTTGGGGTTTGGCGGGGCCGTTGAGTCAGCATGAAGGTGTGCGCTTATTGGTGAACGCAAAAGATGTCGCTGTCGTCGGTTTGGTCGAGGTGTTAAGAAACTTTAAAAAAATATTTGGAGCTTTAAACACTTTATCAACTTCTTTGTCTGATTCTCAATCGTTGATTTGCGTTGATTTTCCAGATTTTAATTTTAAGCTTGCTCAGGTTGCAAAAAAACAAGGCAAGCCTGTTGATTATATTGTAGCGCCTCAAGTGTGGGCGTGGCGTGAAGGTCGAATTCACACGATGAAAAAATGGTTGCGTAGGCTTTACCCCGCACTTCCATTTGAAGAGGGAATTTTTCGTGAGCAAGGTGTGGATGCTCGCTTTATGGGACATCCCTTGAGAGATAGTTTGCCTCCGCGTAATCGCAGAGGCGCTCGCGAAATCTTAAAAATTAATGAGAATGAAAAGATATTGGCTTTGTTCCCTGGTTCTCGAAAAGGTGAAATAAGAAGTAATTTGCCATTGATGATCGATGCGTGGGAGCAATTAAAAAAATATCAAGAAAAGTGGGGGCTCCGTCAGTCATGGGCGGGACTTTTAACTTTAGCTCCGAGTTGGACTCTTGAAGAATTAAATCAGCAACTAAGTTCTAAATATCAGCGCAAGATGGCTGAACTTTTAAAAACTGATTGGAAATTATCTTTTCAAAATCACGCAAGTTTAATGGCGAGCGATTTTGGTTGGATCACTTCGGGAACGGCGAGTTTAGAAGCGGCTTATTATCAATTGCCTCACGTCTTGATGTATAAGTTAAATTTTCTATCTGTGAAGATTTTAAAGTCTCTGAGTAATTATTTTAGCGATCCGAATGCTTTTGCAGGCTTGCCCAATATTTTACTTCAAAAAAGAGTCATCCCCGAATTGCTTCAAGCAGATTTAAATCCTCGTCGCTTAGCTGGGGAAACGTTAGATTTATTGCAAGATCCTCATCGCTTAGATGTCATGAAAAAGCATCTTCGATGGATTCCCAAAAAATTAGGTGAAAGTGGAGTTTCTGAGCGTATTGCAGACGAT